>BEHS01000069.1 GCA_002898895.1 bacterium HR16 | reverse complement strand
CGGGTAGCGATGCGCACAACGGGCAGCTACACCTACCAGCCCGGCGGAGTTGGCACACGCAGTTTCACCGTCATCGCCGAGCCGGACGTGCATTCCGCACTGCGCGTATCGTCGGTGCGTGTGCGAACGACGCGAGGCGGTGGTTTCAGCATCGACTACACGCTCTCCGCCGAAGCGCAGGTGCGCATCACCATCACCGACGCTACCGGTAAACCGGTTACCGGTCTGGTGCAGAGCACCCGCTCCGCTGGCGTCAACAGTGCGACATGGAATGGACGCGACAGCAAGGGCGTGGCGGTTCCGGCGGGTAGCTATCTGGTGCACATCGAAGCGGCTACTCCTGATGGCGAGCGCACTCGCACGGTGACGCCGATTGTGATTACTCGATAGACGGGTAAGCAATATGACACACGGGGAAGATACACAGGGAGGACAGATGATGAAACCCTTCGAAATCGTCGGTTGGAGCACGCGACGATGGGCGGTGTGCGTGCTGGTGGCAGGATTGCTGGCGGGTATCCTGTCAGCCACCGCGCTTGCGCAGCCGAGCAACGACTTCCGCGCCGTATACCTGAATAACGGCATTCTATCCACCGGTATCGGTCTGGACGGACAGGTCGGTATCGGGGGCACAAACTATGATGCCATTGGGCGCATCACGCTCGGCACGGTGCAGGGCGCACGCTTCACTACCGATGACGATAACAAACCGCTGATTTTCACCTACCCCTATCCCTGTGGCAATTTTGGTGTGGTGACGGTGCGCATCGTAACCGCCGACGGAACGGAAAACCTGATATGGGGTAGCGGCGACGGGGAGTGGGTGGATGGCATCGAGCCGTTTGCCGACCGTAGCGGGCGCTACATGATTGTCGGTCGCTGGCGCCACCCCGACACCAACATCCGCGTGGACCAGGTGGTGGAGCTGGTGGGCGCTTATGCGCGTATCACGTGGACCATCACCAACGAAGACGTGGAAACCCATCAAGTGGGTATCCGTTTCCTGATCGATGAAGAGGTGGGCAGCGGTTTCAACGTGACCACTCCCGATTACGTGCTGGTACCCGGGTACTTCCCCGTTCAAAACGATTTGGACCTGCAGGGTGGACTGGTGCCCCCGTACGTGGATGCGGCGCCTCGCCGAACGATGAACGCGCCGATTCTGCGCTGGCTGTTCAAACAGAGCGGTTTGACTATCCCCGACAGGGTGGTTATCAGCCAGTTCTCCCGGCTGGCGGCGAGCTTGTGGGACTTCACTTCTATCCCGGAGATGGAGATTACCGACCATGCTATTGCCAGCTACTGGAACCCGCAGTCGCTGGCGCCGGGCAAGTCCCGCACTATCGTCACAATGATCGGGCTTGGCACCAGCACGAACGACCCCTCCGGACGCTACGCGCTGGATACCGAGTCGCCGGGAGTGGTGGGACTGGATGCCAGCAAGGCCAACCAGTTGTCACCGGAGGAGTTTACTATCAGTGCGTCGGTGACGAACTACCTATCGTTGAACTCCCTGCAGAACGTGGCGTTTGAGGATGTAAGCCTCGCCATCTCGCTGCCTCGTGGGCTGGCGCTGGCAGACGGAGAAAGTATCACCAAGACGATTTCCACCATTCTGCCCGGCGAGGTGGCGACGGTCAGCTGGCGCGTGAAGCCAACCGGCGAGAAAGTGGGTGAGTTGACATACCGGGTGTACTCCACGGTGTCCCCGGGCAGTCTGTCGAAGAGCGTTTCCCGCACGCTGATTGTGCCGATGACGGCGAAAATAGACCTGAAGACCGGCTTCCAGATGGTCAGCTTGCCCTTCGCCTTCGATAACGCTGACCCTGCGGCGGTTCTGGGGCTGGAGCAGGGCGACTTCGCCTTGCTGCGCTGGGACTCCGCTCAACGGCGTTACACGCTGGTCAATAACGTCCGTCCGGGTGAAGGCTACTGGCTGCGGGTCAACACCGACCAGACCCTGACCCTGAACGGAGCGAAAATAGCGGGAGATGCCTTTGGAGGCACCCTGCGTCTGCCTCTACCACAGGGATGGGTGCAAATTGGTAACCCGTATCCCTATCCGGTTCCCATTGGGCTGATTCGCTTCATCGACACCACGCAGGGCATTGCCATCAGCTTCGCGGACGCGGTGCAGCGCGGACTCGTGCGCAGCGTGTTGTTCTACTACGATACCACACCGCCTGCGGGCTATAGGCTCATCTCCCTGCATAGCGACCCATCCGCACTGATGATGCCCGGCAGGGGGTACTGGATATTCGCGGATAATCGCAACCTGGAGATG
Source organism: bacterium HR16 (assembly GCA_002898895.1). Classification (GTDB taxonomy): domain Bacteria; phylum Armatimonadota; class HRBIN16; order HRBIN16; family HRBIN16; genus HRBIN16. The sequence goes on along the minus strand of BEHS01000069.1, from coordinate 13,990 downwards.
ATATTCCCGAATGTAGTAGCCACCGGCGCAACCATCAGCTTCCCAACGCGTCTGAGCGTGGCTCCGGTGCGCTGGCAGGTGCAGTTCAGCGCGCAGAGCGAAGACAAGCAGGACGCCACCGCCGTCATCGGCGCAGCCTCTCGCGCGGTGGACGGCATCGACCTGTACGACATGCCCAAGCCGCCTGCTCCGGTGGAGGAGAGCGTGCGCACCGTGCTGATTGCGCCGGATGGGCAGAGCGCGCTGGCTCAGGACATTCGCGCCGACGGCACCCGCCGACAGGTGTGGGAGATGGTGGTTTCCGCACCGAAGCCTGAAAGCACGGTGGTGTTGCGCTGGAACGGAATGCAGAGCGTACCCTCGTCCCTGCGGCTGAAGCTGGTAGATACCGAAGCGAAGGTCACGCGCGACCTGCGTGCTACCTCCTCCTACACCTTCACGGTAGGGGCTTCGGGTAGCCGACGCTTCCAGATAGTGGCGGAGCCTCGTGGCTCAGCAGGACTGCGTATTACCTCGTTGCGGGTCACGCGCACACGTGGCGGCGCGGTGGCTATCAGCTACGCCCTGAGCGATAGCGCCAGCGCGAAGGTACGCATTCTGAACGCAACCGGAAAGGTGATACAGACCCTGCAAGCAGGAGAAGCCGCATCGCGCGGCGTAACAAATCTGACGTGGAACGGACGTGACGGCGCAGGCATCGCAGTACCTGCGGGAAGCTATCTGATAGAGGTAACCGCTACCTCCGAGGATGGGCAGACCGCACGCGCCGTGCAACCGGTAGTCATAACGCGGTAAGCGAGGGAGGATTGGCGAAGAAAAATGGTTAAGGGAGAGAAACCAACCATGCGAAACGGGTGGAAGTGGCTTGCATTATGTTTCGCCAGCCTGTGGGTGCTGACATGGGCTGTCAGTAGCCAGGCAGCGCCGAGTATTGGCAACACCTCGATTCGTCCCCACCGGGTGCTATTGCAAGGTGCTGCAGCAGACGGCTCTGTAAACACAGTGTTTGTCGCCACTGCTCAGGTCAACCCCGGTCAAGGTGAGAGCATTCAAACGGTAACTTTGGTGCTCTCGCGAAGCACAGGTGGACAGTATCTTGTGCCGCTACAGCTTGTGGACCCCGCGAACAACATCTATCGAGGGGCGTTCCGCGGCAGCGATGCAGGGGTTGGCACTTACGGCCTCTCGCTGGTTGTGATGTGGCTAAACAATCAGGGACAGTTACAGGACCCCTTCACTGCCACATTCAATCCGGCTGATCTGATTATCATCCAGCCGGTGCTTGATGTCTTGTCCCGCTTCCAGTTGTGGAGGCAAAGAACCTTGTTCGAGGATGAGGCACTAGCAGCCGCCGACCCGCTGCAGCGTGACCCACTACGCCCAGATCCGCTGGACACCCTTGCGCCAGACGACGGCTCTAGTTCCACTCGCTACCGCTTCCGTATCACCTACCGGCATCCGAACGGTATCCCACCGCAGCCAATATTTCAGTTCTTCAATTGGGATCCGTCAGGAAGTGTGTCGTATCAATTTGTCCAAGACGCGAAAATGCCTCCTTATCCCGAGACAGACTACCCGCATGGCAACATCATCTACGGAACGGGGCGCGTCAATATTATTGAGAACGGGCAGAGACGACACGATTTTGGGGGGGTGTACATCTACATTGATGGGGAACCTCACTGGATGGTTCCCATCTACAAGTTCGATGCTCAGGGCAACCCTATCCCCTTAGGCGAACTTAGCCCTCAGGACTTCCAGAACGGTGTGGTCTACGAGTATGTTTGGGAGCCGACCCATTACATTGGACCCTCCTCAGATACTCGATATGGACTGAATTATAAATACGGACGCCCCACCGATAACGCCTACGTAGTTGGAAGCTACGGTGCTCATTCCTACGAGTTCCGTGCGGGCGTGGACCATGCTCCTGTAGATGTCAACATTGTATCTATTTTCCAGCCCGGGCATCCAATTTTCGACCCTGCCTATCCGCTTTTCTCCCTACAGCACCCGCGCATTACGCCCGTGCTGAACGGATTCCGCTCCATGTTCCAGCCGAACTTCCTGCATCTGGGCACGGTGCGCAAGGCGGCGGATGATACCACCGTCTTCTGGAACCCTGACCAGATGCTGCCTAACGGACCCTTCCACCCGCAACCGGGGCCAACCCCGCCGGGCACGCAATCCTTCCCGGTGGCGATGGGCACGGAAGATACGGTGTTCGAGTTCCGTATCGGCTACCAGGGTGACCGCGATCCGGCGTACATTAAGGTCTTCATCAGCAACGATTACACCGGCGAGAGCTACCCGATACAGCTGACCATGCAGCCCGAAAACCCCGCCCAGACCAACCCGGGCGTGTATGTGGCTCGCACGCGCCTGCCGAGGGGACCGCATACCTACTACTTCGAGGCGAACGACGGCACGCGCACGGTGCGGTTTCCGGTGCGCCCGCTGGACGACCCGGTGCTGCCCGCCGGTGGCATCCACACGAAGGGGCGCAACTTCTTCATGGGGCCCTTCGTGAACAGCAAGGCGATACTTTCGGACTACTCGGTAACACCGGCAACGGGTAAACAGGGTACCAACTACGTCTTCCGCGTGAAGTACACCGACCCGAATAACCAGCGACCGGTGCGTGCCAGACTGCACATCCAGCTGAGAGATGACCCCGCACCGCGCGGAACATGGGTCACGGTGAATATGGTGCGCGAGAGCCCGGCTTCGGTGCAATACTCGGATGGAGTGGTGTACAAGTTTGACACCTCCTCCGACCCCAGCATCATACTGCAACCGGGCACACGGCACTACTACTTCGAATTCACCGATAACTGGGGCGATCCGTACGATCCCAACACCCTGCTGGAGGGCGAGACCACTCTCTTGCCCGCCAACGCCACTACCGACCCGAACGACGATGCTAACAAGGTGGTGGTGGAGAACACTATTGCCGGGCCGATTGTGGTGGACAACAAACAGCCGTATCTGGTGAAGCCTGAAACCATCGTGGGTACGGATGTAAACTGGGCGCCTGACCCGGCGGATAAACAAGGCGACTACTTGGCATCGGATAGGTTCCAGAACACCGCCACGTCGTTCACCTTCCGCATCAAGTATGTGGACAAGAACAACGACGCACCCACGTTCATTAAGGTGCAGTATCGCAACACGTCCGACCCCGGCAGCATCTTCGAGCGCGACCTGAGCATCGCTCCGGGAAGCGGCACACTGTATTCAGATGGTGTGGTGTTCCATGTGACCGGCGTCAAACTGCCTGTGGGACAGACCGAGTTCCGCTTCACCACCTCCGACGGTACGGTGGTGACCACTACCGACTGGCAGGCCGGTCCCAACGTGGTGGCGAACACCGCACCCGAACTGCTGGAGCCGACCGGCGGCACGGTCACTCCGACCAGCGGCGACCAGGGCACGCTCTACACCTTCCGCGTTATCTACAAGGATGCTGAAGGACAGGCGCCCGTGTCCGCGAACGGCGGTTTCATCCGCGTGTGGATTGACGGCACCGAGTACGACATGGCACCCAACGGCACGCCCGATTATGTGAACGGCGCGCTGTTTGAATACGCGACCACGCTGGGCGCCGAACCCGCTATCCACCAGTACCACTTCGTGGCGTCGGATGGCGGCAACACCGTTCGCCTGCCGGTGACGGGCGAGTTCAGCGGTCCCAACGTGAATGACTTCGGCAAGCTCTCCAACCCGCGTGTGACCATTACTCCTGTGGGTAACAACGAACCGCGCGGGCGCAGCGACGCGGCGTACGCCTTCCAGATTACCTTTACGAACCCCAACGGCACTCCGCCGGTGGGTAATATCGAGGTGCTGGTAGACGGCACGCCGCTGGTGCTGAACGAAACCATTCCCGCTGCTCCAACGCCTGCGGACTTCCGCAACGGCGTGACCTATAGCCTGACGCTCAACGCGCCTGCCGCGCCGATGACGCCCGGACAGCACAGCTTCCAGTTCCGCTTCCAGAACGGCGTGAACGTCACTGCGCTGCAAAACGTGGCAGTGAACCACAAGCCTGTGTTGTCAAACAATAAGGTAACAACCGATGGCAACACGGCGGTCACGCAGGTTTCCAAAGTGGCACGTCCCATCTTCGTGGTTACCTATCAGGATGCGGATAACGATGCACCCAAGTTCGTGAAGCTGTTCATTGACGGTGACGCGACGGGTGTAGACATGACCTCTACGGGCGGCACAAACTATCGTGCAGGCGTGACCTATCGTTATCAGACTCCTGCTCCGCTGGCGATTGGCAACCACACCTATCGCATCGCAGCGCAGGATGCCGACCCGTTTGCTGAGAACGCGGCGGAGGTCAACGGCGCGTTTGAAGTGTTGAACCTCAAGCCGGTGTTAAGCAACGGCTCGGTGACGCCTGCTACTGGCTCGCACAACGCGGCATTCACCTACAGCGTGAAGTACACCGACGGCGACGGTGATGCTCCTGCCTTCGTGCGGGTACGCATCCTGAAGCCGGACGGCACCGAGCAGGTGCTGGACCTCACCGGCTCTGGAGACTACACGCAGGGCGTGACCTTCACCGGCAATATTCCGGCGAACTCGCGCCTGCTGGTTGGTGATTACCAGTTCCGCTTTGAGGCGAACGATGGCACGGCAGATGCTGACCCGCTACTGGGCAACGGTCCTACAGTAACCAACACCAAGCCAGCGTTGAGCAACGGTTCTGTGGTGCCAATTCGCGAGTCGGGACGCGCCGCATTCCGTTACTCGGTGACCTACAGCGATGCGGACGGCGACGCACCGGAGTTCGTGCGGGTGGTGGTGATCCAGCCCGATAACTCCGAGCGAACGCTGGACATGACCGGCAGCGGCACCGACTACACGACGGGCGTTATCTTCACCGCGGACGTGCCGGCGAACTCGAACCTCTCCCCCGGCAGCTACGGTTTCCGCTTTGAAGCCAGAGACAACTACGGAGCGGACGCCGACCCGCTGACCGGAACCGGTCCGCAGGTGAACAACCCGCCGCAATTGCTGAACCCGAAGGTCACCCCGACGTCGGGCAAACTCAGCACAGAGTATGTGTACGAGGTGACCTACAAGGACGCCGATGGGGACGCTCCGAAAGCGTTCACTGGCACACCCGGCGGCGAGGTGCAAATCAACATCGACGGCACATGGTACGCCATGACAAAGGTCGGTACGGGAACCGACTACGTGGCGGGTGTCACCTACCAGTTCAAGCGACGCCTGAGCGAGGGCACGCACACCTTCCAGTTCCGCGCTCAGGACCAGTTCGACGCGGCGGTAGGTCCCGGCACCACCGTGCAGACCGGTCCGACCGTGAACAAAGCGACCCTGACGCTCACTGCGCCCAGCGGGCCTGTGACGCTTGGTCAGGCTGTGACGCTCAACGGACAGCTCACCCTGTCGGGCAGTGCAACGGTCAGCGCCTCGGTGCAGGTGGTGATTTCGCCGCCGGTGGGTACAGGTGAGATAAAGAACGTCAATACCGCTTCCGACGGCTCCTTCTCGGTGCAGTTCACACCCGGTGTTACCGGTACATGGTCTGCCTACGCATCGTGGGCTGGCAATGAGGAATACGACGGTGTGAACAGCACACCGGTGACAATACAGGTGCAGGGTGCAACCTTCACCATCCAGCCGGGTATCAGCATGATTTCTGTTCCGCTGATACCGCCATCGAGCGACCCCGACTTCCTGTTCGGGTTTGATACCAGCACGATTAACCTCATCCGCTGGTCGCCGCTGGCGAACCGCTACGTGAGCGGTAGCGCTATCGTGGCACAGGCGGGTGCCGGTTACTGGGTGCGCGTAACAGGCAACCCCGTGCAGGTATCGCCTGTTGGCACGCTTGCCGACCAGACCCAGCCGTTCTCCATCCAGCTGACACAGGGCTGGAACATGATAGGCTCGGTGTATCTGCAGCCTACGCTGTTGGGTGCGGCGCAGGTGCGCGTAGCCGGTCAGGTGATGACCCTTGCCGAGGCGGCGAGCAGAGGTCTGATGCGCGATTACGCATGGCGCTACGACCCGGCTGCCCGTGCTTACAGGCTGGTGAGCGCAGGTGAGAACCTGGAGCCCTTCGTGGGATACTGGATACGCGCTCTGGTGGACGCCGAGCTCATCCTCAACCCGCCCGGAAGCCGTTCCGCAGGCGGCAGGCAGATAACACGCTCGGCGAAGATGAGCGATGGCGACTGGATGGTGCAGCTGGTAGCCCGCGCCGGCGACGTGGTAGACTCCGACAACTACATCGGTGTGTCGGGTGACAGCCTGCAGATCGAGAAGCCTGCTCCGCTGGCGAATTACGTGCACGTGCAGCTGCTGTCGCCGGAGAGCAATGCTCCGCTGGCTGTGGACGTGCGACGCAGTGCAAGTGCGAAGCAGGTGTACACCTTTGAGGTGCTCACCGATATGCCGAACACACCGGTCACCCTCTCGTGGCCCAATCTGGCGAAGATTAGCCGCAACGTCGAGATGGTGCTGGTGGATGTGGACGCCAACGTGCGGCGCGTGCTGACCACCCTGCCGTCCTACACCTACAACAGCGGCGCGAACGGCGGCACTCGCCGGTTCCAGATAATCGTTCAGCCTCGTGTGCGCACGGCGGCGATGATCAGCAACGTGCGCGTGGCGCAGACCCGCTCGGCTGGTAGCACCCGCGTGCAGATTAGCTACGCGCTGAGCGCAGAGGCGTCGGTGGCGGTGCAGATTACCGATGCCACCGGCAAGCCGATACGCGCCCTGCAGGCTGGGCAGGCGGTCGGACGCGGCGTGAACAGCGTCACATGGGACGGACGCAACAGCGCAGGTGTGGCGGTACCGGCTGGTGCCTATATGGTGAGGATAACCGCCACCACCGAAGACGGCCAGACCGCCAGCGTGGTGCAGCCGATCGTTCTGACAAGGTAAAGCAAGAAGGGGCTTCCTGTTGGGGAAGCCCCCTTCCTGAATATTCTGAGAGCACGATGAGGAGGTTCTGAAGCAATGAATCCTTTCCGACGGGCATCCGTGCGGATGTGGACGGCGCGAGCGGTGGTGCTTGCGATGTTGTTGCCGATACTGTTTAGCCCCGCAGTCGCAGCGGCTGCGCAGGGGAAGCCACTACCGCCAACGGTGCTGGTGTTGCCTTTCGCGCCCTCTCAGCAAATCGGTGCGGCCGTACCCGCGACGCTCGGCGCCAGCCTGACCCGCGCGGTGTCGTCGAGCCTCAGAGGCACCGGTAAGTTCGATGTAGTGCAGTTCAGCGCAGCCAACCCATCGATAGCTCGATCGGTAGAGGAAGGGCGATTGCGCGTGCCGGACATTACACCGCCCTTTGAGGATACCGAGCTGGCGGTACGGGTGGCGCGTGAAATCGGAACGGAATACGCTATTGCCGGTGTCATCGAGGACTACAGCTACGATTCAGGGGCGCATAAAGCCTCGCTGACGGTGTCGGTGCAGTGGGTGGAGGTGAAGAGCGGACGCGCCCTCAAGACGGTTGCTATCTCCGTCGAGGCGGCGGGAACCGCTACCAGCACGCAGGACGAAGTGAACGCGAAGGCGGTAACCGAAGCGGTCAACCGCGTGCTACAGGACCTGGCACTTGGCGAGGTCAGCGTTGTGCAGCCCGGCGCGGTGCCAGCAAAGAAGCCGAGCGTGAAGCGCGGCTCGAATGTGGGCTGGATTGTGCTGGGGCTGGGGTTGATTGCCGCCCTTGCGTCCGGTGCGCGTGGCGGTGGTGCCGGTCTGGACACTCCTCCTCCGCCCCCCCAGTAACGGAGGCGATGGTGCGTGAATCTGCGCACGGGGACTCTGTTACTGCTGGTAATCTGGAGCGGCGTTGCGGTCGGTGCAGCGCCGCTTTATAGCATTAAACTATCCGCCTCGCCCTCGATAATCTTGTCGGACGGCAAGTCGGTTGCACTGCTCAGCGCGGAAGTGCGCGACGACAGAGGCAACCTTGTGCCGGACGGCACACAGGTGCAGTTCAGCGCGTCATCGGGCGTATTACGTGACTCGATGATCAGTACCACTGCGGGTATAGCCCGAACTCAGCTGACCAGTGCTACCCTGCCGGGCGTCGCGACTATCACCGCAACGATACCCGGAGCCTCCGCCTTTGAGGAAATCCGCGTCACTTTCACCGACGACCCCGAGATGCTCCGTCAGCGGGTCAATACCTACCTGTTCACATCCTCACAGTATCTGGCTTACAGCGCGGACTGGCGCACTCTGGAAGCGGTCTCTTCCGAGCAAAAGGCGGAGGTGGTTGTCGGTAATCTGCGCTTGCAGGCTCGCAGCTACCAGTACCGACTGGATGAGGACCTGCTGGTAGCGGAAGGGGCTATCCTGACGCGCGGCAAAAGAACCCTGGTGGCGGAACGAGTGCGCTACTATCCCCGCCGCGATGAAGGGCAGGCAGTAGTTATTGAGAACGGGCTGATACGCGAGGTCGTTTTCAGGGGACCTTTCTGGGAACAGGAGCCGGTTGTCGTCAGTAGCCCCGGTGCCTACACCTACACCGACCTCTCCACCAGTGAACTGCTGTTCGTTGCGGAAAGCGCGGTGCTACTCCCCGGTGAGCGCATCCAGTTTCGCCATGCGAAGATGTACGTTGCCGGACAGAAGCTATTAACGATGCCGATGTACGACCTCTCCTTCCGCTCGGGAGAGGCGCTGGGTCAGCAGATTGTGGGCGTCAATTCGGGCGGATTGACGATAGACCTGCCGTTCTACTACGTAGTATCGCCGCAGGCGGTAGGGGCGTTGCGGTTGCGCCATGCACAAAGGGTGGGGCGCGCCGTCTACGCGATACGTCCGGGCTGGTCTCTGGACCTCGAACACACATACAGCCGCCCGGGGATAATGGAAGGAGCGTTTGCGCTGACCAGCTTGACGCGAGGAGACTGGGGGATTCGCTGGAGCCACGCCCACTGGTTTAGCCAGAACGCCAGTACGCACTTCTACGTGGACGTGCCCGCGCACCGTAACCTGTACATCAATAGCGGGCTGTCCTACGGGTTCGGGCAGGGGCGTATCGGGTTGAACCTGTCGGGGGGGCAGAATCTGTCGGGCACGCGCTACCGTGACCTGCGCAGTGACCTGTATGTGGAAAGCAATCCGTTAAAGCTGGGCAGTCTGCTGAAGATGACCCTTTCTACTACGTTCAGCAGCCGGCTCAGCGAGTTCGCTGACCAGCGTGTGCGCACCGATGGCGCGGGGTTGCGCTCCCGGCTCTATACCGTCCCCCTGCGGCTGGCTGGGTTTACTGTGAACTCTTCCCTGATGGCAAGCTACTTGTGGGGCAACAGCCAGACCACCGGTTCCAGCCTGCTGGCGACCATTTCCGCCAGTAGAGGGCTGTGGAACGGCGCGCTCCTGAGCCTGACGTATGACTATACCCACGACCGGCTGGTGCAGGTGACTGGCTACGGTAGACATCGGCTGAGCGGAATGTTCGCATGGTCTGTGGGACAGCGATTGAACGCCTCCCTGGTGGGCACGCGGATACTGGATAGCGACTCGCTGACCCTTTCTGCAGACGCTTCGTACCGTTTCAGCTCGTTGTGGCGTGTGGGGGCAAACCTCAGCTACAGCCGCTTTCAGGGCACGCGCTACAACGATGTAGAAATCTCTATCGGCTACCGGATAGGCATTCGCGAACTGCTACTTACCTGGTCCAGTTTGACCCGCCGCTGGCAAATCGACCTGATTGCGGCGGGGTTCTAGAGGCTTCGATGATATGCCCGCGATGTCAGGAACCGCTATTACGTTATCAGTCCTACGCAGGACTGGTATGGCAGTGTGCGCGTTGTGGGGGGCGCGCGGTTGCGCTGTCTGTGCTGCGTAAGGCAGTGGAGGAAAGCACGGTGCGTACCCTGTGGGTTGCTGCCACGCAGGGACGTATTCGCTCCTCGCTGCTCTGCCCGTCCTGTCGCAAGCCGATGAGCCAGGTATCGGTCGGGGCAAATGTGCCGGTGACGATAGATGTGTGCGAGCTGTGCCAGTTTGTGTGGACAGACGCCGGCGAGCTGGAGCAGATGCCCGCTGCTCCACCACCTGTCAAGCCTCAAGAGACAAACCTGCCCCCAGAAGCGAAAGAGGCTCTGGCGATGGCGAAAGTGGAAGCGCTAAGCCGGCGTGCCCGCGAGTCGGATATCAGTGAGGAATTACCCGATAGCCCTTTGCAAGCGGCGCTCCTGTTGCTGGGATTGCCGGTAGAAGAGGAGAACTTCCTGCAGAGCCAGCCGTGGATGACCTGGCTGACTGCATTCACTATTACCGCCATCAGCGTGATGGCTTTCTTTGATATGGAGCGGGCAATGCGCACCCTTGCGCTCGTCCCCGCCGAATGGTGGCGGTACGGCGGCATCACGCTGTTCACCAGCTTCTTTGTGCACGGTTCCGCCTTTCACCTGCTGAGCAACCTGTATTTCCTGCTGGTGTTCGGCGACAATGTGGAGGACTTTTTAGGGCACGCTCGCTTCGTGTTACTGCTGGTGCTGGCGACGCTGGCTGGCAATTTTCTGCACATCGCTTTTGACCCGCGTCCTGACATCCCCTGTATCGGCGCCAGCGGGGGTATTTCGGGGGTGGTTGTCTTCTACGCGCTCGCTTTTCCCTATGCGCGCGTACAGCTGGCCTACGGCTGGTGGTGGGCGTGGCGATGGTGGGTGTTCAGTATGCCTGCATGGGTGATGGCACTGCTGTGGCTTCTCCTGCAACTGCTGGGGGTTACTGAGCAAATAGCCGGTTTCAGCGATGTCTCTGCGCTGGCGCACCTGGGCGGTGCGCTCGCGGGGTTTGTTTGCTGGTTGCTGTGGAGACGAGCGGGCAATATGGTATACTGTAGCTAAGTAACTCTGTGGAGGGCACAATGTACCAGATCCCTATCCTGCACCCTGTGGTGGTGCATTACCCCATCGCCTTCATTTTGTTGGCGGTGCTAACCGCTCTGGCGTGGCTCGGCTGGGGAACCCGCTTCTGGCGCAACGTGACGCTGATACTGCTTATCGCGGGCTTCATCGGCGGGTTGGGTGCATACTTCACCGGCGAGGGGGCAGAGGAGTTCGGTGAGGGTAGCACACGGGTGGAGCAGCTTGGAGAACCGCACCACAGCGCGGCTCTGCTGACTCTGGTGGCAACAGGGCTATCTCTGTTCGTGCTGGCAGCCTACACCGGAGCGTCCAGACGGCTATTGTCCTCCGGCAATCCCGATGAGAAAGATATGCCAATAGTACGGGTGGTGGTCGCGGTGCTGGTCATTGCGTCGGCGGTGCTGGCGGCACGCACGGGGCATCTGGGTGGTTTAATGGTGTGGGGACAGCCGGTCGGTACCCCGCAGGAACAAACAACCGGACAGCAGGCGCCGGAGAGCGGGGGACACGAAGGGCACCACGAGTAGTACAAAAATGGTCGGGGTGGGCGGACTTGAACCGCCGACCTCACGGACCCGAACCGTGCGCGCTACCAAACTGCGCCACACCCCGACCGTCGGCAAGATTATTATAGCAATATCGAAGCGTGATTGTCAACGGCAGGAGCGCGCCTGTAGGGGCGAGAAACCCTGATACGATATACGCAAGCAAGAGGAGGAACCACCGTGCGGAGCCGCATAGTCCGATACGCTTTCATACTTCTGCACCTGACACTCGTCTTCCCCGTCATGGCACAGCAGCCTCCTGGACTTGGTAGCGATTCGCGCTTGCAACGACCCGTTACTATCGAGCGAGGCGGGACATCTCTACGCGACATACTGCAGGACCTCTCCCGACAGACGGCTGTGCCCTTCCGCGTGAGCACAGGGGTTTCCTCGTGGCGAGCCTGTGTGTTTGTACGAAAATTGCCCGCTGCACAGGTAATGAGCGCGCTTGCCAGTACCTTTGACCTCTCCTGGCGCACCAGCGGCGAAGGCTACGAGTTGTATCAGTCTTCTGAACAGAAGTCACGACAGGAGTATGAAATACGCCAGACGGTGACCCGACGGAAGGCGGAGATACAAGATGCCCTGCGACGACTGGCGGGGCGAAGGAGCGGAGGAGACGGGGAAGGCGATTATCGGATGCGGTCTATGCTACAGAACGATCCGCAGCTTGTTGCGGTATTGTGGGCACTGACGGAGGATGAATGGCAGCGGGTGTTGCGTGGCACCGCGGTGTTGGTTGGTGCGGAGCGAGTTCCCCCGCGTGTGAGGCGTGAGGGGAACCGGATAACAACCCTGTTCGTGCTGTACTACGACCCGCTTGGCAACGGCTGGAAACTCACGCGCTATCAACCTTCAGGGCTTTCGTCGAGTAGTTACGGGCTTGGGGGTGAAGAGGTGTCGGCTCGTGAGCGCAAACCGTCTGATTTGCTGACCTCCTCAGAGGCTTCTGCTCGCATTACCGACAAGCCACGCAACCCCCAGCAGGTGATTATTCCCGAGGCGTTGCTTGCACTGGCAAACGCAACGGGAACGGGAGTGGTAGCGGAATATTACCCGCTGACCATGCTTCCTCGCGTGCTCACGTACATGCCGACCTCTGCGAAGGCGTTGCTGGACGCGCTGGATACTCTGCGCCTCTACACTGTTAAGCGTAAGGGCGGTGTGCTACAGTTCTCCGCTCGCCAGCGTGTATGGCATCGGCTTGCGGATATTCCGCGAGAGACCATAGCACGCTGGATGAGCGACCAGAATCGCTTCGGTCTCACCTTTGCCACCGCTCTGGAGATATGGGGACTGACGGACCTGCAGCGAGACGCGCTGGGGGAGTGGGCTTCATTTATGTCGGTGCGTTACCAGTATGATGCGCCGCTGCGTTCCATGTACTATAATAACATAGCAGAGATTGCACGAATGCGCGATGCACTCCTGATGGCAGCAGCGCGCCTCCCCGCTACGGCGAGGCAGAATCTGCTTGCAGGAAAGCCTGTGATTGTTTCCCTGCGCAACCCTGCCACCCGCGAGGCGTTCCTCTACGCTTCCGCTCAGCTGCCAGTTACGGATGTCGGTGAGGCATGGATACAGGCGGTCAGAGAGCAGAGGGTGCGGTATGGGGTACGATTGATAACCTCCACACCCGAGGGAGGTATTCAGTTAAACACCGTCATGCAGGATGCCAGGACACCGGAAGAGTTTCGCGAGCGAGTCATGGCAGAGGGTATCATGGGCACCCCATACTGGTTCCGGGCGGAGGTGGAGGTAGTCCGTCTGCACGGGGGTGTCGGGGGGCAGGTGGTTCGAAGCAGGCAGCTGGATTTCTCCCGATATACTCCTGTGCCAGAGCAGGGTTCCCGCGCTCGCTAGGCACTTGACCGGCATGATGTGAACGTGCTATACTTACCTTAAACGTTTTATGAAGTCGGAGACAGGAGGAGGATGTATGCAATACCGTAAGCTGGGCAAATGGGGGGTGAAAGTGAGCGAGGTAAGCCTCGGCTCATGGTTGACCTTCGGACATGCCACCGACGAGGAAACCGCCGCGCAGTGTATCTACCGGGCTTATGAGCTGGGCATCAACCTCTTCGACACTGCGAACGTGTACGCCGCCGGACGGGCGGAAGAGGTGATGGGCAAAGCGTTGAAGGCGTTTCGGCGCGACTCATATGTGCTGGCGACCAAAGTATACTTCCCGATGGGCGATGGACCCAACGACCGTGGTTTGTCGCGCAAGCATATCTTCGAGCAGTGTCACGCCAGCCTGAAGCGACTGGGCACCGACTATATCGACCTGTATCAGTGCCACCGCTACGATACAAACACCCCGTTAGAAGAGACGATTCGCGCCATGGGTGACCTGATTCGGCAGGGCAAGATACTCTACTGGGGCGTCAGCGAGTGGTCAGCGTCGCAGATACTGGACGCGGTTCACCTGTGCCGAGAGATGAACATCGACCCGCCCGTATCCAATCAGCCGCACTACAACATGCTGGGGCGCGAGATTGAGAAAGAGGTATTGCCGATGTGCGAGCGCGTGGGCATGGGCAACATCGTTTTCTCGCCGCTGGC
>BEHS01000068.1 GCA_002898895.1 bacterium HR16 | reverse complement strand
TTTCCGGTTAGAGCCGTTCATCCAGTCGCAAACCCAGCTCCTCCGCCAGGCGAATCGCTCGCCAGTACTCCTGTGAGGTAATGCGCCGGTTAATTTCGAGATACCGCTCGGAAGAGACCATCCCCGCGGGGTAGTACTGCGCCATGATGTTCACATAGGTATCGGGCGCCACCTCCGCGGCGAGGAAGCGCAGAATGTGCTCGGTACCTGCAACGTCGCCCGGCATCACCAGATGGCGTACCAGCACCCCTCGCTTCGCCAGACCATGCTCGTCAAACTTCAACACGCCCACCTGCCGGTGCATCTCCTTGATAACCCGACGGGCGACCTCCGGGTAGTCGCGAGCCTTCAGGTAGCGATGCGCTTTCTCGGGGTCCCATATCTTGAAGTCCGGCATGTAAATATCCACGACGCCGTCCAGCAGGCGCAGGCTCTCCATCGAGTCGTAAGCGGAGGTGTTGTATACAATAGGCAGGCGCAAACCTCCCTCCACCGCAATCACCAGAGCCTCCAGCACCTGTGGCACCACGTGCTCGGGCGTGACGAAGTTGATGTTGTGGCAGCCCAGCGATTGCAGATGTAGCATCATACGCGCCAGGCGTTCCGGGTGGACTTCCACGCCTTCGCCGCGGTGGCTGATGTCGTAGTTCTGGCAGAAGACACAGCGCAGGTTGCACCACGAGAAGAAAATCGTGCCGCTACCGTTCCAGCCGCGCAGGCAGTCCTCCTCGCCGTGGTGGGGGAAATAGCTGGAGACGCGCGCGTACCTGCCCGTGCGACAAATGCCCACCGTGTTTTCCAGGCGGTTCGTCTGGCAGTCACGCGGGCAAACGCGGCACTCTTTGAGCAACGCTACCGCCTCTTCCGCCCGCCGCTGTAGATCACCCGTGCGATATAGGGCGAGGTAAGCAGGCTCAAAGGTTGCCGAGGGCATCAGGTATCGTTCTGAAATGCTTGTTCGGCGGTGCATGATTGCTCACACCCCATGGATTATAATACCTGAAAATGGCTGTGCACGGGCGACAGCTCGGGCAGCGCTTGACGCTCCCCCTGTGATTTTGTATAATTCGGGTAGGTTCGTTGTATTCTTGAGCAATCTGGAGGTTTTCCGCTTTGGACACGAATACCCGCTGGTGGATCGTGATAATACTGGTCACGCTGGTATCAGCGTGGGTGGTTATCGTTCAACCGCTGACGACAGGCAGAGGAAAAGAACCCTTCAAGCTGGGATTGGACCTCAAAGGCGGTGTGCGCGTAGTGTTGCGCGCGCAGACCGAGAAGCTTTCCCCGGAAAAGCAGCGCGAGTGGAAGCCTGAGAACATGGCTTCCGTCGTGGACATCGTGGAAAGGCGCGTCAACCGCCTCGGCGTCACGGAGTCTGTAGTAGCGCGGCAGGGACTGGACCGTATTCTGGTGGAACTTCCGGGCGTAGTGGACGAAAAGGAAGCGTTGAGGCTCATCCAGACCACCGCCCAGCTGGAGTTCTGGTATCTGCCGTCGGTGCAGAACGAGCGCAACCCGATGGCGCGCTACCGTATCGAGCAGAGAGAAAAGGACGGACGCGAGGTCAATGTAGTCTACGACACGGTTCAGCAAAAAGAAGTAGATATTGTTGAGTTTCTGCAGGACCAGAAGCTGCGTGCCCAGGAGATGGGCGAACAGAACCCGGTGGTCACCGGTGCGGAACTGAAGCCTGTCTGCAAGCTGGTGCACGACCAGATGGGCAGACCGCAGGTCTCATTCGAGTTCAACGCAGAGGGCGCGCGCCGTTTCGGTGACTTCACCCGCAAACACGTGGGTGAGATCTTAGCCATCGTGCTGGACAACCGCATCATCTCCGCTCCTCGTATCAACGAGCCGATTCTGGGTGGAAAGGGCGTCATCGAGGGCGGTTTCAGCGCGGTGGAGGCGGCGGAACTGGCAACCCTGCTGAACTCCGGTGCCCTGCCGGTGCCTCTGGAGATTATTCAGATGGCCAAGGTAGGCGCGACGCTGGGCAAGGAGTCTGTGCGACAGAGCCTGTGGGCAGGAGTTGTGGGCTTGGGGCTGGTACTGCTGTTCATGATTGGTTACTACCTTCTGCCCGGTGTTCTGGCGTCGTTGGCGCTGGGGCTGTACACGCTCTACTCGCTGGCAGCATACAAGATGCTGGGTGTGGTGTTCACCGTGCCGGGCATCGCCGGCTTCATCCTGTCTATCGGTATGGCGGTGGATGCGAACATCCTCATCTTTGAGCGGATGAAGGAAGAGCTTCGCTCGGGCAAGACGCTGAAAGCGGCTATCGACGACGGCTTCAAGCGCGCCTTCACCGCCATCTTCGACTCGAACGTATGTACCATTATCACCAGTATTATTCTGTTTGCGCTGGGCACGGGTGCGGTCAAGGGCTTCGCGTTGATGCTGATGATTGGTGTTGCTATCAGCATGTTCACCGCGATTACCGTGACGCGCACCATGCTGTGGACGCTGGTCAGTCTGGGCATCGGCAACAACCCGCGCCTGTTCGGACTGGGCAGGCAGTGGTCGGTTCACTACGACATCGTGGGGAAGAAGAACCTGTGGTTCGCGATAAGCGGAACCTTCATCGCCATAGGCGTTATCGCGTGGGTGGTAGGTGGACTGAAGCTGGGCGTGGATTTCGCGGGCGGCTCCGAACTGCAGCTGCAGTTTGACAGGCCCGTCACCGCACAGCAGGTACAGAGCGCGCTGGCGCGTGGTGGTTTCCGCGACGCGAAGGCAGTGGTAGGTGAGGGCAACCTCGTGTTTATCCGCACGCGCGAAATCAGTGCGGAGGAGAAAGAGGCTATCAAGCGTGCCCTTGCCGACCTGGGCACGCCGGTGGAGCAAAGCTTCACACAGGTCGGAGGCATCGTTAGCAAGGAGCAGACTCGCAACGCTGTGGTAGCCATCGTGCTGTCGGAGGCGTTGATTCTGTTATACCTGGCGGTGCGCTTCGCCATCGGCGGCATCCGCGAGGGCTTCAAGTTCGGCGTAGCAGCGGTGATCGCGCTGGTGCACGATGTACTGGTGCTGGTAGGAACCTTTGCCATCATGGGCAAACTGCGCAACTGGGAGGTAGATGCGCTGTTCGTCACCGCGATGCTCACGCTCATCGGTTTCTCGGTGCACGATACTATCGTGGTGTTCGACCGCATCCGCGAAAACCTGCGCAACCGCATTCGCGGCGAGACCTTCCACGACATCGCCAACAAGAGTATCTTGCAGACCTTTGCCCGCTCCATCAACACCTCGTTGACGGTTATTCTTACTCTGGTGGCGTTGCTGGTGCTGGGCAGTCCGGTGGTCAGGCTATTTACCATTGCCCTGCTGGTGGGTATCATTACCGGTACCTACTCGTCCATCTTCAACGCCAGTCCGATTGTAGCATGGTGGGAGGAGGTTGCAGAGCGACGTGGTGCGCGTCCGGCGGTGCCGCGCGTAGCGCCTGCACAGCCTTCGGAGACAACGGTGAGGCGAGATGGTGCGCCGGAAGCGGGTGTTACCTCTGCTACGACGAGCAGTAAGTCACGTCCCAAGCGTCGCCGGAGGGCGTAAATTGCCGGGAGCGGGTGAACCTTTCGCCCGCTCCTTTTGATTCACATTCACAGTGTGGGGGTAATATCGGTGACACGGGGTCTTTCTCATCGTGTGCGCTGGGTGATTCAGCCGGGGCGTCCAGAAATCGTTGCCAGACTTCAGCGAGAGGTGGGCGTCAGCGAGATTCTGGCTCGCCTGCTGGTAAACCGTGGCATTACCGAACCTGACCAGGCAGAGCGTTTCCTGAACCCCGACTGGGAGCACCTGCCCGATGCCTTTCTGCTGCCCGGCGCTCAGGTTGCGGTAAACCGTCTCCTGCAGGCAATGGAGCGCAAAGAGAAAATCCTCGTTTACGGCGACTACGATGTGGACGGCGTGACCAGCGCGGCGCTGTGGTACCACACGCTGAGCAAGCTGCAGGCGCGCGTGCAGGCGAGAGTGCCTCACCGCAAGCGCGATGGGTATGACATCCGCGTGCCGGTAGTGGATGAGGCGTATCGGCAGGGGGTATCGCTCATCCTCACCTGCGACTGCGGCATTCAGGCGCACGACGTGGTGGAGCACGCTCGCGAGCTGGGCATAGATGTCATCATTACCGACCATCATGAGCCGGGCGAGGAGGTTCCTCGCGCTCTGGCTGTGGTTAATCCGCACTTACCTCACTCCCGGTACCCCTTTCCCAACCTGAGCGGGGTAGGGGTCAGCTATCGTCTGGGTGAAGCGCTGGTGCGGGCGAAGGGGTTCTCGCCTCAGAACTACCGCAACCACTTTCTGGACCTTGCCACGCTGGGCACGATTGCCGACGTGATGCCCCTGATGGAGGAGAACCGCGTGTTCGCTTGGTACGGTCTGCCTTCCATCCCGCGCTCGAAGCGACCGGGCGTTCAGGCACTGTTGTCGGTGGCGCGTGTTCCTACAGACGGACCGTTGACCATGCGTCAGGTGCAATTTGCGCTGGCTCCGCGCATCAACGCAGTCGGCAGGCTGGATGACGCGGCGGTTGCACTGGAGCTGCTGACCACCGACAACCCTCAACGTGCCCAGCAGCTGGCGCAGGAGCTGGAGGAACACAACCGGCGCAGACGCAGCGAACAGCAACGTATTCTGGACCAGGCGTTACAGCAGGCAGCACAACGCGACATCGCCCATGAGTGGGTGCTCGTACTGGCGGGTGAAGAGTGGGATAAGGGCGTTATCGGCATTGTGGCGAGCAAAGTACTGGAGCGGTACCACCGCCCGACGGTGATGATTGCGGTGGACTCGGAGTGTGGAGTAGGGCGTGGCTCTGCGCGAAGCATTCGTCCTTACGACATCTTTCGGGCTATCGAGGAGCGTCGCGAGCTGTTCATCGAGTGCGGCGGGCATACACTGGCGGCGGGCTTTTCTATTCGGATGGAGCATCTCGAAGAACTGCGGGAACACCTGAACCGTCTGGCTCACGAGTGGATGTCGCCTGAGGACCTGTTGCCGCGGCTGGACATCGACGCGGATATCGAGCCTGCGGAGATAACCCCCGCGTTGGTGGATGAGATAGCGCGGATGGAGCCGTTCGGGCACGGCAATCCCGAACCGATGTTCCTCAGTCGCGGTCTAACCATTCTGGAGAAGCGACGGGTGGGAGATGGTTCCCACTGGAAGTTGACGGTACGTGGAGAGGCGTTACCTCCGACGGGTTGCATTGCATTCGGTATGGGCGATTACGACGAGCGGTTCGAGGTGGGGGATGAGGTGGACATGGTGTACACTCCCCAGTGGAACGAGTTCAACGGACGACGCGAAATCCAGCTTCAGGTGCACGACGTCCGGCACAGTTCGGGTATAATAGAGTAATAAATGAGTCAGCTTGCCCCGAAACCCACGACGATGGTGCAGGTTAATCTGGAACATATCCTTCACGATAGCGGCACCGAACTGCCGGAAGAACTCCTCGCGCTTCTAGACAGGGTGCGCGAGTACCTCCCCCAGGCGGATACCCGTACCATCGTGCACGCCTACCGGGTCGCGGAGTATATCCACGAGAACCAGCGGCGTGAATCCGGAGAGCCTTATATCACCCATCCTCTGGCGGTAGCAGGCATTCTGGCAGAACTGGAGATGGACGTTCCTACCCTGGCGGGAGGCTTGATGCACGATGTACTGGAGCACAGTGAAGATGAAAACGGCACCCCCAGAATTAGCCTGGATGACATCCGTCACCTGTTTGGAGAAGAGATAGCCCTGCTCGTGGACGGGGTAACGAAACTGAAGGGCTATCTGGAAAAGGAGCAGGAAGAGGACGAACTCACCGACCATGAGAAGCGCAAGCGAAAGCGCGAAGTGGTGCACACGGCGGAGAACCTGCGTAAGATTTTCGTCGCCATGTCGGGCGACCTGCGCGTGATGATTATTAAACTGGCGGACCGTCTGCACAATATGCGCACCCTCGACGCTCTCTCCCGTGACCGGCAGATAAAAATCTCCACCGAAACCCTGCAAATCCTTGCGCCGATGGCGCACCGGTTGGGTATCTGGCAGATAAAGTGGCAACTGGAAGACCTCGCGTTTAAGTATCTGGAACCGGAGAAGTATGCCGAAATCGCCGCCCGTGTGCAAAGCACCCGCAAACAGCGTGAAGCGGATATCAACGAAGCCATCCGTATCCTGAAAGAGCGATTAGAGAAAGAGAAGATACGTGCAGAAGTGCACGGCAGAGCGAAGCACCTGTACAGCATCTACCAGAAGATGCTCAAAGAGGAGATTGACCTGGACCAGATTTACGACCTGCTGGCGATACGTGTTATCGTGGACACGGTTCCCGATTGTTACCACGCGCTGGGTGTGGTGCATGACCTGTGGCTGCCTATTCCCGGGCGTTTCGACGACTACATCGCCAAACCCAAGCCGAACATGTATCAGTCTCTGCACACGAAGGTCATCGGTCCTCGCCAGCAACCTCTGGAGGTGCAGATACGCACATGGGAGATGCATCGCACCGCCGATTTCGGTATCGCCGCGCACTGGCAGTACAAAGAAGGCACCACCCCGCAGGATCGATTTGAGCAACGCATGCGCATGCTCCGCCAGCAGCTGTTCGAATGGCAGGCGGACGGAAAGGACTCTTCCGAGTTCCTGCGTTCTGTGGTCAATGACCTGTTCAACGACCAGGTGTTCGCTTTCACCCCGAAGGGGCAGGTTATCGATCTCGTGGCTGGTTCCACGCCTGTGGACTTCGCCTATCGGGTGCATACAGATGTGGGCAACACCTGCGTCGGCGCGAAGGTGAACGGACGCATCGTACCCCTGAACTACCAGCTGAAGAACGGCGACATCGTGGAGATTATTACCCGTCCGAACGCCCATCCCAGCCGTGACTGGTTGAACTTCGTGAAGACCTCGCACGCCCGCAGTAAAATCAAGCAGTATTTCCGCAAGCAGGCACACGCCGAAAACGTGGCGCGTGGCAGGGAGATGCTGGAGCGGGAAGCGGAGCGACTGGGAATGGAACCCAAAGAGTTACTGCACGCCGACGCGCTGGAGGAGATTGCCAAGCAGCTGAACCTGCCCAATGCGGAAGAGGTATATGCTGCTGTGGGCGATGGTCGCTACTCGGCACAGGCGGTGTTGAATCGCCTCCTGCCCGAAATGCCCGTCCAGCCCACTCTGTTCCCCACCGGTAAGGTGATGGAAGGCGAGACCCGGCTGACGGTGGACGGCATCGACAACGTGATGATTCGACGGGCAAAATGCTGCACCCCCCTGCCGGGTGATGAGGTAGTGGGCTACACCACCCGCGGGCGTGGCATGACTCTGCATCGTCGCGCCTGTAAGAACGTGCAGAGTTACCTCCTGAACGAGCCGGAGCGTCTGGTGGCGGTGCAGTGGGATGCAAAGCCCGGCGCGTACTACGCTACCTCCCTGCACATCGAAGCCGCAGACCGCACCGGCTTGCTGTCGGACATCGCGAACGTGTTCGGCGAGGCAAAAACCAACATTACCTCTGTGCGCACCATCTCCCTGCCCAGTGGTGTGGCGCACATCGACCTGACGGTGGAGGTGCAGAACACCTCGCAGCTGCGCAATCTGATAGAGAGGGTGCGCCGAATCAGCGACGTGCTGGACATCCGCCGTACGGGCACGATGGGGGAGGCGGCGTGATGCGGGCGGTGCTGCAGCGTGTTTCTCACGCCGAAGTGACCGTTGAAGGCAAACAGGTGGCTGCTATCGGCAGGGGCTATGTGGTTTTGCTGGGCGTGACGCACGGCGATGGCGAATCGGACGCTCGCTACATCGCCGACAAAATCGCCTCCTTGCGCCTCTTCGAAGACGAGGCAGGCAAAATCAATCTGGGCATCACCGACATCGGCGGGGAAGTACTTGTGGTATCGCAGTTCACGCTGTATGCCGATTGCCGCAAAGGGCGTCGCCCCAGCTTTACCGATGCTGCACCGCCAGAGGTGGCGGACAGGCTGTATCAGCGGGTGGCGGAGATGCTACGCGAGGCGGGTTTGCCTGTGCAGACAGGCGTTTTCGGGGCGCACATGCAGGTCGCGCTGGTCAACGACGGACCGGTGACGATTCTGCTGGACAGCGGGAAAACCGTGTAATCGACGTTGCCACCTTGGTATACTTTCTCATCCTCTCTTGACTTTTTTGGTCATGCCAAATACAATTGTAAATGCTAATAACAGCCCGTTCGTGGCAAGTTAGCAAGATTACATTCAATAGATTCTAGAAAGGAGAATTGACCATGCGTCATCGCTTTTCAAAGTTATTGGTATCAGTCTCGCTCATAGTCTGCTTGATGGGCGTGGGCATCCTAATTGCTCAGCAGCTGTGGACCTGGAACCAGCAGTGTCCGAGCAACGAGTGGTTTGCTACCTGCCAAGGTGATGTATGCGCCAGCAACCCAACGAGATACTGGTACTACAACAACTGGGGGCGTGTTGTCTGTGGCTCCAGCTCTGATTTGACCTTTCCCGAGCCTGGCTCGGAGGTGATTTTCCCTTCAGGCGCGGACGCGCGATTAGCAAGCGATGTGGATGTGAAAAGCATCTTTGTTGCCCCGAATGCGACCTTCACCTGGCAGAGCGGCACAATCCTGCTGCGCGACCCGGCAAACAACGATGCGCCTGGCGTCTTTACCAATCAGGGCAGCGTTGTCACGGTATCTGGGTACAATCGCACTTTGCGCGGGTTGCTGGTGAATGACGGCGAGTTTGAGCATCCTGGCGCCACGATTTTTTTATCTGACGCGACGTTGCGCAACTTGGCGGGCAGGACGTTGCTGCTGAGTGGCGGTAGTTTTTTCATGGAGTCGGGTTCCGCTCTGTTGCAGAACTTGGGCACTTTGCGCAAGGTGAATGACAACTTCAGTGAGATAGGCGTGCCGTTTGAGGACAGCGGTACGGTGTTGGTGGAGCAAGGCACGCTGCAGATCAGCAACACCAGCACGCACACGAATGTGAGTTGGTCGGTTGCCAGTGGGGCGACGCTTTACTTTCCGAGCGGTGCGACGCACACCTTCGTAGGAAACCACAGCGGCGCGGTGCAGGGGAGCTTGGTTTCGGACACGGTGCTGCGAAGCGGCGGGAGCCAAGAGGTAGTGTTCAACTTCACGGGCAACGGGCTGACCTGGCGAGAAGGTGTGATAGACGGTGGGAGTGCGGGTATCCGCAACACAGGCAGCATTGTTACGGTATCTGGGTACAATCGCACTTTGCGCGGGTTGCTGGTGAATGACGGCGAGTTTGAGCATCCTGGCGCCACGATTTTTTTATCTGACGCGACGTTGCGCAACTTGGCGGGCAGGACGTTGCTGTTGAGTGGCGGTAGTTTTTTCATGGAGTCGGGTTCCGCTCTGTTGCAGAACTTGGGCACTTTGCGCAAGGTGAGTGACGACTTCAGCGCGATTGGCGTGCCGCTGCAGAACGCAGGGCTAATTGACCTACAGGAAGGCTCTCTTGCCATCACCTCTTCCTTTACGCAGACCGACGGCGAGACGCGCATCCGCAGCGGGCGCACGCTCAGCCTCTCCATCCCGATGGAGCTACAGGGCGGTAAACTCACAGGCGCAGGCATGCTCAGCGGCAACATCAACCACACAGGCGGCGCGATTGCGCCCGGCGTCGACGACCCCAACAACCCCGACTTGAACCCACTGGGCATTTTGACCTTCGACGGCGACCTGACGATGGGGCAGGACGCTATACTGGAGATCGAACTTGCAGGCACAGACAACTCCGACCCGAACAACCCGCAGTATGACCAGGTGATTATCGGTGTCAGCGGGTACAGTCGCACTGTGCAGCTGGATGGGACGCTTCGTTTGAAGGGGCGCGACGGCTACACGCCGAGCGTTGGCGATGCGTTTGATATTCTTGTACTCACTGCTAGCAGCTGGGACCGCACGGGCGTGTTTACGCAGGTAGAAGTGGATGAGACTACTTTGCCGGGCGTGCAGGCTGAGGTTGAGTATCTACCCGACCGCGTTCGGGTGAGGCTTGTTAACACCTTTGCCATTCGTGGCAAGATAGAGCTTCGCGACTTTGCGGGAGATGTGACCCAGGTACCTATCGCAGTGGAACTGCGTCAGAATGGTTCATCTGTTCGCACGGAGACGGTGTTCACGGACGCCGAGGGCAACTACGTTCTGCCGGACGTGATAACGGGCACGTATGATGTCGCGTTCAAAGCGAGTCACTGGCTGCGTGTGGTAGTGTATGGGGTCACGGTAAGTGGCGACGTGACGGGCGTAGACGTCTCGCTGACCAACGGCGACATCGATGGCGACAACGAAGTCACCTTGTTCGACTTCGGGGAACTGGTGCAGGCTTTTGGTTCTGTGCCGGGCGATACGAACTGGAACCCGAATGCGGACCTGGATGGCGACGAAGAGGTGACCCTGTTTGACTTCGGCGTGCTGGTGCGCAATTTCGGAGCAATCGGCGATGAATAGCGCTTTTCGTCGCCTGTTGCGTGTGGATGGTTACTCCTTTCTTCTGGAAGGCGCGGCTCCGAAGGAGCCGTTGCCTTCGCTTCCATCTGCTTCCCCAACGCTATGGGAAAGGGAGGCACATTGAGATGCACTACTGCGAGCGGGTAGGTGGCGGTGGGAATTGACCTACCTCTCACATCGCGTCCGCTATCGACTCGAAGACCGGTTCTGCCACATAAATAGGCGAGCGGGTGCGCAGGGCCAGGGCGATGGCGTCGCTGGGGCGCGAGTCGATCTCGATGCTCTCCCCGTTGCGCACGATGGTGATTTTGGCGTAGAAGGTGCTCTGCCACAGGTCGTCCACGATGATACGCTCCACCGTGCCCCCCAGACGTTCGATCACGTTTTTGAGCAGGTCATGCGTCATCGGACGGTCGGGCACATCGCCTTCCAGCGCCATCGAGATGGACAGAGCCTCGTATTTGCCAATCCATATCGGCACGCGGCGCCCACGATTATCCTGCAGCAGGACAAAGAATTGAGGGGGTATGCCCGATTCCTGATGCTCGTACACGCCCACCACGCGCACCTCCTTCTCGTCTAGGCGGCGCGGTTCAACGCGGTCAAGCTCGTCGAACTCATCCGGCGGACCCTCGTCGTCTTGCCAGTCGTCGAACATGTCGCGGAAACGTTCGCTCATGCTGATCCCCCCTCAACACTCCGCGTGTTCATCAGTCGGTTTCCTTAATATTCTCCACCACCCGCAGGAACTCCTCGTTCGAGCTGGTATGGGCGAGCAAGCCGATGAGTTGCTCGATCGCCTGCATGGGTTCCATCGACGCCAGCATTCGTCGCAGCTTCCATACACGGCGCAGTTCCTCTTCGCTGAAGAGCAGTTCCTCATGGCGCGTACCGGAGCGGTTGATGTCGATGGCGGGGAAGATACGCCGTTCCGCCAACCCGCGATCCAGCACCAGCTCCATGTTGCCGGTACCCTTGAACTCTTCGAAGATGACGTCGTCCATGCGGCTGCCGGTGTCCACCAGCGCGGTTGCCAGCACCGTAAGGCTTCCGCCCTCTTCGATGTTACGCGCTGCGCCGAAGAACCGCTTCGGGCGATACAGGGCGGATGGGTCCAGCCCACCTGACAGCGTGCGCCCGCTCGGGTTGACGGTAAGGTTAGATGCTCGCGATAGGCGGGTGAGGCTATCCAGCAGAATCACCACGTCGCGTCGCGCTTCCACCAGCCGTTTCGCCATCTCCAGCACCATGTCCGCTACGCGCATGTGGTTCTCGGGCATCTCGTCGAAGGTGGAGCTCACCACGCGCCCCTTCACCGAACGGCGGATGTCGGTCACCTCTTCGGGACGTTCGTCCACCAGCAGCACCAGCAACACGATTTCGGGATGGTTGGTGGTAATGCTGTTGGCGATGGTCTTGAGCAGGGTGGTCTTGCCCGCTTTAGGCGGCGACACAATCAATCCGCGCTGCCCTTTGCCGATGGGCGCAATCAAGTCGATGAGGCGGGCGGAGATGTTTTTGCTATCGGTCTCCATCCGAATGCGCTCGACGGGATAGATGGGGGTCAGGTCGTCGAAGTGAGTGCGATGGCGGGCGTATTCGGGGTCCATGCCGTTAACCAGCTCCACCCGTAGTAGGCCGTAGTATTTCTCGTTCTCTTTGGGTGGGCGAACTATGCCGGTCACGGTGTCACCCGTTTTCAGCCCGAACCGCTTAATCTGGGTCTGCGAGACGTAGATGTCGCCGCTGCCGTCGGCGGCGAAATTGATGTCTCTGCGCAGGAACCCCCATCCGTCGGGCAAGATTTCCAGCACACCTTCCGCCATGATTTGCCCGTTCGAATCGGTGTGCGCCTGCAGGATGCGCTGGATCAGCTCCTGTTTGCGGATGTTCTCTTCTACTTCCAAGCCCCTGTCGCGGGCGATGGCGTGTAGCTCTTCAAGCGACTTGCGGTCAAATTCCGCGAGGTCAATCGTTTCCATGCCGGTTTTCACCTTTCAACGTGTGGATATTCCCTGCGCACTGCCTTGTACAGTGCGTCGTCACGAGGTCGGAATAGTTTACGAGGTGTAATGGCTATCACCTGCAATTCAGCAAGAGCTCCTGTGCTTTCCGTACAGGGCGGATACCCGCGCTTGGGAATCTGGAAAAACCTCTGGTTGCTTCATGTTCACTGACGATGGCGAGGGAAGACACAGGAACTATCCCACCACCTAATTATAGCCTATTTTTCGTGCGGAGTCTACCCCTGTACCCATTTCCACGAGTTTTTTGCACGATTACTTTGCGGATTCCTCCTCCAGTATGCCGATGTAGGGCAGGTTGCGGTACAATCCGGCGTAGTCCATCCCGTAGCCTACCACAAACACGTCGGGTACTTCAAATCCCCGGTAGTCGATAGGCACGTTCACGACGCGTCGCGCCACCTTGTCCAGCAGGGTGCACACCCTCACGCTGGCGGTGCGGTGCATCCTCATGTTTTCCAGCAGGAACTCGAGGGTCAGTCCACTGTCCACGATGTCTTCCACAATCAACACATGCCGTCCGATAGGGCTTTCGTCCAGGTCCTTGAGGATGCGCACCACGCCTGATGACTTCGTGCCGTTGCCATAACTGGAGATGGCGACGAAATCGTAGTCCACCTCCCCGTCGATGGCACGCAGCAGGTCAGACAAGAACACCGCTGCCCCCTTCAACACACCGACCAGCAGGATGTTCTTGTCACCGTAATCCTGCCGGATTTGCCTGCCGAGTTCCGCTACGCGCGCCGCTATCTGCTCTTCGGAAATCAACGGCTTGATAGTGGATTGTACGGTCGTCATTGCCGTCCCCCCGCGAAACGCCGATGGAAGAGTGAAGTTAATCCTATTATGGCACATTTTCGCGCAGATTCCTACTCATTCCCACTCGATGGTAGCGGGTGGTTTGCTGGTGATGTCGTACAGCACGCGGTTGACGCCCGGCACCTCGCCCACGATACGGTTACTGATGCGTTCCAGCACCTCATAGGGCAGCCTCGCCCAGTCAGCGGTCATGGCGTCTTCGCTCACAACAGCTCGCACCACAATAGGATGGGCGTAGGTGCGCTGGTCGCCCATGACGCCCACACTGCGCACCGCTGGCAACACCGCGAACGACTGCCATATCTCGCGCATCAACCCCGCTCGCCAGATTTCCTCCAGCACGATTTTGTCCGCCGCGCGCACCATCTCCAGCCGTTCGGGCGTGACCTCTCCGGCGATGCGCACCGCCAGTCCCGGTCCCGGGAAAGGTTGGCGCCACACGACCTCCTCGGGCAAGCCCAGCTCCGCCGCGACAGCACGCACCTCGTCCTTAAACAGGTAGCGCAACGGCTCAATCACCTTCAGGCGCATATCCGGCGGCAAACCGCCCACGTTGTGGTGTGTCTTGATGGTGGCGGAGTGTTTGGTGGCGCCGCTTTCAATCACGTCGGGATAGAGCGTGCCTTGCGCAAGGTACTCGCACCCGCGCAGCTCGTCGGCGTGCTCCTCGAACACGCGGATGAAGGTCTCCCCGATAATCTTGCGCTTCTGTTCGGGGTCTTCTACACCTTTCAACCGCTCCAGGAACCGCTCGCGGGCGTCCACGTACACAAGATGCACGGGGAAGAGGCGTGAGAAGGTCTCGCGCACCTGCTCTGCCTCACCTGCCCGCAACAGTCCATGGTCAACGAAAACGCAGGTGAGCCTTTCGCCTCCGATGGCGCGGTATACCAGCGCGGCGACGGTCATCGAGTCCACCCCTCCGCTCACCGCCACCAGCACGTGCCCATCGCCTACCTGTCGGCGTATCTCCTCCGCCGCCTGCTCCACGAAATTGCCCGGCGTCCAGTCGCCTCTGCATCCGCACACCCGCTTGAGGAAGCGGTCTATCAGCTGCTTGCCGAAAGGGGTGTGGTGCACTTCGGGATGGAACTGCACCCCGTAGAAGCGACGTGCCGGGTCCGCCATTGCCGCGACGGGGGTGGATTCGGTCACGGCGGTTACCTGAAAGCCGGGGGGAGGTTGCAGCACTTTGTCGCCATGGCTCATCCAGCAGGTCAGGCGTGTGCCGAAATCGGCGAAAAGGGGGTCTTCGGGTTCTATTACGGTCAGTTCAGTGCGTCCGTATTCCCGCCGCTCAGAAGGCTCTACCACGCCGCCCAGCTGGTAGCTCATCAGCTGGTGCCCGTAGCAGATGCCCAGAACGGGAATGCCCAGCTGGTAGATGCCCATGTCCGCCCGTGGAGCGTTCGGCTCGTACACGCTGGCAGGTCCGCCAGAAAGCACAATGCCTTTCGGTTGTCGTCGGGCGATTTGCTCAGCGGGCGTGTCGGCAGGGATAATTTCACAGAACACGTGGCACTCGCGGATGCGCCGTGCGATGAGCTGTGTATATTGTGCCCCAAAGTCGATAACGAGAACGGTTTCGGTATCCGGTGGTTGTGGCATAGTGAACCCCAGAGATGGTAATCCAGATAAGAATATAGCCTAAAAGCACGCGGAAGTCAACGTGATACAATCCTGTCGAACTGTAATCTCTGACTCAAGGCTTCCTCGAAAGTCGCTTGCTCCTCAGGGGTCAGGTCCTGTAGCATACCCGCAAAACGCAGGGCAGGATGGGTAGATTCCTCCAAGGATGGGACGGGCACAGTAACCTCTTGCTGGTCAGGTAGACTCACCGGCTCTAGGAGACGTACTATCCCTTTTTCGTGTACCCCTTTGACTGCTTTCATGCGCTACCCCCCTCTGTTGGTGTGGTTTGGGCGGTTGCTTGATGCCCGCTTCACATAGCAATATATCCGAAATCGGCGAGGAAAATCAAAGGATTCCCCTCGCAAATATGCTAAAATACCTCAGATGACCTTTGAGGCAGGAGGCTGGAAGCGATGCCCTTGAGCGAGGAACTGCTGCGTATTCTGGCATGTCCGGCGTGCGACGACCGTCCACCATTGCGTCAGGAGAACGAAGAGAGCCTGGTTTGTGACAAGTGCCATCGCCACTATCCCATCCGCGATGGCATCATCGAGCTTCTGGTAGAGGAAGAGACCGAACAACAGGCACAGGGGTGAGGAGAGTAAAATGCCACGAGTTGCGGTGATTCACGGTCCTAACCTGAACATGCTGGGGATACGGGAAACGGAAGTTTATGGTCACCTGAATCTGGACCAGATTAACCAGCGCATTCTGGAGCGGGCGAAATCGCTGGGATTGGAGGTGCGTATCACCCAATCCAACCATGAAGGGGAGATTATCGAAGCCATTCATGAGGCACTGCAGTGGGCGGACGCGCTGATTATTAACCCCGGCGCTTACACACATTACAGTATCGCCATTCGGGACGCCATTACCGCAGTACGCCTGCCAACGGTGGAGGTGCATCTTTCCAACATCTACGGACGGGAAGAGTTCCGCAGGCAGTCGGTAACCGCACCGGTGGCGCACGGGATTATTGCCGGCTTTGGTGTGATGAGCTACCTGTTGGCTCTGGATGCAGTGAAGTTTATTCTGGAGGAGAGTCGTCGATGAGCTGGAGGTTTGCTCACCGGATAGAACGCCTGCGTGCCCGAATGGATGAACCTTTTCTCGATGCCTTTTTGATTACCTCTCGTCCGAACGTGCGCTACCTGAGCGGTTTTACCGGTAGTGCAGGCGCTGTGCTCATCGGCAGAGATTTCACCGTGCTGCTTACCGACAAGCGATATACCCTGCGCGCCCAGAAGGAAGCGCCCGGCTTCGAGGTGATAGTGCCCGACAACCCGGACGATGACATCCTGAAGACTCAGCTGGAGACGCGCGGTCTGCGTAAAGTAGGTTTTGAGGCGAACAACGTCACCGTGAAGACGCTGGAAGGCTGGCGGGAGAAGTACGGCGAACTGGGTGTGGAGTGGATACCTACCAGCGGCGTGGTGGAAGAGCTGCGACTGGTAAAGGACGCTGAAGAAATTGCCTTCATCCGCGAAGCGTGC
>BEHS01000067.1 GCA_002898895.1 bacterium HR16 | reverse complement strand
GAACGTTACCCGCAGTTGCCGCTCGGTTGGCTTCGGCGCGCCGGACATCAACGATTCCGGGTGGGTGGTCACCACGGGAACAAACGCCACGGCAAGGTATCAAGACATCTATCTCTGGAAGCCCGGCTACACTGCTCCGGAAAACCTGACCCACTGGGCGGACTTTGACAGCCAGAACCCGCGCATCAACAACCTGGGAGAGGTGGTGTGGAACGCGGTGGATGTCAATGCCAATCCGCAGATTTATCTGGCACACGCCGATGACATGAGGAACTATCGCGACCTCTCGCAAAACACCGTCGGTGACGACTACTCCTCGCCCGACCTCAACGACAACGGACAGGTGGTGTGGATGCACCATAACGGCAGCAACTGGAACATCGAGATGTGGTCGCAGTCAACAGGAGTGGTCGCGCTGACGGATAACACCGGCAATGCCGCCAGCACGTTCCCTGCCATTAACAATCTGGGCTGGGTTGCGTATGAACAGTCTATCCTGTTCCGCAAGTATGATGTGCATCTGTTCGCGAATGGGCAGGTCATACCGCTCACCGACAACACCGACCCCACACGCAGTTTCCGTATCGCGCTGAACGACCGCGGTGAGCTGGTGTGGGTTACCCGCGAGGACATCGGCGGTGTGCGGTACTGGAGCGTGATTCTCGCACAGCCGGTGCCGGAACCTGCTACCGGTGCGGTGCTTCTTGGCGGCTTGGGGCTGCTGATGTTGCTGAAGCGCAAGCGCAGCGAGATGTAGGCATATCGGGAAGGCGAGGCTCCTGCGAAACTGTTCCCACGCTGCCCGGCGTTCGGTGAGTAGTTGGGGGAGTGCGGCTCGCTGAGAGCCTCGCCCCTCGGGATGGTAATTGGTGATATGATGGTATAATTGGTACGCATAGCACGTACGGTGCATTCGCAAACAGAACCGGAGTGGGTAAAGGCGGTGTTCAGATATGAGCAGTTCGCTTAGCGAAGAGCAAATCGTCCAGATGGTAAAACAACTGCCCCTTGGGCGCAAACGTGAGATCGCTGCGCTCATTGAGCAGGATCTGGCGGAGGAACGCCGTCGGAGACAAGCACTCTTTCGTGCTGCCTTGTCTCGAATCTCCAAGCAAACCGGCAAGGATTGGTCACAGCTAACCCCGGAGCAACAGGCGCAGATTATTCTATCACATTATCGAGAGCTGGTAGACTCAACCGACGCGCTGCAAGGTATTCGATGGCAGGTGGAACCGGTTGTTCGTGAAGCCGCCCGGCAAAGAGGGTATGATTGGGATGCAATGAGCGAGGATGAGCGGATAGCTTTCTTTTCGGAGTGGATAGACGATTGACGCAGCCGCGCGTGGTATTCGATACAAATGTACTCCTTTCCGCCGTTGGTTGGAACGGTAACCCTTTACGGTGTCTACTGTTAGCACGTGCGGGGACAATTCAGGGACTGACCTGTGCAGAGATACTGGACGAGGTTTACGAGAAAGCTATCGAAAAGCTGGGACGCAGCCCGGCTGAGGCTTTTGCTATTTTGGATGAACTGAGAGAGTTCTTACAAATGGTCACTATTACAGGGGCGTTGCAAGGTGTTGCGCTTCACCCATCGGATGATAAGGTGATAGAATGTGCGCTGGTTGGGAATGCAACCTATATTGTAACCGGTGATCGTAAACATTTGCTCCCAATCCGTTCCTTTCGTGGAATACAGATTGTCTCGCCGACAGAGTTACTAGAGCAACTTGTATAGCGCCAAGAGAGAGACGATGTGATGCCTGAACGGACTACTGCTCACACGAGATACTCTATCAGTCAGCATGACCGCCTTGTGCTGAGAGAACTGGCGAAGCGGGTGGCGGAGCTCGCCTCGCGTCCTGTGGAGGCGGAGAAGCGCGAATTGTGGTACCGCCACAACGCACTGGAGCCAACACGCCCCCTCGTCTTCTGTGACCCCGAAAACGGCTGGAATGAAATCCTCACTCCTGATGTGCTGCAGTGCGAAGGGGGACTGGCACGAGGATGGGAGTGGCATCTGCATCGGGAGATATTCTGGGGCGAGCAGATGCGGGACGACAAGGTGATCGAGCCGTACTTCAACGTTGGGTATGTGTACACCGAAACCGACTGGGGCTTGCGTGAAACGCGAATCGGCGGGCAGGACGGCGGCGCATGGCGGTGGGAAGCTCCCCTGAAGAGCTATGATGACATGGACAAGTTGCGCTTTCCGCAGATTACGGTGGACTACGAAGCGACAGATGAGATATTACAGCTGGCTCGGGAGACGTTTGGGGACATCCTGCATGTGCGGTTGAAGAGCAACTGGTGGTGGTCGTTCGGCATGACGCAGACGCTGGTGTACCTGCGCGGACTGGAACAGGTTATGTACGACATGGTGGACCGCCCGGACGACCTGCATCGGTTGATGGCGTTCCTGCGCGACGGCCATGTGGCAAGGCTGGAGTTTCTGGAGCGGAATAATCTGCTGTTCCTGAACAACGATGGCTCCTACGTCGGCTCGGGCGGCTTTGGGTGGACGCATGAGCTGCCTCAACCTGACTTCGACGGACATGTGCGCCCTGTCGACATGTGGGGCTTTGCGGAGAGCCAGGAAACGGTAGGTATCTCACCGGAGATGTTCGAGGAGTTCATTTTTCCCTACCAGCTGTCGTTGCTGGAGCGTTTCGGGCTGAACTGTTACGGTTGTTGCGAACCTCTGGACTCGCGCTGGCATGTGGTGGCGAAGTTCCCCCGTCTGCGTCGGGTGTCGATGTCACCCTGGGCGAATGTGGAGGTGATGGCGGAGCGTCTGGGCAATCGTTACATCTTCTCGTGGAAACCGCATCCGGGCGTGCTCGCTGCCGACACGTTCGATGAGGAGTTCGTCAGGCAAACCCTGCGCCGGGGGTTACACGTGCTCAAGAGGAATGATTGTCGGGTGGAGATTATCATGAAGGACTGCCATACCATCCGCAGTGACCCGCAAAGGGTGATCCGGTGGGTGCAGATAGCCAAAGAAGAAGCGGAGAGGTTTTAGCAAAAGGCGATGCTTCGGGCGTTGATTCTCGCAGTGTTGACCCTTTTCGGTTGGTTGTTGTACTTGCCTGTTTTGATACTGGCTTACCTCGTGGTAGAGGTGCTTGCCAGGATGGTTCTCGATGGTGGATGGGATGAGAGGCTGGTTATAGCAGGAGTGATACTGGCGTTCTCATCTGGCAAGCATATCTTTCTACTATCGTGGTCTTCCCTGCTCTACAGGAAGCGTCGCCTTTCTCATGTAACCCTGCTCTATCCTGCAAAGCTCGATCGTACTCTAGACATAGAAAAGATACAGCACACCATGAACGAGTCAGCCAAAGAGCTACAGCAGGCGTTTGAGAAGCCACTTCTGCGCCCTGTAGTGGTTGTTGCTTCCCCAATTCTTCTGATGCACCTTCGCTGCAGAGCGGCGGGTTTTGCCTTGCCCTACACAGTGATAATCAATCCCATATATGCAGGCGTCTTTCATCAATGGCAAGAGCTGGCACGACACGAGCTCGCCCATGTGGCCACTTACAGGATTTCGCCTTTCAAACGTGTGCCTGCCCTGCTCAGTGAGGGGTTAGCTTGCTACTTTATGCAAACCGAAAACGGTTTTTCTCTGGATGCCCACGCCCTGGCGATATTGTCGGAGGAATTGTGCGAGCCACTGTTCACTATGGACGACAAAACCTTCTACCGCAGGGCCGATGCGATACGAAACTACATTCTCGCGGGCAGTTTTGCTAGCTACCTGGTGCATCGTGTTGGCTGGGAGCGATACTACCGGTTTTATGTGTCTACTTCTGCCCGGAAGTGGGTGCAAGATATCGAGAAGATACTCGGCAAGAACGTTGCCGAACTGGAACAAGAGTGGAGGCACTCGCTCATCTTGAGAGATGACCTGTCGCCTGTTCTGCCGCAGCTGAGGCTTTACTGGCGTGTGCTTCGACTGATACATCACTGGCAATGGCAACAAGTAGCGGAGGCAGCAGAGCAGTATCTGAGCGTCTACGGTTATGACCGTCTGATTGCCAGCGTTGCCATCACAAGCTATTTCCTGCTGCGCCAGTGGGAACACTGTGAGAGGTGGTGCAAGATTCTGATGGATGACGACTCACCAACTGCTCGCCTTGAGCGAGGACTGAGTTTACTCTACATTGGGTGCTGCTACGACCTGCAAGGCAGGCGAGAGGACGCACTGGGAGCATACAAAGCGGTTCTGCAGGAGCTGCCTGTGCCAGCATGGAACTACGAGAGTACACACACGATCGCTAAGCGTCATCTTAGACGCGCTTTCACTATCGCACATTTCGATCGCTATGTGCGTTACAAGGTGCGCGAGCTGTTGACAGAAATAGGGGCGTAAGTATGCGGTGGTTGATGGTTACGATTCTTTGCCTTCTTCCCGCCTTTGCGACGCCGTCCGGCGAACCGCAGCTGCGCGCTATCTGGGTGGACGGCTTCAACGAGGGCATCAAAACGCCGGAACAGGTGGATACCCTGCTGGCGCGGGTACGTCAGGCGGGGTTGAACGCAGTGGTGGTGCAGGTGCGCAAGAGCGCGGATGCATACTACAATTCGCACTATGAGCCACGTGCCTCCGATGTCGCCGAGGGGTTTGACCCGCTGGCGTATCTCATCCAGAAGGCACATGGAGAAAAGCCCTATATTCAGGTGCATACCTGGTTGAACACCTGCGCGGTGGGCAGGAACCGACATCCGCGCTCCCTGCAAAGCCGTTTCCCTGAATACCTGACGCTCAGCGATATGGGCGAGGACTACGACGGCGAGGCGACCAAGATAGACCCCGGTCATCCGGGCGCGGCGGACTGGACGTTCCGAACCTATCTGGACGTGATACGGCATTACGAGGTGGACGGCATCCACTTCGATTTCGTGCGCTTTGGGGGCGAGCGATGGGGCTACAATCCCGTCAGTGTGCAGCGTTACAACGAGCGGCGCGGTAGACCCGGCGGTTTTCCCTTCTTCAAGAGCGAGCGGTTCAAACAGTGGCGACGCGACCAGGTCACTGCTCTGGTGCGAAAGACCTACCTGTATGCGATGACCGTCAACCCCAAAGTGCTGGTCTCAGCCGCAACTATCACCTGGGGCAACGGACCGGAAAGCGACGAGGCATGGGCACGCTCCGCCGCCTATTCGCGCGTGTATCAGGATTGGCGCGGCTGGATGGAGGAGGGCATTCTGGACTGGAACATCCCCATGTGCTACTACAATGAACAGAAGTACGCGCGCTGGCTGGACAACTGGATGCGTTTTGTGAAGGACCATCAGTATCAACACTACGCCGCCATCGGACTGGGCAACTACCTGAACCCAATAGAGGACACCTTGGAGCAGATAGAGCGCGTCTGGCAGCCGACCGAACGGGGCAACAAGCCGAAAGGCATCTGCTTCTATTCCTATGCCAACACCAACACCGATGCCGAAGGCAAAGCGCAGAAGCACAACCCCGCTTTCTATGAGACGCTGGGCAGGGTGTTCGGGCAATGGGTTCCCGTACCGCCTGCGTTGTGGAAGGAGAAACCCATTAATGGGCACATCAAAGGCACTATCCTCACCGCCGACGCTCTGAGCCCTGCCGACCACACGCTGGTCACTCTGAAAGGCGCAGGGCAGGAGCGCGAGCAGTATGTGGACGGCACGGGGTTTTTCGGCTTTGTGCACCTGCCGCCCGGCGAGTATACGCTGACGGTGACGCCCCGCACCGGTTCGCCGCTGAAGGTGAAAGTGCAGGTGCAGGCGGGCAAGGTGGCTACGCGCAACCTGTTGCTGGGTGATACCGGCGCGAAGCGGGTGAAGAGTCTGTCGGAACTTTCTCGGCTGCCGGAAGGCACGGAGGTATTGCTCACAGAGCAGGCGGTAACCGTCGGTATGCCGGGAACGGCCGGCAACTTCCAGCTGGGCGAAGTGACTGTACGGATACCGGGCGAGCTACCGTTGCCTTTCATCCAGGGCGATGTGGTGACCGTGAAGGGTACCCTGCGCCGCGAGAACGGGCGGATGGTGATCGATAATGCGAAGGCAGTGCTGGTGGATATGCTGCCGAAGAGGCAGCTATAAAGGGGGTTAACGGCTCGGCAGGAGCCTCGCCCCCCGCAACGGGATTGGAGGGTCGCGCTCCGTTGCGACCGAAACGGACGGTTCGGCAGAATCCTCGCCCTCCAGGAGAACAGTCTTGACCAGCGTGTTAGTGTGCTGTCTCTGCACAACACCAAGCGGCGTTACGCCTCGGAGTGCAAATGCACGAGAAAACCAAACAAGAAGTAACGATCGATCGCCATGCTCACCTGGCGAAAATTGGTCGGCTCATGCGTCCGCCAAGATGCATCTTCCTGCCTGCGTCCTATGACTGGGAGGAGCGCTTTTCAAAAGCGATAGACTACCGTTCCGCTTCTTATATGGACTGCCGGTAGAGGTGCAGGTAAGTTTGGCGCTCAGGGCGGTCAGCCGCTACCGCCCGAATTATGAGTTCTACAACCCGGGTGACCAACGAGTGGGTCGGGTGGTGGAAGCGGTTGAAATATGGTTAAACGACGGGTTAGAAGGAAACGCCAGGCTGCAGGAGTGCCGTGTGGGTAACCGTTCAGAGCCGAAGGGATACTGGCAGTTCTTAGAGGCGGTGAGCCTGCTCAGGTACACCGCTCTACACTGGTCTGAGCAAGTAGAGCGTTACACTATAGCAACAGCATACATACTGGAAGGATGCATTCGGCAGCGCATGGATGACATCTGGCGGGCAGACAACCCGCGAGACTACGAGGCTGAGCGGAGAATACAGACGATAGACGAGATTCTCGGGGTAGAGGGAGACAGATTGTCTGAGGAGGAGAAGCAACATCTTGAGGAGGAGATGGATACGCTGATAGAGATGCAGGAGATCTCGCAGAGCCATAATGTGGTGGTGCGTGCAGTGGCTTGCCGCGAGCTGTCCATACTGTTGGAGTGGATGCGGGAGATTGCGGATTCGTATCCTGAGGGTATTCGACCGGGCGGGCGAGCAATCAGAATGTAGTGGGGGGACGATGCTGAACGCTGGGTACGTGGTTGAGCAAGCCAGGCGATGCGTTGAGATTATCATCCCAAAGGCCGCTTACTGAGGGAAGAGAATGAATAGCCGATTTGTTCTCGCTTACTCACTGGACGGCAAAGTGTATGTGAAACCTCGCGGAGGACGGGCAGGGGCGATCGACGAGGGGGTTGCACCTGCCATCTCGCCTTCACAAGAGAAGGTTGCGTTCCTGAAACAAGGGGATGTATTCTTCTACTCACAACGGCTGGAGGGAACCAAACGGCTGACCGATATCCGAACGAGTTTCACGCAACAGTCCTTCTTTCCGCTCAGCATTGCATGGCATCCTGACGAGGAGTATCTCCTGTTCACCCGTGTAGAGCCATACATATATGACGAGCAAACGAGGCGTCTGATAGAATACCGGAAGGTATCTCCTTCAAAGAATGTTGTTGGGATAATGACCGTCTGGCTGGTTCACCTGAAGAGCGGTCGGTGCCAACGGATGTTCGGTCCATTTGGGGATGTTGTCTCACTCTACAGGTCAAATCAGCTAGAGGGTGCCAGTGTGTACGAGCCTGTGTTCTCTCCAGATGGGAGGTGCATATGGGTTCTTCACGAGGGCAATCTTTACGAAACAGAGTTCGACAGGCGGAACGGAGCAGTGGGTACACTGCGCTTTTCGAAGCGGCTTGGTACAGGCTTTGATCTGGAGAGCCCTGGCGCCTCTAAGGCAGGGCATGGTGCATTGATGTTGGCTTGGGACAGCAAGAGTAACCGTCTTGTCTACTGGGTCGGGCGGTTTTGGGGTACCGGCGTTTCCGAATATGGTTGCCTTTCATGGCAGCATGGACGGCTCGGTAAGCCCCATGAATGGCAGCCACCCTTCGCTAAGGTGCTGAGACAACAGGGGACAGAAAACATCTCGGGCTGTGTCTTTGACAGGGAAGGTAATTTATGGGTAAGGGTGGTACAGGGTGGAGGCAACGCCCAGTGGATGCGGGCAGATGGTCGTGGTGCTTTACCTGCGAATACAAGTAGACCGGGTTTTTGAGGTTTGCTGACACGTTCCTAGGACATCTGGCATAATGACATATGCACCCTATATCTATCAGCAGTTCCTATTGCGATAGCGGGAGCAACTGCGATGCAACACAATAATCTGCTCAAGAAAATTCTGGAAGCGGCTCAAGGGAATAGCACGCTTCCGCGCCAGATGGTACTTTCCTGGATGCAAAGCCAGGAAATCGAGGTGATGGCGCTTGTAGACGATTTGCTTGGGGACAAGCGGTTTACAGATCGGATACGCCCTCCTTTGCAGTTTGAGGAGTATCATACGTTCTTGACGCGCTATGTCGAGCAATGTATCTGGAAGAATGTGCGTGACCACGAGTACGTGCTGGAGAGATGGGAGGCTGGCTACCGTTTAGCAGCCTACTTCTGGTATCTTCTGGATAATCCTTCTCTCCCCCATGATGCAATAGAGGACCTGAAGCGGTTGCTAGCTCGTCTGTATGAGAAGCCGGAACTGAGGGATTTCGTTGTGAACTCCGTGCTCGAGCATGTGCTGGAACATCCGCAGGCAGCGAAGCACTTCAAGGATTGGCAAAGACATCCCCTGCTGCACGAGGCATACGAGCGGGCAATGACGTGGGCTACCACTACCCCCAAAGAGGATAGCATGTTGTATATTCACAAGCGGTTTATCGAGATGATAGGAAAGGGTGACGAGCAGGAATAGAGGAGACTACACCGACACAGAAATGGATATACTCTTACTGCCGCACCACTACCTTGACCCCACAAGGGGGAAGTTTCTTATGAATTTTGAACAAATCCGGCAAGGTTCCTGCCTGGGGAGGGCGAGGCTCCTGCCGAGCCGTTTAGTTTGTGGTCGCGACGGAGCGCGACCCTCCAATACAGGCATGTGGAGGGTGAGGCTCCCGCCGAACCGTGTTGGTGCACCGGTTTTCGGCTCCAAAGATTGAGGTTTGATGACCTGATGGAGGTTGTCCACCTTGATTGACCTGCAGATAGCAAGGATACATCCTGAGCGGCGTACTGCGCTGGGCAACGGCGGATGGTGCTATGACGCCTATCCCGAATTAAAACCGCTGAACGCGGGTGCTACTATCCCCATCGCGGAGATAGAGGGCAGCGGCGTCATCACCTGTATCCACAGCACCCAGCATCTGGTAATGCCCACACCGCAGACGCAACATCTCTCCGATGCGGAGCGCAAGGCGTTGAGCGCGCGGGGGATTGTGTTGCTGGTCTACTTCGACAACGCCTCGTCTCCCTCCGTCTGTGTGCCGTTAGGCGACTTCTTTGCGGATGGCTGTGGTGGTCTGGCGCGCCATTTCAGTAGCCTGCTTGTGGAGAAAGCACCCGAGTCGTATAACTGTTACTTCCCGATGCCCTTCCGCAAGTCTGCCCGCGTTTACCTGCGCAACGATACTCCTTACGACATGGCGAACTACAGTTTTGTGGAGTACGAGCTCACGCCAAATCTCGGGACTGAGCTGGGCTACTTCCATGCCACATGGAGGCGGTTTGCCTTCCAGCTGCACTCTGGTTCGGTAGAGAGGTTCTTTGAGGTGAACGGCTGCGGACATCTGGCAGGACGGGCGTGGAGCGTGTGCACCGATGAGCCGTTGTTCGAGGGCTTCCACTTCGTGATGGAGGGCAACAACGGCGTGTTCATCGACGGGGAGAGAAAGCCGCGTCTGGACTATTTAGGCAGTGAGGACTCGTTCGGCTTCAGCTGGGGCTTTCGTGAACCGTTTAGCGGACTGTACGCAGGCATTAACTATGTGCGTCACAAAGAACCCGCGCAGCTGAGTATCTACCGTTTCCATCTGAGCAACCCTGTGCGCTTCTCGCGCAGGCTGGTGTGGCAGGTGGACTGGCGACACGAGTTCAAAGGCTGGCGCGAGTTCCACGAAAAGCTGTCCGAACGCCACCGCTTGGGCAAAGGCTGGATCGACTACGCGGTGACCACGTACTGGTATCAACGTGAGGCGGGGTATCCACATATCCCCCTGCCGCCGCTGGAGGAAAGGCTCAAACCGGTGCTGCGGAGTAATGCGCAGGTCGCCTAGGCGTGCCAGTCGAGGTTGGTTACCTGCTTGGCGTGGCGGACAATGTACTCCTTGCGCGGTTCTACCTTGTCGCCCATCAGCACGCTGAATATCTCGTCGGCGGCAACCGCATCCTCCAGCTCCACGCGCACCAGCCGACGGGTCGCAGGGTTCATGGTGGTTTCCGCCAGCTCTTCCGCGTTCATCTCGCCCAGCCCCTTGAACCGCCCCACGGTAACGTTCTTCCGCTTCAGATTGCGCAGTATCTCATCGCGGTCTTTCTCGGTGCGGGCGTAGTAGCGTTCGTCCTTGCCCGCCTTGATGACGTACAGTGGCGGTTGCGCG
The DNA here is from genome assembly GCA_002898895.1 of bacterium HR16. Lineage (GTDB taxonomy): Bacteria > Armatimonadota > HRBIN16 > HRBIN16 > HRBIN16 > HRBIN16. Next base: position 5,985 of record BEHS01000067.1, on the reverse strand, counting down.
ATGTACACATGCCCTTCCTCGATGAGCGGGCGCATATAGCGGAAGAAGAAGGTGAGCAGGAGCGTGCGGATATGGTCTCCGTCTACGTCCGCGTCGGTCATGATGATGATGCGGTGATAGCGCAGTTTAGAGAGGTCAAATTTGAAATCACCGTTTTCCTTCTCGTCGCCGTTGCCGTTGGAGCCGTTGCCCGGACCGGCGATACCCGTGCCCAGCGCGGTGATGAGGGCGCGAATCTCCTCGTTTTCCAGCGCTTTGTCCAGTCGCGCCTTCTCCACGTTCAGAATCTTACCGCGCAGGGGAAGCACCGCCTGCGTGCGCCGGTCGCGTCCCTGTTTGGCGGAACCGCCAGCCGAATCGCCCTCCACCAGGAACAGCTCGCACAGGCGCGGGTCGCGCTCGGAGCAGTCTGCCAGCTTGCCGGGCAGGGATGTGTTCTCCAGCGCGCTTTGACGCTTCACCAGGTCGGCGGCGCGCCGAGCCGCTTCGCGGGCACGCTGGGCTAACAGTGCCTTCTCGATGATGCGGCGGGCGACCGAGGGGTTCTCCTCAAAGTACTGCGACAGCGCCTCGCCGACGATGGAGTTCACCAGCCCTTCTATCTCGCTGTTGCCCAGCTTGGTTTTTGTTTGCCCTTCAAACTGCGGGCTGAGCAGGAGCACACTGATGACCGCTGTAAGCCCTTCGCGCACATCGTCGCCGCTGAAGTTGGGGTCTTTCTCCTTGAGCAGACCGTTCTTGCGGGCGTAGTTGTTAATCACGCGCGTCAGCGCGGTCTTGAATCCCGATACGTGCGTACCGCCTTCGGTGTTGTGGATGTTATTGGCGAAGGCGAAGATGTTCTCCTGATAGGTATCGTTATACTGGATGGCGATTTCCACATAGGTATCTTCGCGTGTGCGAGCGAAGTGGATGGGCTTGTGCAACGGGTCCTTGTTCTCGTTGAGCCACTGCACGAACTCCGCCAGGCCGTTCTTGTAGTGGAAGGTCTGCGTAGGTTCACCGTGCAGCTCGTCGGTGAAGGTGATGGTTACGTTCTTGTTCAGGAAAGCCAGTTCTCGAATACGCCGCACGATGCGCTCAGGGTCGTAATCGCGCTTCTCAAAGATAAGGTGATCGGGCAGCCAGTGCACCATTGTGCCCGTGTTTTTAGCTTTGCCCACCACTTCCAGAGGTGTGACCGGATTACCTCGCTCGAACCGCTGGCGGTATCGCTTGCCATCGCGGCATACCTCCACCACCAGCCACTCAGACAGCGCGTTCACGCACGACACCCCTACGCCGTGTAGCCCGCCGGAGACACGATACCCTCCACCACCAAACTTGCTTCCCGCGTGCAGGCGAGTCATCGCCAGCTCCACACCGGTTAAGCCGGTTTCCTTATTAACGTCTACGGGGATGCCACATCCGTTGTCGGTGACGGAGAGGCTACCGTCGGGATGAAGCACCACATCGATGCGGGTGCAGAATCCTGCCAGTGCCTCGTCGATGCTGTTGTCGATGACCTCATAGAAGAGCTGATGCAAACCGCGCACGCCAGTATCGGCAATGTACATACCGGGGCGTCGGCGCACCGCCTCCAGCCCCTCCAGCACGGTAAACTCCTGCGCGGTGTACTCACGGTCAACGGTAGTCACTAAAGACTGCTCGTCAGGAGTCTGGGGTGTCGTCAGTATTTCCGGTTTTGCCATGCGTATTTCCTTCCCACACCTCCGAGCGGAAAATCCGCAACTCAGCAGGCTTTCCTGAGGAGATTACCAAGATATTGTATCATATTTGCTTCAGGTTGTCAAATATTGGGGTGCAAACACGCTCTGTCTCGATTCCCTCTCCCACATTGGGCAGGAGTTAGCACAGTGCGGCTGCGAATCTGGGTATGCATAGACCGCAGGTGAAGGAGACAACTGATGAGGGTAGTGTTTTTCGCGCTGTGTGGGATGCTGTGGGTTGGGCAGGTTCTGGCTCAGGCTCCACAGGATGAGTGGTTTCGCTATCTGCCTCAGCCGGTGCAGGCGGAGGTGCTGAGGCTTGGTACAACAGAAAACAATACTCACTTGCTGGTCAAATTTCCCAGTCTGGTAAAAACCACCGAGTACCCACAAAATCAGACGGTGTATGCGGAGGTGTTTATCCCTCACCAGAATCAGAAAATGCCGGCGGTGGTTCTCCTGCACTCATGGGGAGTACAGAAGCCGGATATCGAGCTTTCGCTGGCGCGTTCGCTGGCGAAGCGCGGCTTCGTCACTGCGGTCATGACCTTACCCTATCATATTCAGCGCACCCCCAGCGGCTACCTCAGTGGAGAGTTGATGATTGTTCCCGACATCAGGCAGATGCGCGATACGATGAGGCAGGCGGTGCTGGATGCCATGCGCTTGATAGACTGGCTCCAGTCTCAGCCGCAGGTGGAGCCTGGCAAGATAGGCATTGTGGGCATCAGTCTGGGCGCCATCGTCAGTGCGCTGGTGCTGGGAGTGGAAACGCGGGTGCAATCGGGCGTGCTGGTGTTAGGTGGGGCGAACCTGGCGCATGTTCTGTGGCGAAGCCCGTTGACCATGAATGTGCGCGGTGAACTGCGAAGCAAGGGCATCGGCTACGAGAGGCTGCGCGAGGAGATAGCGTCTGTGGAACCGCTCACCTTTTTACACGGGCAGTATGGCGACCGCGTGCTGATGGTGAACGGCAGGTACGACCTGGTGATACCGCGTGAGGACGCGCTTGCCCTGCGGCGCGCTCTGGGGGAGGGACCCATCTTGTGGCTGAACACAGGGCACTACGGTCCTGCACTGGTGCGAAGTGCACTATTCGGTGTGGTAGAGCGGTTTCTGGCTTCACGCTTGCAAGACGGCGCAGAGCCGTTTGTCTTGCCCGCTACTCTTCATGAGCCGACCCTTCGCATCGGCTTGCTTTATAGCGGAGTGTGGGGGGCGCGTGTCAGCGCGGCGATAGATGTCTGGCGGTGGGAGCGCGAGGGCAGGGCAGGGGTGGCACTGCAGGCTTCTCCACGCAACTTCTCGGTACTGGTGGGTTTCCGGCTGCTTTCTCCGTTGCACGTGGGTATTGAGCTTTCCTCACGCGCGCCTTCGGGTTATGTGTTGTTTCACTTCGTGCTGTAGTGCTTGCCACATCTTCGTCATGCTGAACGAAGTGAAACATCTCTGAGATTCTTCGCTCGCGCTCAGAATGACAGGTTCGGCATATGTTCTTATCATGCTGAGCGTCAGCGAAGCATCTCAGCGACTACAACCCGACGGCTCGGCGGGAGCCTCGCCCTCCCCGCGATTGGACTGGAAGGTCGCGCTCCGTCACGACCACAAACCGAACGGCTCGGCAGGAGCCTCGCCCTCCCCACAATCAAGCGAAACACACTGGAACAGCGTATAGCTCACGCCTTTTGCGCAGTAATACTCCACCTATAAATGTCTACATATAGTGGTTCCACAAAAAATTTTCTCAAAATATTGGGAAAATACCCCAAAAACCATTGACAAGGCTACCCCGCATTTTTTACAATATGAGCAACCAAGTGGATGTTCAGTGGATGCCAGGTGGTGGAAAAGTGGAGGAACAGGCTCCAAACAAGCAGTTTGAGGAACAGCTGGTGGAGGCAATGAGGAGTGAACCCGAAGCCTCCCCGCTGGCTCTGCTGCAAGGCTACTCGGAGCACTCGGTAGATGATAAGGGGCGTATCATCATGCCGCAACGCTTCCGAGACCTGTTTGGTCGCTCCTGCGTGATTACGCAAGGCTGGGATCGAAGCCTGTTCGTTTTCCATCCTGACACCTGGCAACAAGTGCGAGCACACCTGGCGCGCTATCCGTTTATGAATCAGGATGCGGTGCGCCTGCAACGTTTCTTTATCGCTCCCGCAGATTATGTAGACATCGATTCGCAGGGGCGTTTGGCGATTCCTGCGCATTTGCGCGAGTTTGCCAGAATCAGCCTGCCCACTGCTGAATCGCCCAGCACGGTGGTTATTGTGGGAGCGCCCTACCGGCTGGAAATCTGGAGCAAACAAAGGTGGAAAGAGGTCAACGCGCAGATCGAGGATGCTACCGTCTTCCAGGCGGCAGCCACTCTGGGCGTGAAACTGGAGCTGTGACATGATGACCATGAACAGCCATACACCGGTGATGGTGCGCGAAGTACTGCAACTGCTGCGCCCGCAGCCGGGAGAGGTCTTTGTGGATGCTACGGTGGGGCTGGGTGGGCATTCGGTGGAGATCGCCCCCCGCCTGATACCCGGGGGCTGGCTCATCGGCATTGACCGTGACCCCCGCGCGCTGGAGGTTGCCGGACGGAGGCTGGAGCAGTTCAGCGGGGCGATACGTGTGACACTGGTACATGCGGACTTCCGTGAGTTACCACAGGTGTTGAGCGCGCGCGGGCTGGAGGGCGTCGACGGCATTTTGTACGACCTCGGCGTGAGTTCGATGCAGCTGGACAGCGCAGAACGCGGGTTCAGCTTCCGGTTTGATGCGCCGCTGGACATGCGTATGGACCCGTCCCGAGAAAGCATCACTGCAGCGGACATCGTTAACCGGTGGAGCGAGGTAGACCTGCGTCGGTTGATTCAGGAGTACGGAGAGGAACCTGCTGCCGCGCGTATTGCCCGCGCGATTGTGCAGAACCGTCCGATACTCAGCACCCAGCAGCTCGCTGCGCTGGTGGCTAAAGCGGTGGGGCGCCGGGGTGGACACATTCACCCGGCAACGCGCACTTTTCAGGCGTTGCGTATTGCTGTCAATCGTGAACTGGAGGGCTTGCAAGAGGCGATAGAGCAGGCGATTCGCTGTTTGCTTCCGGGAGGGCGCATTGTTGTGTTGAGCTATCACTCGCTGGAGGCTCGCGCGGTGAAGCGGGCTTTCCAGCGGTTGAGCGGTAAGTGTATCTGCCCGCCCTATACGCCTGAGTGCCGGTGTGGAGCGGAGCGGATGGTACATCTTCTCACTCCTCATGCGCTTAAGCCAGACGCAGAGGAGATTGCTCTCAATCCGCGCTCTCGCAGTGCCCAGTGTCGCGCTGCCGAGAGGCTTGCGGCGTCGTGATATATGCAACAAGGAGGGTGATGATGGTCTTTCAAGATGTAGTCCGAACGGGGGTGCGGGTACGTTCTAAAGCTATCGCCAGGTACCGCATTCTTTCAGGGGCGCGCTTATGGTGTGTTCTCGTTGCAGCCGGCGTGCTTATTTACATTGCAGTATGTGGTTGCGTATACAACCTTTCTCGCGAGCGGCATCAGCTGATGGTACAGCGAAACGAGCTGAGGAAGGAATATCTCTTCCTGCGAAGCCAGTGTGAGGCGTTGCGCAACCCACTGCGAATCCATAAGCAGGCAAAAGCGCACGGTATGGTGCTGTTGACCAAACCACAGGCGGTTGCCAGCGCGCCGGTTGTTCTGGCACAACGAAACTGATCTCAGGGGGTATCAGTGGCTGTACGTCGGCGGAGGCGTCAGTTCTCTCTTGATGACGCCCGGTGGAGGTTACTGCTGACCGGGTGGGTGGTTACTTTGCTCTTCTTCGGTGCTTGGGCACGCCTGCTGTATCTGCAAACAGCCAAGGCGGATGCCCTGCGTGAGCAGGCGCAAAAATACGGCGGTTTGCGCAAGAAAACATGGACCGTCTATGGAACCCGCGGTGCCATCAAGGATCGACATGGAAACATCATGGCGATGGACGTGATGTCGCTCTCTGTCTACATCCGTCCCAAAGCGGTCTCCGATGTGAAGCAGGTGTCCCGTCAGCTGAGCTGGGTGGTGAACATGCCTGCTTCGAACATCGAACAGCAGATTCTGCGCTGGAAGAAGCTTATCGAGGAGGCAGAGCGGGGTAACAGGGCAGGGGCAAAGGTTCCGTACTCGTTCGCTCTCAGAAGAGAGGTGGTGGGTGAAGAGGCAAAACGGCTGAAGGAGGCAATTGCCCAGGAGCGGCGGCGCCTTAGCGACGAACTCGAGCGGATGGCGGACTCGCACGCAGGGGCAGA
>BEHS01000066.1 GCA_002898895.1 bacterium HR16 | reverse complement strand
GCACCTAAATCCGACCCGCGCTATTATTACCGCCCCTGGAAAACCATTCTTGTGCGCACCGTCGCCGACGGCGGAGAGAGCTTCTACTTCTGCGGTGACCACCGCGTGACTTTCCCGAACCTCTACCACCGCGTACTGCGCTATCTGGAGGAAAGCGGATGACCGAACAGCGTTTACAGCAGATTCTCCATCGCTTCCCCGAACAAAAAGTGCTGATTGTCGGGGATTTCTTTCTGGACCATTATTTGATTATCGACCGCGCCCTCAGCGAGACCTCGTTAGAGACGGGGCTGGAAGCGTATCAGGTGGTGCAAATCCGCAACAGCCCGGGCGCGGGTGGTACAGTCGCCAACAACCTGCGTGCGCTCGAAGTGCAAACATATGCCCTCACTCTCATCGGGCAGGACGGTCTCGGCTACGACCTGCTACACGAACTGCGCCTGCGTGGCGTGAATGTGGACGGCGTGTTACAGCACCCTCAGCGGTTTACTCCCACTTACACCAAACCGATGTTGCGCGAGGTGGACGGTCGCGTGCACGAAATCAACCGATTGGACATAAAGAACCGCACCCCACTGGAACCTGAATGGGAAGAGCGTCTCACTGCCCTGCTACGCGAGTTCGTGCCCGAGATGGACGGTATCATCGTGGCGGACCAGGTGGAGGAGCGCAACTGCGGTGTGGTCACCGACCGCGTGCGCGAAGAGATTTGCCGACTGGCAGCGCAATACCCGCAAAAGGTTTTCTTCGCCGATTCGCGTGCCCGCATCGGGGAGTACCGTAGCCTCTTTATCAAACCAAACCAGCGCGAGGCAATGCGCGCCTTCCAGCCCGACTGGGAAGGAACCTGCACGATGGAGGAGGCGCGCGAGGTTGGCGTAAAACTCTCGAAGCGTACAGGCAAACCGGTCTTCCTCACCATCGGCGAACAGGGCGTGCTGGTGGTGGATGGAGAGAATATCACCCACGTGCCCGCAGTGCCTGTAACAGGCAAGATAGACATCGTGGGTGCGGGCGATAGCACCTCCGCAGGCACGGTTAGCGCGTTATGCAGTGGGGCGAATCTGGTGGAAGCCGCTCAGGTGGGACAGCTGGTAGCATCCATCACCGTGCAACAGATTGGCACCACCGGCGTTGCCACGCGCGAACAGGTGCTGCGGCGTCTGGGCGAAGCGAAGAGCTGGGGCTGGGCAGGATAGCACCAGATTACACAGAGGTAGCCCAATCCGTGAATTTGAGGTATACTAACTGCGCGGTTGTGTGTACAATTTGAAGGACTAAGAGATACTTGTAGTGAATCAACCTGATGTATCCATATAGCTCACTAACTCTTACAAAGGAACAACGCGGGTAACAACGGTATGGCAGAACAATTCTGGACTGCGCCTTTATGGTGTGTTGCTGCATCGGTCGTCACGGCATTGCTGTTCGTGCCACGTAGAAGCACACACTGGGTATCTGCTTTGCCCACTATTCTCGCCGTTGCATGGAGCGCTGTTCTTGCTCTTTCTGCCTCCGGTCACTACTCGAGCGGTCTGCATGTGCAGGCGAAATGGCTGGTGGTGGGCGACTGGAGCATCTCCGTAGGCGCGAGACTGGATGGGCTGTCCGCGCTGATGATGGTCATTGTCAGCACCGTCAGCCTTGCGGTGCAGGTTTACTCGGTAGGCTACATGGCGGGCGATTCGGGTTTTGCCCGCTATTTTGCCGTAATGGCGCTGTTCACCGCCGCTATGCTGGGGCTGGTGATTGCAGATAACCTGCTCCTGCTCTACATGAGCTGGGAACTGGTAGGGCTTTGCTCTTATCTGCTCATCGGTTTCTGGTACCGCAAGCCCGAAGCCGCTAACGCCGCGAAAAAGGCGTTTGTGGTGACCCGCTTCGGCGATGTGGGCTTTCTGCTCGGTCTCATTCTGCTCTCTTATGCGGCGGGCACTTTCCAGATAGACCAGATCGAGGCGCAGGTGGCTAACGGCACGCTTCATCCGCTCTTCGGCTCGCTAACCACCTTCGCGACGGCGGTGGCGCTTTTGTTCTTCTGCGGGGCGGTGGGCAAGAGCGCGCAGTTCCCCCTGCATATCTGGCTCCCCGACGCGATGGAGGGTCCCACACCTGTCTCCGCGCTGATTCATGCCGCAACGATGGTGGCGGCTGGTGTGTTCCTGGTGGCACGGATGTTCTTCCTGTTCGAAATCGCCCCTGCCGCCATGCAAGTGGTCACGCTCATCGGCGGGTTCACCGCGTTCATGGCGGCGACCATTGCTCTGGCGCAGTTCGATATCAAGCGGGTGCTCGCCTACTCTACTATCAGCCAGCTGGGCTACATGATGATGGCGCTGGGACTGGGCGACCGCGTGGCGGCAATGTTCCATCTGGGCACACATGCTTACTTTAAGTCGCTTCTGTTCCTCACGGCGGGCAGCGTGATTCATGCCACCCACACGCAGGATATGCGCGAAATGGGTGGGCTATTCGGCAGGATGCGCCTGACCGCGCTGACCGCACTGGTAGGTGCGCTTGCGCTGGCTGGTATCTTCCCGCTCAGCGGCTTCTGGAGCAAAGATGAAATCCTTCTGGCGGCGTGGAGAGGCAACCACTCCTTCGCCTTTGCAGCGGGGATGGCGACCGCCCTGCTCACCGCTTTCTATATGACGCGCCTCTGGGTGATGACTTTCCTTGGCGAGCCGCGCAGCGAACACGCCCACCATGCCCACGAGGCTCCAGCCGTGATGAGCGTGCCTTTGTTCTTGCTGGCGGTCGCTGCGGCGGTTGGCGGCGTGGGGGCATCCGCAGTGCGTAGCGCACTGGAGAACCCGTCGGGCGGCCACGCCAGTTTCTCTTTGCCGCTGGCTGTTTCTGCCACGCTGGTTGCGCTGTTCGGTATCTTTGTGGGCTACCGGCTGTATCGGCGATATCAGGAAAAGGAGCCTCTGCAGGAGCGACTTCCTGCGCCGATTTATACACTGCTCGAACGCAAGTGGTTCGTGGATGATTTCTTCACCTTCGTGGTAGCGCGGGCAGTGCTGTGGACGGCTCGCGTCATTGCATGGGTTGATAGGCATATCGTAGACGGCGTTGTGAACGCTGTCGCCTGGTTCACCGGAGCTACCGGTGCGCGCCTGCGCTGGCTGACTAACGGTCAGGCGCAATTCTATGTGCTGGTGCTGGTACTGAGCATCCTGGCAACTGTTGCTGCCGTACTGAGCCGTTTTCAGTAAGAGGTGATGACCTGCTATGGACTGGATTGCAAAACACGCGCTGTCGCTAACGATACTGGTACCGTTTATCACCTGTCTGCTCATCCTGCTGGTGCCGCCAGAGCGCAAGACCGTTATTCGGGTGATGGCTGCCGTAGCAACGAGTATTACCTTGCTCATTTCGTTATGGCTGTGCTTCCGTTTCGATTTCGCTAAAGGGGGCATTCAGTTCGAGGAGCGTCTCGAGTGGGTACCTCTGGCGGGCGTCAGCTACCACCTCGGCGTGGACGGTGTGAGCATCACGCTTGTGTTGCTGACCGCTTTCATCATCTTCACCGGCGTATTTGCCTCGTGGACTATAGAATACCGCACCAAAGATTTCCTCTCATTGCTGCTCTTTCTGGTCACAGGCGTGTTCGGGGTGTTCGTCTCGATAGACCTGTTCTTCTTCTTCCTGTTCTACGAGGTGGCGGTTCTGCCCATGTATCTGCTCATCGGCATCTGGGGCACGGGCAGGAAAGAGTACTCCGCTATGAAGCTGACCCTCTATCTCCTGCTGGGCAGTGCGTTTATTCTGGTGGGGATGCTGGCGGTATATTTCCTCAGCCCAACGGGAACCTTCGATATCCCCGAGCTGCTGCAAACGGCAAAATTCACCGTCGAGCAGCAACGGATTCTGTTCCTGATGTTCTATGTGGGCTTTGGCATTCTGGCAGGCATCTGGCCCCTGCACACCTGGTCGCCTGACGGACACGCCAGCGCACCGACGGCGGTGAGTATGTTGCACGCGGGCGTGCTGATGAAGCTGGGGGCGTTCGGTGTGCTGCGCGTGGGTATGAGCCTGTTGCCTGAAGGCGCACAGTACTGGGCGCCGCTGATGGGCACTATTGCGGTAATTAACATTGTCTACGGCGCGTTCAGCGCGATGGGGCAAACCGACCTGAAGTATGTTATCGCCTACTCCAGTGTGAGCCATATGGGCGTGGTCATGCTGGGGCTGGCAGGCATGAACGCTGTTAGCCTCACCGGCTCCACCATGCAGATGTTCGCGCACGGCATCATGACCGGATTGTTCTTCGCGCTGGTGGGACTGGTATACGAGAAGTCTCACACGCGCGACATCCTGAAGATGGGCGGTTTTGCCGAGAAGATGCCGGGCATCGCGGTGGCGTTCGTGGTGGGAGGACTCTCCTCGTTCGACTTGCCCGGTACCAGTGGGTTCGTGGCGGAGTTTCTCACCTTTTGGGGCGTCTGGAAGAGTTATCCATGGATGACTTACATCGGCGTAGCCGGCGTTGTCATCACCGCCACCTACGTGCTGCGTGTGGTGCAGAAGGTCTTTCTGGGCAAACGCCCCGAAGGCTATGATGACCTGCCCGACGCCCGCACTACCGAGTGGGTTGCTCTGGTGGTGCTGGGAGCTATTCTGATTATCACAGGTATAATGCCCCGATTGTTGACCGACTTCCTGAATGTGGGTGTGCACGACTATCTGAAACTGCTGGGGAAGGTGTAAAAACGATGGCAAGCTGGGCAGACATTCTGAATCTCACCCTGCCGCACCTGTGGCTGTTGGCAGGCACGTTGCTGGTGCTGCTGGTAGAAGGGGTCGCTCCACGACGATGGCACGCGGGGGGATGGACGGCAGCAGGCGTGTTCGCAATCGGCTCTGCGCTGTCTAGCTGGTCGGCGATGGACGGCGAGCTGTGGCAGGGAATGTATGTTTGGGACGGCTATGCCCGTATGTTGACCGCGCTTATCATGATTATCGGAGCGCTGGTTTGTTTGTCCTCGGTGTGTTGCGAGGAATGGCAAAAGACCGGCGACCGCGGTAGCTACTACGCCCTGTTGCTGTTGAGCGCGCTTGGGTTTACCCTGATCTCCTGTTCGGGAAGTCTGTTAACACTGTACATCACCCTGGAAATCGGCACGGTGAGCCTGTTCGCCCTCGCAGGGCACCGCAAAACCGACCCACGCAGTGGAGAGGCTGCGCTGAAGCTGCTTATCGTCAGCGCAACTTCATCGGCAATCCTGCTGTACGGTATCAGCCTGGTGTACGGCGCGTACGGTACCACGGTTTACAGCCAGCTACCGCTGGGTATCATGCCTGGTACAGGCGGAAACCAGATGGGGCTAATCGGGATGCTCGGCATGATACTGGTTATCGGAGGGCTGGCGTTCAAGATTACTGCTGCGCCGTTTCACCTGTGGGTGGCGGATGTGTACCAGGGTGCGCCGACGCCTATCAGCGCGTTCCTTTCCACCGCGTCAAAAACCGCAGGGTTCGCTGCTTTGCTGCGCTTGCTGATTATCGGGCTGCACGGCGCGGAAGACGTTTGGGTGATGGTGCTTGTTGCTCTTTCCGCGCTGAGCATGGTGCTGGGGAATCTCGTCGCACTGGCGCAAAGTAGCCTGAAGCGACTGCTTGCCTACTCCAGCGTGGCGCAGGCAGGATACCTGCTGGTGGCAGTGGTATCGGGTGTGGAGCTGGGATTGGGCGCAACCCTCTTCTACCTGCTGCTGTATGCCTTTGCAAACGCCGGAGCGTTTTTTGTAGCGCAGGCGCTTCAGGGCAATGTGGGTTCGGAGGAGATAGACGCCCTGCGCGGTTTGCGTTACCGTTCCCCTACCCTGGCGTTTTCCATGCTGATATTTCTGCTGTCGCTGGGAGGCATTCCTCCGCTGGCGGGGTTCTGGGGCAAGCTCTATCTGTTCTGGGCAGGCGCATCCGAAGGGCATTACACGCTCGTGCTTATCGGTGCAATCACCAGCGTTATCGCGCTGTACTACTACCTGATGGTCGCCAAGCGGATGTTCATCGACGCGCCCGAGCAGGAAACGCCCTTCCGTTTCCCCCGCTCACTCGGCACTGCTATCGCTATCTGCGTCGTGGCAACTGCGGTCATCGGTTTGTACCCGCGCCCCTGGCTGGAGTGGAGCTATGCATCCACCTTCCTGACTGTTCCGCCTGACCTGCCGCGCACCGCGATACAGCAGACAGAGCGGTAAGGTATAATGGCGATAGATTTCGGAGCGGAGGGAACAGATGTTAAAGACATACCTTACCGAATATCTGGACACTGTGCAGCACCTCGTTTCGCAAGTTCCGGTCGAGCAGGTGGAAAGTATCGTGCTGCGTCTGGTAGACCTGTATAAGCGAGGAGGGACGCTTGCACTGGTAGGCAACGGAGGGAGCGCGTCCACCGCCTCGCACATCGCAAACGACTTTCAGAAGTGCCTGTACGACCTCTTCGGCAAGCCGTTTCGCTGCCTCGCCCTCACCGATAGCATCCCCATTATCACCGCATGGGCAAACGACACCGATTACACCAATGTCTTCGCGCCACAGGTACGCACATGGCTGGGCAAGGATGATATGCTGATTGCCATCAGCGGCAGTGGCAACTCGCCGAATGTGCTGCGTGCCGTGGAAGCCGCGAAAGAGCAAGGAGCGTATACAGTCGGATTAACGGGCTATCGAGGTGGAAAATTAGCCGCTATCGCGCATGAGAGCATCATCGTGCCCTGCGAGAATATGCAACAGATTGAAGACGTGCACATGATACTCGTGCATCTCTTCTTTTCGGGTATGCGGGAGCGCATCGCGGGAAGAGTGTAGACGTAGCGGCTCACCCCAATGATGACGAGAGGCGGTCGCGATGTCACTGTCGAAACCGATGAACGATGCCCGGTTTTTTGGTCCCTTTTCGAGCTGGCTCGATGTGAAGCGGGACTTCGGCGCCATTGGCGACGGTAAGTCCGACGATACGGACGCGATACAGCGCGCGTTAGATGCCATTCGCCCACCGGATAGCAAAGCAGCGGTACTCTATCTGCCTGCAGGTACCTACCGTATTACCCGCCCGTTACAGGTAGTTCGAGGCTCCCACAGCGAATCCCAGCACATCTGTATACTCGGTGAACACCCCGAAAAGGTGCGTATTATCTGGGATGGCTCGCGCGACGGTGTCATGATAAACTACGATGCCTGGTATGCGCGCATGGGCCGGATTACACTGGATGGCAGGAATAAGGCAAAGACAGCGATACTCTGTGCTCCCCATTTCGTGACCTACAACGAATTCACCGACATGGTTTTCAAAGATGTCGGCTTCGGCATAGAGGCAGGCAGAATGGACACGCAGGGCGTGGCGGAAACAGTGGTCGCACGTTGCCGATTCCTCCGCTGCAATCAGGCTGGCATCAGCATCCAGAACTTCAACTCGTTAGACTGGTTTATCTGGCACTGCCTCTTCGAAGGCTGTCGTCTGGGGGTGACTAACGCTTTTGGCGCGGGCAATTTCCACGTTTACGAAAGCATCTTCCGCCGTTCCTCCAGCGCGGATATGAGCATGGGGCATGCGGGCTACTTCAGTATTCGCCATAACTTCTCACAGGGGTCTCGTGCGTTTTTCGTAGCGGGTTGGCTCAGCGCGTGCGGAAACATCACTATTCAGGGTAATACAATCGTAGACCCGCAATCGGTAGCCATTGAGATATACAATAACGGACCTCTTTTGCTTCTGGACAACGTTTTCCTGGTCAGGAAAGCACCCGCAGTTAAGGTGCGCCCTGACGCAGGTTTTCTCTCAGCGGGTAATGTTTTCACGGTCAAAGATGCTGTCGAGGCAAAACCCTCCGCCTTTCGCATGGACGACAAAGTGGTACCCTATGCCTCAGTGAAAGCGACACCTCCTCAGCCGCCATACATACCACCGACGGAAAAACGCAAGGTCATAGAGGTTCGCGCTGGAGCATCCGCACAGGAGATACAGAACGCGATAAATCAGGCGGCGCGCTCCGAAAGAGAGCGACCTGTGCTGCATCTGCCAGCCGGGACATATGTGATAGACCGTCCGCTGGTTGTTCCTCCACAAAGCAACGTATGCATTGTGGGCGATGGGGGCAAGACCGTGTTGCGATGGCGAGGAGAAGGAACGGGGCCAATCCTGCTTTTCAAAGGGCCCGCTCATGTGGTGATTTCCGACCTGATGCTGGATGGCGCTGGCAGGGCAGATGGTCTGGTGGTGCAGAACGTGGACCAGCGCGGAGCACGTTTCCTTGCCGACCAGCTGAACGTGAGCGGTGCACAGCAAGCGGGAATACTCGTTAACCGATTGCGAAACACGCAGGTTCACTTTTTCAACCTGAACCATGCGGAATGTAAAGTGGGGGTCAAGGTAGCCGGTGTAGAGCATGTGGTCATATTTAGCGGTGCTTCCAGCAATAACGAGCTCAGCTACGAAGTAACAGACGGCGCGAACCTTCTGGTGAGAGATATCTGGTACGAGTCCGGTACCCAGCCGCGCTTCATTGTGTTTTCAGATGCTGGCAACTTCACCATGCACGGTGCAAGGATAGCGTGCGCATCCAAGTCAGAAAAACCACCGGTGGTTGAGATTCAGGATTTCCGGGGCAAGATAGCCTTCTTGACCACTGACTTCACCAACTGGTCGGATAACAGGAAAGTGCATGTGAAGAGGGAGGCAAAGGGCGTGCAGGTACTCCTGCTGGGCGCAGGCATCGACGGGGAAGGCGATGTGCAGAACGATTCGCCCGATGCAGAGATGGTCATGCTCGAATCGTCGAGGGTACTGCCGGGGGGAGGTTGGACATCTGTTCCAGACGTGGGCAAACCATCGCCGCAATTCATGAAGGAGATGCTTGCACTGACGCGGCAAACACAACCGCAACCTGTTGACCCGGTGGGCGTATACACGACAGATGTCCGTATCCACCGGGTTTTAATAGGCAATGTCCGCTACGGCTTGTGGTTAAAATAAGGGGCACGCGGTACGTGCCCCCTGCACCTGCGGTCTAAAGCTTGATGACCCACTCGTTCTTTCCACGCCTCAGGGTGAATTGCTGGGTGCGCCTGCCAGTGGGTGCGTTGACAAGGACACGATAGTCGCCCAGAAATCCACGCAGTTTCGCCTCGCCCCGTGCGTTCGTACGCGCTGTATCTTGCGTCCACCATTTACCCTTAATGAGCCTCATGAGGCGGTGGTACACCGGCTTCGGGCTGAGGTCGGCGCGAACCAGTCCCGCAGGTGCACCCTGCCAGCCACCGTCCATAAAGTCCCACCAGGTAATCGCCTCTACGGCGGGATGCGAGAAGAGAACGGTGTAGAACTTCTCCACATAATCTGCCTGGCGCGCCTCGCCCTCGGGCGTCGTGGGCCATGGGCGGGGACGTTCGTAGCCATGCTCGCCCGACAACACGGTGGTCTCGGTGAAGTGCAACGGTTTGCCGAAGCGCGAGTAGGTCTCACATACCTGCCACGCCCGCTCCAGCGGCCACTCGCCCCCGTGCATGTGTGACTGGATGCCGATGGCATCGAAGGGCGCTTTACGTCGTATCAGCTCCTCTACCAGCTGCTCGAAAGCGGGACTGATGTTGAAGTCGTTGTACAGGAGGGTGGCTTTGGGGTTTGCCTCTCGTGCCCACGACAGACATTCTGCGACCATCGCTGCGGCGCCGTCGCGTTTTACCCAGTTACCCACGCCGTTGTTGAAGCGGGCGGAGACTGTGGCTTCGTTCACCACATCCCAGCGGTCTATCAATCCCTTAAACTGAGATACAATCTCCTTCACGCGGTCGCGCAACAGGAGTTTCACTTCGTCCACTTCGTTGGGTGCCCAGCGAGGATAGACCTCGTGCCATACCAGCGGGTGCCCCTTGGTGGCAATACCGTGCTGCTGGCACCAGCGGGCGATGCGCTCCTGCAAATCGCGCCCTTTGCGACCGCGCTCTGGCTCATATGCACCCCAGTAGAAGGCAAGGGTGGCATAGTTCAACAAAGCTGCGAATTGACTGCCGTACTTCTCGTGCTGTTCGCCCTGATAGTTGAACAGAGGGAAGATATTACATCCGAACAGAAAGGCGTGGCATGTTTGCTGAACCTCAACCTGGGCGCCCGCAACCGGCTTGCCCAGTCTATCTACTACTTTCACGGTGACATCTGCCTTGCGAATCTTCTCGATGCGACTATCGGCAGTAACCAGCAAATCCTGTGCGTTCATCTGTTACCTCCTGCGATAATCAGCGAAGTGAAACGGTATACTTCTTTGATTTGACTATCGTTTGTTCCTCTTCCGTGTGCTGTTTTCCGAAGGACACGGATAAACACAGATGAAACGGATTAGCGCGGATTATTCAACCGCGTGCATCCGTTGCACTCTGGCACACAAAGCATTGACAACCTCTGCTGGACAGTGTATAACTGAGGTACCCCGGGAGGGAGGCTGAACAGGATGGTTCGCAAAATTTTACTTTCAGTGTTGGCGCTTCTCGCGGTCAGCAGGGCGCCCGCAAATAACGACCAGCATCCCCTGCCTGTGCTGGCTGTCTCCGATTTCACCGGAGATAATCCTGCGCTCTGTCAGGCGGTTACGGAGACCGTTTTAACCGACCTGGCGAAGTCGCGCAAGCTCACGCTGGTAGAGCGGACGCAGCTGCGCCATGCGATGAACGAGCTGCGCCTGCAGAAGACGGGACTCACCCAGGGCAGCGATATGGCACAGGCGGGCAAAATCATCGGCGCGACGCATGTGGTGGTCGGTAGTGTCAATGTCAATGAACAGCGAGTAATCCTCAATGCCCGGGTACTGGACGTGCGCACCGGTGCGCTGTATGCAGGGGCAGCAGTGAACACCGAAGGCTGGAGCGACGAGCTGTTTGCACTGGCACACGAACTGGCGAATCGTCTGCACCATCGGTTGACCGGCGAAAGCCTGCCGGGTTTCACGGAACCGCCCCCCCAGCCTCCGGCATCAGAGCCATCTACGCCCGTTGCGACAGCCACACCGGCTGTGCCGCCACCCGACTGGGAGAATCTACCGGAGAGCGCCGCCATCGCCCACGTGCTGATGAAAGGATGGATGCGCCTGTACGCCGACGGCTCGTTTCGTCCGTATGAGCCGGTCACCGAACGCTATTTTTATGAAACCCTGCGCCGCCTTGCCAGGCGCTACCAGATAGATGACACCCGCTATTTTCCTGCGGGCGACGGTGCCGGCAACATCAGCCGGATAGGCGCAGCGCGGACCCTGGGTATGCTGGTCGCTGGCAGGCATACCTACTTTCTGGATGTGCCCGATTGGGCCACCACATGGCTGGCAAACACACCGCACAAGCCCCTTACTCGCGCCCAGTTTGCGGTACTGCTGAAACTGGCGGAGGAGCAACTTCAGCGCAAGATAACACCCCTCGCAACCGCATCGTCTGTATCTGCGGGGGCGCGATAAGAACCACCGAGAAAGGAGGTCCTCTATGTGGCGATTATGGCTTCTGGGCTTTGTGCTCTGCGCCGGGTTCGCCCATGCCGCAGGAGAGGTCATTGCGGTTAGCGATTTCGTGGGCAAACCCGCGGAGATTGGGCAGGAAATCGCCGAAACGCTGGGCACGGACCTCGCCAAGTCCGAGCGTATCACGCTGGTGGAGCGCGCGCAGCTGGGGCAAGCCTTGCGTGAACTGCGTCTGCAACACGCCGGCTTGACGGAGCCTTCGCAGGCGAAGAGGGTCGGGAAACTGGTCGGCGCGGATGCGATTATTGTGGGTAGCTTCTACGTGCGTGCGAACCAGATAGTGATTAACGCACGAGTGGTAGACGTGCGCACCGGCAAGGTAATGGCTGGACGCGCAGAGAACGTGCAGGGTAGTCTGGACAGGCTACATACCCTGCTGGGTGACCTGGCAAACCGGTTACACGTGCGACTAACCGGACAGGAGCTGGCTTCTGTGGAGCCGAGTACGCCGAGAGCGGTGTCTGCAAATGTGCAGATAGTAGATGCCGGGGACGACCCGGAGATACTGTATGTGGTGCAGCAGGGCTGGATGCTGGGCACGCCCGATGGCTACTTCCTGCCCGATAAGCCAGTGACAGTGGGGGATTTCGCGCGGGTAATGTCCCGCCTTGCTTCATCACGAAAATGGGACGGCAAACCGGAGCTGGACACCTCACGCCCAGGAGACCTGATGAATATGCTTCGCGCCATCGTCGCACTGACGCGACTGGCTCTCCCGCCCGAACGATTTGCCGAGCAACCGTACGCCGAGGGCGCACTCGTACTTCTACCCCCTTGGGCACGTCCATACGTCCACCAAGCACAACAGCAAGGCTATATTCGCGATATCCAGGAAGCTTCGCCGCATCGTGTACTCAAACGCCGGCAGCTGGCAGAATTGCTAGCGCGACTTGTCCCCCCACCTCCTACCGCGCAGATAGCCTCTTTGCTACCTGCCTCGTCCGCCGCCGTGTCCGGGGGAGCATGGACAGGACTGGTCATCGACGCCAGAGGGCTAGGAATGCGTTCCAGCATGAACCCAACGGTGACTGACACAGATGGGCGACAGATTTATCCCGACCCCCGCCACGTACCACCGGTAGACTATATCCAAGAGTACGGCATGGCTGACTTTGTGAAGATGGAGGAACAGAGCAAACGTGCGGGCGACAATCCAGTGTATGTGCGCCCGATACAGGTAAAGGGTCCGGGTAGAGATACGGTGGTTATCACAGTAACGGACGCGGAGCGGATTCTGGAGGCAGAGAAACAAAGTGGTTTCTTAAAACGCTGGCGAGTGGTCTTTCTGGTGGACTGAGATGCGAACCCTCATCACCATATTTGCCCTTGTGCTGGCTGGCGGCTTGCTCGCACAGGAGCAACCGGAGGTTAAAATTGACGCATCCGGCATGGCCGCTATCGGCAATGACCGTGCCGCCTGCATCGAAGAGGCGATACTGGATGCCAAGCGCAACGCGGTAGAACAGGCTCTGGGCGTGCTGGTGAATGCAGAAGCGCTGGCGCAGAACTACGAAGTGGTGTGGGAAACCATCCGCACACGCAGTCAGGGCTATGTGAAACACTGGGAACTGCTGGGCGAGCCGGAATGGGATACCCGCAACGGGCTGGTGAAGGTGCGTATCCGCGCGACGGTCAGCACCATCGATGCGGTAAAGGCTCTTTGGGAGATACCGGAGGTGTACGTCGCGCTGGAGCGACCACGCGTCGGCGTGAAGCTGCTCGCTGTTGACACACGCCAGCCGGAACCGACCAGCACCGCCACGTTAACACAAGCCCTGCAGGCACGAGGATTTGCTGTAGCGGACGGCTCCGGTAATCCGGCGGAAGTGCTGATAATCGGCACGGTGCGCACGGAAGCAGGCATCCGTCTGGGCGATAAAGGCGCGCCATACGGACTGGGAGAAGTGATTGCCACGCAGAAGGCGTACGCAGACGTGCGCGTGGTGTGGGCGGATACCGGTGCGACGCTCGTGCCTCCGTTTCACTGGGAAGCAACCGGTTTCAGCTTTAATTCCAATGAGGAAGCGCGTCAGGAAGCGCTGCAAACGCTGGGGCGAGAGCTGGTGGAGGAAAGCAAAGCCGCGCTTGGGCAAAAGGCGCTGGCTGCATTGATAAGCCAGCTGTATAACGGATTGCGCGTGAGGCTGGTGGTGCGCGGCGCGGACTACCGAACCCTGTCGCAGTTCTCGGATAAGCTGCGTACTATTCGTGGGGTAGCCAGCGTGGAGCGTGAGCGACTGGAGGCGGGCGATGGAGTGGTAGAGGCGGTGGTGCGCCTGCCCCCCGCCCTGTTCCGCAGGCAACTGGTGGAGCTGCGAGTGGGCACGAAACGGGTATCCATCCTGCGCTACTCGCCCAGCCTGATACGTCTGGCGCTACGATGAACTGCCCGGAGGGCAAGGCTTCTGCCGAGCCGTTTGAATCGCTGAGGTGCTTCGCAACAAACAGGTGACACGAAACACAAAGGAGGTTCTGCCATGAAGTACTGGGCAACATTACTGGCACTGGCGGTCTGCACAGTAGCCGCCGCGCAAACCACCACCCGGATGGTGGGGCTGGTGGAGAAAATCGGGGATAAAGGCAAGATCGACTGGCAGTACGGGGTGATTTATGCAAAGGGCATCGGCGCCATCCCCGACAACGAGCCGAACAAAGCAAAGGCATACCTGAAGGCGCGTCGTTACGCCATCATGACCGCGCTGGAAAACCTGCTGATGGTTACCGACAAAGTGCGCGTGGACGCCACTGCCTATGCGGAAGATTTTGAAGCCAAGAGCGAGCGCATCCGCACCGAGGTGCGCGGGTTCGTCAAAGGGGCGGAGGTCGTGCATGAGCAGAAGATAGCCCTGAACGGCGCACCTGCGGTAGAGGTGACGGTAGCGGTGCGCATGTACGGTGAAGAGGGACTGAGCCGGATTATCATGCCGGAGGTCGCCGCACAGCCTTCTGAACCGAACACATCCCTGCCGGTAGTGATCAAATCCGCCGCACAACCTGCGCCTGCTCCGCCACAAGTAGCCAGCAACGTCTACACCGGCGTCATCATCGACACACGCGGGCTGGGCATCCGCCCCGCGATGAGCCCGAAGATTCGCCGTCAGGACGGCAGCGAGGTATGGGGAACGGTCAACGCCAGTCAGGAGTTCGTCATCGAGCAGGGCATTGTGGTGTATGCTAAGACGCTGGAAGAGGCGAAGGCGAACCGGCGCGCAGGAAGCAACCCGCTCATCCTGCGGGCGATTGGCTATGCTAAGACGCCCGGACGCTGTGACCCGGTGCTGTCGGATAACGACGTGCGCCTGCTTCTCACCGCCAACGAGGCATCGGGCTTTCTCAACGAGTATCGGGTGATTTTCGTGGTGGATTAGACCCCGCCTCCTCTCCCGATTTTTCGGGAGAGGAGGGTCATCCTCAACCGCCATCCTGGACAAACGGTAGCCCGTAACGTATCGACAGTTCCGCTCGCATCAGCTCCCGTCCAAGATAAGCGGCATGGTCGAGCTGGGAGACTAACCCCAACTCCAGTATTGTCGCGCAAAGAGAGCGAGCATCTTCCCCTTCAATGATGTGTAGCAACCTGTCGCGGTAATCATAGTGTTCCACAATGATGAGCCTGTTCTCAGGTTGCGGAATGATGACAAAGTAGCCAGCTCTATCCAGCTTCAGTGGACGGCTGGGAGGCTTGGCACGGAGGCGACCCGGTGATGTTACCGGAACCCCGCGAGAGGGAGCAGATTGACAGCTGCATAGATGCTCCTGTGCGTAGTTTGCTACTTCCGCGGCGATACGTTCGGCGTCGTCACAGCCAATCAGGTCTACAACCACCACTTGCTGCCGGAACTGTTCTATCTCCTGGGCGGTAACATTCCTCAGGAAAGGACGTTTGCCCTGCGCGCCAACAATGCGCTGTTGCTCGTCTATGCCGTTCTCCCACAGGGACAGTAACGCCTGCCCTGCCATGTGTCCTTTCGGCTCTTGCCCCGAGACGATAAGGGTGCGGATGCAGGAGTTTGTGATGATGTTTTTGACGACTTTGTCAATGCCGATATTTTCCGTCTCTGTCTTGCCCACGATTGCCAGCCCGCTGGGGCGCAGCTGCGCCAGTTTCTCCGGCAAGTCGGCACTCGCAAGGGTAGAGACTGCGACCGTCCCGCACTGGTCCAGGACGAGATATTCACCCGCCACAGCCGGCCACGAAACATCTGTGCGTACCTCGAACGTGCAAGAGGCGCGCTGTACCACAGGCAACGACAAGATACCCTCTGCTGCCGTAAGGAAACGATTTTCAGCGTTAGCGGGATAGCACGGGTCGCAACCAAGACAGGGGTATCTGATAGCCTCCATGCCTTCCAGAAAACGGGCAATGTCCGCTCGCAAGGCTTCACTCTCACTACCGCCGAGGCTTGCTGCCACCTCTTGCATTGTGAGTAAGGTATCCCGCAGGCAGCCACACCGTCGGCATTTGGGCGTCTCAAAGGCTTCCGTCAGGTCCGCCCGCAACTGGTGCAGGATTTCATCCTGAGTCATGGTCCCCCTCCTTGCATTGACCTTTGCTGGAACAGCCATTTCGCCGCAGACAAAAATAACCACAACCGACCGACAGTAATGTAGCGGTTGCAATCAACGGCTTCGTCATGCCCAGCGCTTTTGCGCCGAATAAGCCCAGCCAAACACCAAGCATGGGTGAACCGCAGCAGCCGACAAGGAAGCAAGCTCCTGCCCACAGCGCTGAAGCCAGACCTGTTCCCAACGTTGCACCTGCTATTGCCTGCTTGCAATTGCGTCGCCATTGCATAAGCGCATAAACGACAAATGCCAACGCCAGCGCGTAGGAAATCCCAAGGAAGAAGTCTTGCCTTTCTATATAGTGTTTAAACCCCTCACGGGACAAGCTCGCCGACGCGGTGTATACCACTCTATCCTCGATACATTTACCTTGCTCATCCACGATGCAGATGAGCTGCTCCTTTATGCGCGACCAGTACGCGGCATGGGCGCTAATGACGAAGATGAACACCAGAGGCGGTAAGAAACGAGACATTTTCATCGTTATCCTCCCTT
>BEHS01000065.1 GCA_002898895.1 bacterium HR16 | reverse complement strand
GGGTTCAGACGCGCCCAGTTGGGAGCCAGCGGTTCGGCGGTGAACATCACACCCACCTGCAGCAGGTTCACCACTACGCCCACCACCATCGCTACGGCAATCACAGGCAGGAACGCCTTCGCCGCATGGCTGAGGCAACCTGAGGCAAACGAGAGCGCAAGCGCAGGAGAGAACTCGGTGTGGCTGAGGTTGGTCAGCGCGAAGCGGATGGACTCCATCGCTCCCTGCAATGCGCCCTCGCTGACCGCCTTCAGTGCCATCACCACCGCCAGAAACACCGCCACCGACGACAGCTCTACCGACCGGGCGACCTGCCCCCGTCGGCGCGCCTCTTGCCGTCGTCGCGGTGTTGCTTGTTCCGTGCGTTCTTCTGCAGGCATGGGTGAACTTGATAAGACCTATCCCCCTGACCCCTTCCTTACGGAGGAAGGGAAACGAAGGGTGTTTGTAGTCGCGCACGTGAGTGTGCTTGAGTCAGCACTGACGTGCTGCACTACGAGCTTTTCAACCGACGAAAACCTAACCCCCTCACCCCCTTCCCTACAAGGGAAGGGGGCGGCTCGTGGCTCCCCTCTCCCTGTGGGAGAGGGGCCGGGGGAGAGGTTCCTTCCACCTCCATTATCGGTAAAGCGGAGAAACCACTTCAGGTTTGCCAGCGCTTACTTCAGCGGGATAGCGTAGGGGGTAGCGGAGACACATCACGGCTTCGTGAGTGCCCTCAACAGGTTCAGCACCTCCTGCGCCGCGAGAGGCAGGGTGTTCACGAACACGTTCGCCACCAGCGGCAGCACGATGGCGAGCGTAATCAAGCCCATGGCGATTTTGGCGGGCGCGCCCACAAAGAACACAGGCATCTGCGGAACCGCCCGCGACACGATGGCTAACGCCGCATCCACCACAATCAGCACCGCGGTGGCAGGGGCGGCAATGCGCAACGCCAGCAGGAAGACCTGCGCAATGACAGTGGAGAGCAGGGGCTGTAACCGCGCCGCATCGAGCGCAACGCCCCCCACCGGCACCGCCTGAAACGACTCCGCCAGCGCGGCGAGCAGCCAGTGGTGTGCGTTCACCTGCAGGTATACCACCATCAGCAGCAGGGTGTGAAACTGCGCCAGTAGCGAGGCAGGGGCGGGCGCGAAGGGATTCATCAACTGATAGATGCCGTAGCCGACCTGCATGTCCAGAAACGCCCCTGCCATCTGCACCGCGCTGAAGAACAGCGACACCAGATAGCCAATCAGCATCCCCACCAGCGTCTCACCCAGCAGGATTCCGACAAGCAATAGCCAGTCCCCGGGCGGCGTGCCTACTCTGCCCAGTGCGGTGGGGGTGAGCGCGAGGGCAAAGGCGGTGCTGAAACCCAGTTTGACGGGCACGGGCACGCTGGGACTGCCGAACACCGGCGCGGTGACCATCAGCCCGCCGATACGGAACAGCACCACCAGAAACGTCCAGAAGAGTTGTGTGGATGCCCAGATGGGGTCCATCATGCTACCGCGGCACAAACGAGAACAGCTGCACCATGAACGCCACCATCGTGGCGAGCATCCAGGGACCGAAGATGACCAGTGCAATCACCACGGCAGCGATTTTGGGCACGAAGGTCAGCGTCACCTCCTGAATCTGCGTCACTGCCTGAAAGAGGCTCACCAGTACTCCTGCCACCATGCCGAATATCAGCACCGGCAGGGCGATTTGCACCAGCACCCATAATGCCTGTCGTCCCACTTCTAATACCTGCGCTTCGGTCATGTCTATCACCTCTATATGAAACCTCACCCCCGCCCCCTCTCCTGCGAGGAGAGGGGAGCCATCCTTCCCCCTTCCTTTGTAGGGAAGGAGGTTAGGGGGATAGGTTGGGCATACTCCTCCCCCAGCTCCTCTCCTGCGAGGAGAGGGGAGCCATCCTTCCCCCTTCCTTTGTAGGGAAGGGGGTCAGGGGGATAGGTTTTCACCAGTTTTCACTTAAACCCCGCCGCGAGCGAGCCGATTAACAGCGTCCAGCCGTTTGCCATGATGAACACCAGCAGTTTAAACGGCAGGGAGATGACGATGGGCGGCAGCATCATCATGCCCATGCTCATCAGCGTGCTGGCGACGAACAGGTCGATAATCAGGAACGGGATGTAGATATAAAAGCCGATGATGAACGCCGTTTTCAATTCGCTCAGGATGAAGGCGGGAATAACGGTTGTGATCGGCACGTCGTCGGGCGTGCGAGGCGGTTGTTTGGGCTTGCTCAGGTTGATGAACAACTGCAGGTCCTTCTCATACGTCTGGCGCAGCATGAAGGCACGCAGGGGCTTCTCGGCATTGCTCAGCGCCTGCTGAAAGCTGATGCGGTTGTCGAGGTACGGCTGTAAGGCGTTCCGGTTGATGTCGTTGAACACGGGCGCCATCACAAAGAAGGTGAGGAACAGGCTGATGCCAATCACCACCTGATTGGGCGGGATGGTAGGTGTGCCGATGGCGGTGCGCAGGAACGACAACACGATGACGATGCGCGTGAAAGCGGTGGTCATGATGAGCAGGGCAGGCGCGAGTGTGAGCAGGGTCATCAGGATAAGTACCTGCAGAGTGACCGCCACGTCCTTCGGGTTTTGCGCTGTGCCCACCTGCACGGAGACGCGCGGCACCGCCACTGGCGTTTGCGCCCAAGCGCACGCCGCCAGACCCAGCAACAGCACAATGAAGAACCCGTTTGATGCTCTGCGCCACATTGCCCCGAAACCTTGCAGGTTTATTATCGGAAAAGCGGAGAAAACGCTTGAGGGTTGGATACCCGCGATGCGGGTTCTCGTGCTATAATGAGTAAGAAGGCAACTACCGGTCTGTCAAAGCCCATCCTTGGGGATGTGGTGGCTAAACCGGCTCACTGTGGGGTTCGCCCTCCTCATGGGGGAACGTGAAGATACACGCTTGACAGACTGTTACTTTGCCACGTGTCGTTAAAACGAGATTCTTCGCTTCGCTCAGAATGACAGGGTTGGTGTGTTTTCTTGTCATGCTGAGCGTGAGCGAAGCATCTTATCCTTTTTATCATGCTGAACGCAGTGAAGCATCTCGGAGATTCTTCGCTTGCGCTCAGAATGACATGCTTTGTTTTGTCAGCAGGTGATTTGTTAAACCTCATTCTACAGGGGGCGAGGAGAATGATTGCCGAAATCGTCTCGGTGGGCACGGAACTGCTGATGGGGCAGATTGTGGATACCAACGCCGCCACCATCAGCGCCGCGCTACCCTCCATCGGATACAGAGTGCTGTACCGGCAAACGGTGGGCGATAATCTGGAACGGCTCACCCAATCGCTGAAGCTCGCGCTGTCGCGGGCGGATGTGGTGATTACCATCGGAGGGCTGGGACCCACGATGGACGACCTCACGCGCGAGGGCATCGCCGCCGCGCTGGACGAGCCGCTTATTTTAGACCGTGACCTTCAGCAGGAGCTCCAGCAAAAGTTCCAGCAACGCCGCTACCCGATGGTCAGTAGCATTATCCGGCAGGCGTATCGCCCCGCTTGCGCCCGCCCGCTGCCCAACCCCAACGGCACTGCGCCCGGTCTCATCGCCGAGAAAGGCGATAAAGTAATCATCGCTCTGCCCGGTCCTCCTGCCGAGCTGATACCGATGTTCAACGACTACGTAATGCCTTACCTGCGCGAGAGAGCAGGGGGCGAGCCCGGCGTCATCCTGTCGCGCATCCTGCGGGTGTGCGGGATGGGCGAGTCGCTGGTGGAAGACCGCATCAAAGAGCTGATGCAGGGCTCCAACCCAACGGTTGCCCCCTACGCCAAAACGGGCGAGGTGCATCTGCGCATCACCGCCAGCGCGCCCTCTTCCGAACAAGCTCAGGCGATGATTGCTGAAGTGGAGGCGCAAATCCGCGAACGACTGGGTAACGCGGTGTACGGGGTGGACGAGCAGACGCTGGAGCAGGCGGTGATGGAACTGCTGTGGGCGAAGGGAGCAACCATCGCGGTCGCCGAGTCGTGTACCGGTGGGCTGATCGGACACCGGCTGACGGAGGTGCCCGGCAGCTCGAAGGCATTGATAGGGGGAGTGGTCGCCTACAGTAACGAATTGAAGATACGGTTACTGGGCGTCTCCGAAGAGACCTTGCGACAGCACGGCGCGGTGAGCGAGCCTACCGCCCGCGCGATGGCGGAGGGAATCCGTGCGCTAACCGGTGCACACTACGGCATCGGCACAACGGGCATTGCCGGACCGACGGGCGGCACGCCGGAAAAGCCGGTGGGGCTGGTGTACGTCGCCGTCGCTTCCGAGAAGGGCACGCGCGTGGCGGAACATCGCTTCATCGGCAGGCGTAGCGAGGTGAAATGGCGGGCGTCGCAGGCTGCGCTGGTGATGTTGCGAGAGGAGCTGTTATGATGCGTCTGTTCTTTGCGGTGTTGCTGGATGAGCACACGAGAGGGCGCGTCGCGCTGGTGCAGGAGGCGATGAAGCGTGCGCTGGCGGGACAGCGTATCTCGTGGGTGAAGCAGGAGAACCTGCACCTGACCCTGCGCTTCCTGGGCGAACAGGACGAGAAGGGCTTGCGTCAGGCGATAGAAGCGGGGCAAACCGTTGCCCGTGAGCGTCAAACTTTTCGCTTCGTGGTACAGGGTGCGGGCGCGTTCCCCGACCTGCGTCGGGCGCGGGTGCTGTGGGTGGGCGTGGAAGAGCCGGTAGAGCCTCTGTATTATCTGGCGCACCAGCTGGAAAAAGAGCTGCGACAGCGCGGTTTCCCCCCGGAAGACAAGCCGTTCCGCTCACACATCACGCTGGCGCGAATCAAGGAGCCTCCCCCCGCTCAGGTGATGCAGAAGTTGATAGAATCCCTGCCGAACGAACCTCTGGGCAGTGTGGAGGTGCGTTCCTTCGTGCTGATGCAGAGCGTGCTGAACCCCAACGGCTCGCTGTATACCCCGGTGCAAGAGTTTCCGCTCGGCGCAGGCTAAAGACTGCGCCCTGCGCAAGCTGCGCAGGGCGGTTAGATATTGAGTGTCGGGCTTTTGCCTGCCTACGCCTGTGTGACTTCCTCCAATCTGCCCGTCTCCACGTGGTAAATCAACCCGTACACGGGGATGTCCTTCGCGATGAAGGGGCATTCGCGCACACGCTGTACCTGTTTGCGCACGCTCTCATGCAGGTCGTGGAAAGCGTGCAGGGAGAACCTACTGGCGTCTGCGCCGTATTGCTGCTGTAGCTGCTTCTGCACCTCTTCGTCGCGGAAGGTGAGCATCCCACAGCCGGTGTGCGCGATGACCAGAATTTCGCGCGTGCCCAGCAGGTTGGTGGAGATAACCAGCGAACGGATGGCATCATCTGTTGCCAGCGCACCTGCGTTGCGGATAACGTGCACCTCACCGATGCCGAAGCCCAGAAACTGGTCGGGCATCAGGCGGGCGTCCATGCAGGTAAGCACCGCCGCCTTGCGGGAAGGAGGTGTGGGCAGGTCGCCATGCCGGAAACCCTCCGCGTAGCGGGCGTTTGCCTGTAGAGCTTCCTGGTAGAAAGACATTTGGAACCCTCCTCAAAAGGCGATTATGTTGATTGACATAGTATAGTATACCATACTGTACCAGCCGATGTATGAGATTCTTCGGAATGACAGCAAGCGCAACTGCTTCGCCGATGTTACAAATCCTCTCTGGCAAGGTTCCTTCTTGGGGAGGGCGAGGCTCCTGCCGAGCCGTTCGGTTTTGGTCGCGACGGAGCACGACCCTCCAAAACAATCCCTCTGGAGGGCGAGGCTCCTGCCGAGCCGTTCGGTTTTGGTCGCGACGGAGCGCGACCCTCCAAAACAATCCCTCTGGAGGGCGAGGCTCCTGCCGAGCCGTTCGGTCATCCCTTCACGAGAGCGTTCGGAAAATAGTGCTCTGTCAATCTTGCTGTCGGGTGCAGCCAGAGCGGCTTTGTGCTTTCACCATGCTCGCCCTACGATTAAAATCATGGGCTATGAACAGAGCAAAATCCGCCTGCGCGGATTGAACAACCTGTGAAGACAGGTTTATCCTCGCCATAGCCCACTATTTCAATGGTGGAGAGACTGCACAATGGCAGAAGAGAACCTGAAATACCGCAAGATTGCAGTTTGACAAACCGTCGGTCATTCCTGTTAAAACGAGTTTCCGAACGCTCTCCCTTCACAGCTGAAGCCGTTCCTTTTCAGACGAAGCCAGCCTGCGCTGGCTGTGTAACCCTGCGAAGGCAGGGTTTGGTTTGCAACCGGTCTCGCTCGCCTGTCATTCTGAGCGCAGCGAAGAATCTCGGCGTAGCGATGGGCTGAGATGCTTCGCTGACGCTCAGCATGACCAAGTAGACTGTAACATACCTCTGGTTCGGAACGGCATTCACAAAGATGGACAAGGGGTCAAGTAGCAAGCGGATGGACGCAGACAGTTCACCTTGTTCGTCTGAAGGGCAAAACACCTGCTGAGTCGTTACCCCCAGCAGCGGGAGGGAAAAACAGGCAAAAGTACGAGGTACCCTTCCGCAGGCTATCATCTATAATATGTTCACAAGCGTTATATAACTTAGCCCGACATGAAAGGAGGCTGTGTATGTTCCGTTTACCGCTTTTCCGGTTCGTTCTGTTTGTCACTGCGGCATGCCTGCTGGTTCCCTCAGTGCAGGCGCAACCGGTGTTCAAGCATCTCAAAGCGTTCAACGTGTCTGCGCTGTTCGACGGCTCCGCCAGCGGCGCAGGTGACGCGGTAATCGATGTGACCTTTGACGGCGCGAACGCCTATCTTGCCGGCTTTCGTTCGCAATCCGGCCTGGGTACGGTGGGTATTGTGCGCATGGACAACGTGCTGAGCCTGCCAAGCGGCACGGTGAACTCTGCAACGCCGGGTGTTAGCCGAATCGTTGCGGTTTCCGCAGCGGGCAGCGGCAGGGATACCCGTCTACTGTATCACAACGGTTACCTTTATCTGGGCACAGGACTCGGGCAGGGTACCAGCCCCGATAGCGCCATCCGCAAGTTCACGCTGAATGGCACGCTGGTTACCGACTGGGCAGGAGATGGTGTTCTCTCGTTGACCGAGGCGGGCTTCGGGCGCTATGACACGATAGAGATTGACCCCGGCTACGGCGGATCGGGGCCGAGCCTGGCGGTGACATCGTTGAGCACCACAGCCACCCAGCCCATTAAGCGGTTCTCACTGGAAACCGGGGCGTTGCTGGGCAGCTCCAACGCGATAGCACCCACCTATCTGCGTGACATCGCCTTCGCGCCCAACGGGGACGTGTACATCCATCGCGCTTCCGCCGACGCCAATGACGGCATCTTCAAAGCCGGGCGCACGGGCGTTGACAGCTACGGTGCGCTTTCCACCATCGTTTCGGTGGATGAGGGGAACTTTCAGGAAGCCACGGTGACCTATGTCCCCGCGTCGCAGGTGTTTCCCTCGCTGGGCGATATGCTGGCGTTCAACCGTCGCCCCGCTACCGTCACCTCTGAAACCAACAAGCTATTCCTTGCCACGCTCGACGGTACGGTGGTGCTACAGATTGACGGGTCAGGCTTGACGGAAGATGGGGTGGACCTTGGCACCTACAAGCATAACCTCATCAACGCGTTCCCCTACAAGACGCAGGACGGCAGGCTGTTGCTGTTTGTGGTGAGCGGACACACTTCCGGCTCGCCTGCAGGCACAATCGACCGTCTGGACATTTTCCAGGCGGTTCCGGAGCCTGCGTCGCTGGTGATACTGGGTGCGGGTGTTGCAGGGCTGTTCTTGCGACGACGCAAAGCCTGAACCACAAAGATATAACTTCCTGCTGAGGATGCGGCGGAGGCACGTTGTTGGTGGTATAACCTGTGCCAATCCGTCGCATCCGTGTTCTTTGAGAAGAGCACACGGATTGGCACGGGTGCAACGGATGCATACAGATAGTATCCATGCCAATCCGTTTCATCCGTGAATATCCGTGTCCTTCGGAAGTGCGGATAAACGAGGAAAATCTCGTTCCCCGTCGAAAAAGAAATTCCACCGTACCTTTACAGGGTTTGCGCAATATGCTATAATCCTTTAGGTATACAATCTTCTGGTAAAGGAGCGAACGCTCGTGGAAATCGCACAGAAACAAAAGGTTCTGGAACAGGCGCTCACTCAGATAGAGAAGCAGTTCG
Organism: bacterium HR16; assembly: GCA_002898895.1. Taxonomy (GTDB): domain Bacteria; phylum Armatimonadota; class HRBIN16; order HRBIN16; family HRBIN16; genus HRBIN16. The sequence continues at coordinate 8,433 of BEHS01000065.1, read as the reverse complement.
GCAAAGGCTCCGTGATGCGGCTGGGCGACGCTGCCCGGATGCAGATCGAAGCCATCCCCACCGGCTCCATCGCGCTGGATATCGCCATCGGCGTTGGCGGGGTGCCGCGCGGGCGGATTGTGGAAATTTACGGCACGGAATCTTCCGGTAAAACCACCCTTGCTCTGCAAATCATCGCCGAGGCGCAGAAGCGCGGTGGTATTTGCGCTTTCGTCGATGCCGAACACGCCCTGGACCCCGAGTACGCCCGCGCGATTGGGGTACAGGTAGACCAGCTGTATGTGTCGCAGCCGGGCACCGGCGAAGAGGCGCTGGAGATTATGGACGCCCTCATCCGCACAGGGGCGATTGACGTAGTGGTGCTCGACTCGGTGGCGGCGCTGGTGCCCCGTGCGGAGATTGAAGGTGAGATGGGTGACGCGCATGTGGGTATGCAGGCTCGGCTGATGAGCCAGGCGTTGCGCAAAATCGGCGGGTCGGTATCCAAGACGGGCACGGTAGCGATTTTCATCAACCAGCTGCGCGAGAAAATCGGCATCGCCTACGGCAACCCTGAAACCACCCCGGGCGGGCGTGCGCTCAAGTTCTGGGCAAGTGTGCGTCTGGAGATACGTCGGGTAGATACCATCAAACAGGGCACCGAAGTCATCGGCGCGCGCACGCGGGTGAAGGTAGTCAAAAACAAAGTAGCTCCTCCGTTCAAGCAGGCGGAGTTTGACATCATCTTCGGCAAGGGTATCTCGCGAGTAGGCGGTATCCTGGACCTGGGTGTGGAGAGCGGTATCATCACCAAGTCGGGTACCTGGTTTACCTACGGCGACATCCGCCTGGGGCAGGGACGCGAAAACGCCCGCACCTTCCTGGAGGAGCACCCCGAAATCGCCGACGAGATCGAGTCCCGCATCCGCTCGGGCGGAGTGGTGGCGGCGACAGCTGCGCCCCCACTAGAGGAAATCGCAGGAGCTGTCGAGTAATTAACCTGTATAACGGTATCAGGGCGACCTTTTCCCGAAGCCCTTCGCTCATCCTCTGGTCTCCCCCGCGAGCCTGGAGGTGAGAGAAGGTCATGGATATACTTATCGGCACGGCAACCGGGTTGGTGGTGGCAGCCGCCGCCACTGTTATTCTATGGCGAACGCTGATACTACCGAAGGAAACCGAAATCAAGGCGCGCCTTGCTCAGCTACAGCAAGAGCGCGAGGAAACGCTCAAACAGATAGATGCCATCAAGAAGGAAGCGGTGCTGGAGGCGAAAGAAGAAGCCTACCGCATCCGCGCAGAGGCAGAACGTGAGAACCGCGAAAAACGTGCGGAGATACAGAGGCTTGAGCGAAGGCTGGCTCATAAGGAAGAGACCCTTGACCGACGTCTGGAAGGGGTGGAACGTAAGGAAAGGCAGCTGGCAGCCAGAGAGGTAGAGATAGAGAACCTACGCCGCGAGGTGGAAGCGCTGGTCGAACAGCAAAAGCAGGAACTGCAGCGTATCTCCGGTTTAACCCCGGAGGAGGCGAAGCAGATATTCCTGCGCAGCGTTGAGGAGACCGCTCGCCAGGAGGCAGCGCACCTGATTCGCGAAATTGAGGAGGATGCCCGTCGAGAAGGGGAGCGGCGCGCGCGTGAGATTCTGATCGACGCCATGCAGCGGTGTGCCGTCGATCAGGTAACCGAAACCACCGTGTCGGTGGTGCCGTTGCCCAGCGACGAAATGAAAGGGCGCATCATCGGGCGCGAAGGACGCAACATTCGCTCCTTCGAAATTGCTACGGGCGTAGACCTGATTATCGATGACACACCGGAAGCGGTGGTGCTTTCTTGTTTTGACCCTATTCGGCGTGAGATAGCGCGCATCGCGCTGACCAACCTGATTGCGGACGGGCGAATCCACCCGGCGCGCATCGAAGAGGTGGTGGAAAAGGCGCGCGAAGAGGTGGAAAGGCGTATCTGGGAGGCGGGCGAGCGCGCGGTGCTGGAAACGGGTGTAACCGGATTGGCACCGGAGATCGTCAAAATGCTGGGAAAGATGCGTTACCGCACCAGCTACGGGCAAAACGTGCTGGCGCACAGTATAGAGGTAGCGCATCTGTGTGGTGTGCTCGCCAGCGAACTGGGCGTCAACGTCGCACTGGCAAAACGGGCGGGCTTACTGCACGATATCGGCAAAGTGGCAGACCATGAACAGGAGGGTCCGCACGCTCTGTTGACCATTGAAATCCTGCGCCGCTACGGCGAACCCGAAGAGGTAGCCAATGCGGCGGGAGCGCACCATTTCGATGTGGAGCCGGCCAGCATCGAGGCGCTTATCGTCGCCATTGCAGACTCGCTGTCGGCGGCGCGTCCGGGCGCACGGCGCGAAATGCTGGAGAACTACGTGAAGCGCGTGCAGAGCCTGGAGAAGATTGCCGATTCGTTCCCCGGCGTGGAGAAGGCGTTTGCGGTGCAGGCTGGACGCGAGGTGCGCCTTATTGTGAAGCCCGACCAGATAGACGACCTGGAAGCGATGCGGCTGGCGCGCGAAATCGCGAACAAAATAGAGCAGGAAATGGAGTATCCAGGGCAGATTAAGGTAACCGTTATTCGCGAAACGCGCGCGGTGGAGTACGCCCGATGAGCGACGTGGCGCGAGTGCTGTTTCTGGGCGACATCGTGGGCAGAGCAGGACGCCATGCGGTGCAGCACTGCCTGCCCTTCTTGAAAAAAGAGTTTGCGCCTGACATCGTGATTGCCAACGGGGAGAACGCGGCGGGTGGTATCGGCATCACCGCCGACATCGCCACGCAATTGCTGGAGAGCGGTATCGATGTACTGACAACAGGCAACCATGCGTGGAAGGAAAAGGCGGTGTATCCCTACCTGGATGCCGAACCGCGCATCTTGCGCCCCGCCAACTATCCCCCGGGGGCACCGGGGCGCGGGTGGGCGATCTACCCGGCAGGTGAACACCGGCTGGCGGTAGTGAACCTCAGCGGCAGGGTTTTTATGGACCTGGTGGATTGTCCATTTCGGGCAATAGATGCTATACTGGATGAGGTGCTGTGTACCACACCGATGGTGCTGGTGGACTTCCATGCAGAAGCCACCTCAGAGGCGCAGGCTTTTGGCTGGTATGTAGACGGGCGGTGTGGTGCAGTTATCGGCACGCACACCCATGTGCAGACGGCGGATGCGCGCATCCTGCCGCAGGGTACAGCGTATATCACCGATGCAGGCATGTGCGGTGCGCTGGACTCGGTGATAGGTATGCAGGTAGAGCAGGTGGTGCGAAAGTTCCGTTCGCAGCTACCGGTGAAGTTTGAGGCGGCGCGCGGTCGTCCGGCGGTACAGGGCGTCTATGTGGAGATAGACGCCGGCAGCGGTCGCGCCAAACAGATACAACGGTTTCAAGCGTTGCCCGGCTCGAGCGGCATCGTTTTGCGCGCCGAGCAGGGGCTACTACCCGAATAAGGGCACTCCACGGAAACGAGGTGAACCGAAGTGCGAACGTCTAGAGGGTTGCGAAAGAGTATCCAGACGGTGCTGGCAATCGCAGGGGCACTGGTCTGTCTGTCAGCATCGGCGCAACAGGAGTTGATGATTTTCAAAGGCGACAAGCCCGCAGATGCCGGGCTGGTCTTAAGCGGATGGGGCAGTGGCGACATCCGCGAGTCAGGTGAAGCGGTATACATCGGCAGCACATCTCTGCAGGTGATTACCCAGAGCTTCTACCAGGGTGGGCGTATCGCCCTCCAGCAACCGATTAGCCTGGGGACCTTCGCGAGCAATCCTGCCGCCTACCTGGTGTTTCAGGTTCGCCTGCCCAGAGGCACCGGCAGTCTGTATACCGGAGGGTACGGCAGAGGTTACGGGATGCCCGGTGCCCCCGGCATACCAGGCATGCCCGGTATGGGCGCGCCCGAGATGGGCGGGCTTGCCGGTGCGCGTGGAGGCAAGCTTGGCGGAGCGGCAACGGGTGCCGGACGGGCCACCGGTAGAGCCGGAGGGATGCTGGGCGGCATGACGGGTCCACCGATGGGCGGCGCAGGCATGGGGGCACCCCCCGGTGCTGGTGGCGTACCGGGTGCTCCGGCTACCGGCACAGGGCGACGTACCGGCGGAGTAGCAGGTGGCTACCCGGGGATGCCGGGTTATGGCTACGGTGGATACGGCGGATATCGGGGAGGCTATACCGCGCCCACGATGACCACGCGCGTGATGAAGCAGATGCGGGTAGTCATCGTTACCACCGACGGCAAGCAGTATGAAGCGGTTGCCCCCTTCGAACCGCCCATCACCGACCAGGAAGGCTGGTTCCCCATCGGGGTTGCGCTGGGTGCGTTCAAAGGACTGTCACCGGACGCGAAAATCAAGGAGATTCGCGTTTTCGGCGACGCCTACGGTGTGTTCTACGTGGGCGAGATCCGGGTGGCAACCGACCCCACTCCCATCACCGGCGATGCTGGTGAAGAACAAATCGTTGCCGCCAACGACCTGGTGAGACTGGAGGCGCGTGCCAGCGCAGGCATCACCCCGCTGAAGTACTCATGGGACTTTGATGCCAGCGACGGCATTCAGGAGGACGCGGTTGGTAAGGTGGTAACCACCCGCTACCGCAAGCCCGGCGAATATATCGTCACGCTTACCGTCACCGACATTTACGGCTTGAAGAAGCCCTTCGTCGCCACCACCAAAATCACGGTGAACGAGTAAACCCTCACCCCCTGTACCCCCTCTCCCATGCTGTGGGAGAGGGGGTGTACCATCTCTACAAGACCCTCCCACTTGCCACAATCGATACCGGCAGGGCAAACTTGACAAAACGCCCATTGTAAGGCAACACAAGCGGTAATGTCCTTGCCGATGTCAATGCCCCAGTATTTCACGCTTTGCCTCCTTGTAAATGTGTCTCCATCTTATATACAGATTATGTATACATTCGTCAACCATTGACAAACAAGGCGGTGAACCGCTAAATTCACATAAGGGGAGAGAAGTGAAGATGCGCACACTGGATGCTCGAAAAGCCTTTATCCTGCAAGCGGTGGTTCAGGACTACGTAGCCACCGCCGAGCCGGTTGGCTCGGAGGCGGTGGTGGAGCGCTACGGCTTGCGCGTTAGCTCAGCAACGGTGCGCAACGAGATGGCGGAGATGGCGGAAATGGGTTACTTGCGCCAGCCGCACGTCTCGGCGGGGCGCATTCCCTCCGACCTGGGCTACCGCTACTACGTGGAACATCTGATGAAGCCGATACCGGTCAGCAGGCTGCTCTCCCCTCAGCAGACCAGCCTGTTCTCGCCGAGCAACCCCGAGGTGGGCGAGGTGCAACGTCTCCTGCAAGCTGCCTGCCGCCTGCTTGCAGAGTCCACACGCTACGCATCGATGGCAACCGCGCCGGAAACGGATGTGGTTTCGCTTCGTCACATCCTGTTATCCCAACCGGCTCCGGGCAAACTGCTGCTGGTGGTGGTTGCCAGCAGTGGACAGGTGGAACACCGGCTTATCCCTGCCCCCAACCGGCTGAGCGACCAGCAGATGGCGCTGATAGACAGGTTGTTGCAGGAGCGATATTCCGGACGCGCGGTGCGCGACCTGCTGAGCGCGGAACCGCTGGAGATACCTGCCGAAATGTCGGGTATCGAGGCGATATGGAGGCTGGTGGAACAGGCGGCACAGGACTGCATCGAGGCGCTCAGCGAGCAGGAGGTCTTTCTGGATGGGCTACAGCATATCCTGGAGCAGCCTGAGTTCCGACAGGTAGACCGCCTGTATCCGGTGATTTCGCTTCTGGAGCATCCTCAGGCGCTCATGCGGGTGCTGCAACGGCTTGGCACTTCGGGCAGGGTGCAGGTCATTATCGGCGAGGAGAACCCCTTGCCGGAGATGCGTTGCTGCAGCTTTGTGACCTCTTCTTATCGGATAGGGGACCGCATTGCGGGTGCGGTGTCGGTACTTGGTCCCACCCGTATGCACTACGAGGTGGCAACTAGCGCCGTGGAATACATCGCCAACGCGCTTTCGCGTGTACTGACATATCTCAGCGTAAGTTCGTAACACAGGCAATCACCTATGGAGAGACGACATGAAACGTAAAACACAGCATCATCAGGAACAACAACCGGAAGCGTGCCATGAAGAGGCGATGGTCACCCCCACCGAAATGCCCTCGGAACCGACGGGCGAGCCGGTGGCGGCGGACGTTGCCGAACTCGAGGCGCGCTTGCGCATGTTAGAGGAAGAAAACGCGCTGCTCAAACAGCAGCTCGCGGAGAAGCACGATAGCCTTTTACGTACGATGGCGGACTTCGATAACTTCCGCCGACGTACGCGCCAGGAGATGGAGGAGATCCGTCGTATCGCCCTCGAGGAGTTCCTGCGCAGTCTGTTGCGCGTGATGGACAACTTCGAACGCGCCTTGCAGGCGGCGGAGGAAAGCCAGTCCTTCGAAAAACTCATGGAGGGCGTACAGCTGACATACAGGCAGATGCAGGCACTGCTTCGAGAGGCAGGCGTCCAGCCTATCGAGGCGGTAGGCAAACCTTTTGACCCCAATTTCCACGAGGCGGTACAGCGCGTGGAAAGCCCCGATCACCCTGACGAAACCGTGCTGGAAGAGGTGGAACGCGGCTACATGATACAGTCGCGCGTTCTGCGTCCCAGTCGAGTAAAGGTGGTCAAAAACTGATGGCAAGACTATTCGGTACCGACGGAGTGCGCGGCGTTGCCAACCGCGATTTAACCCCTCTCCTGGCGATGCAGCTGGGCATGGCAGCAGCGACAGTGCTGGGCAACGGCAATCACGCCCCACACATTCTGGTGGGGCGTGACACGCGTTTATCGGGGGATATGCTCGAAGCGGCGCTGGTGGCAGGGCTGTGCGCCGCGGGGGCACGGGTCACCTTGCTGGGTATTCTGCCTACTCCTGCGGTAGCATACTGCACCAAAAACTCCCAGGCGGACGCCGGGGCGGTTATCTCCGCTTCACACAACCCCTTCGAAGACAACGGTATCAAGTTCTTCAGCGTGGACGGATGTAAGCTGCCCGACAAGACAGAGGACGATATTGAGGCTCTGGTGCGGGATTGGGAGCGCATTACCCGCGCTCAGGGAGAGCATATCGGCAGTGTACAACGCGATAACGAGTGGGTAGACCTCTACATCGCCCATCTTATCGCCAGCACCGGTTGCTCGCTGAAGGGAATGCGCGTTGTGGTAGACGCTGCCAACGGCGCCGCTTATAGCATTGCGCCACGTGTGTTGTCGCAGCTCGGTGCGGAGGTCATCCCGATACACTGCACCCCTGATGGCATCAATATCAATGCGGGGTGCGGCTCGTTGCATACCGAAAGTATGCGCCGAACCGTCAAGGAGCAGCGCGCGGATGCAGGACTGTCTTTTGACGGTGACGCCGACAGGGTTATCATGAGCGACGAACACGGCAATGAAGTGGACGGCGATTGCATCATGGCGATGAATGCTATTTACCTGAAAGAGGCAGGTCGCTTGCGCAACAATGTGCTGGTTGCTACCATCATGAGCAATCTGGGGCTCGAAGAGGCGATGAGCAAGCACGGTATCCGCCTGGAACGCACGAAGGTTGGCGACCGTTACGTTGCCGAGCGGATGCGTGAACTGGATGCGGTGTTGGGCGGTGAGCAGTCGGGGCACATCATCTTCGCAGAGTATACCACCACCGGAGACGGCTTGCTGACCGCCTTACAGGTGCTTGCACTGATGCAGCGCACCGGTAAGCCCCTTTCCGAGCTCACGAAGGTGATGACGCGGTATCCGCAGATGATACGCAATGTGAGGGTGCGCGACAAGCACGCATGGGAAAGATATGATGGGGCGAAGGAGATAGAAGCCGGCGTACTACAGCAGCTGGGCAGCCCATCGCGCATGAACATCCGCCCATCGGGCACGGAGCCGGTAGTGCGCATTATGCTCGAAGCCACCGACCGTACCCTGATGGAGCAGGTGATAGGGGAACTGGAGCAAGCGGTGCTGAAGGTGTGTGGTAAGCCTGAGGAGTAACGGCATGTTGCTGGCACTGGACGTAGGCAATACCAACATCGTAGTGGGGGTGTTTGAAGAGCAGAGGCTGGTGCAGCACTGGCGTGTGCGCACCGACCGCGAACGCACCGCTGACGAGCACGGTTTGCTGATGACGCATCTGCTGCAGTACGCCGCCCTTTCTCCAGAGGGTATCGACGGCGTGATTATCTCCAACGTGGTACCCCCAATGACCGACGCCCTGCAGGGAATGGCAAGGCGTTTCTTCCATGTGGAACCGATATTCGTCTCGCATGAGCTGGACCTGGGCGTGCCTATCCGCTACCACGACCCGCGTGAGGTGGGAGCGGACAGGCTGGTGAACGCTGTGGCGGCGATTCACAAATATGGTGCGCCTGCCACCGTTGTGGACTTCGGCACGGCAACTACGCTGGATGTGATTTCTCCCG
>BEHS01000064.1 GCA_002898895.1 bacterium HR16 | reverse complement strand
AGCGAACATTGCTAGCATGGCGCAATTTACAGCACAAGTAAGAGGCAACAGCTGGGTGCAGGTCATTCAAGGCGATATGCGAGAACGTCAGCCTATACCCAGCGAAACAATAGACCTTGTGGTGACCTCTACTCCTTACGGTGATTCGCATACTACTGTCGCTTACGGGCAATTTTCAAGGCTCTCGCTTCAGTGGCTAGGCTTCCCAGATGAGGAGGCGAAAAGTGTGGACGCCCGCGCCCTCGGCGGTAAGCGCGCAGAAGTGAGCACACCGCCGTATCGTTCCCAAACATTGGAGGAAACTCACGAGCAGGTGGCTCAGCGTGATAAGCGGAGAGCAAACCAAGTGCGTGCTTTTTACGATGACTTTGCTCGCTGTCTTGCTGAAATTACTCGTGTGTGCCGACCAAAGGCAAAGGCTTGTTTCGTGGTGGGCAACCGTACGGTGAAGGGGATAAAGGTACCGACAGATACGATACTGGTGGAAATGGCAGAGGGGTTCGGATGGCGATTCGTAGACGCCTTCGAGCGACGTATCCCCAATAAGAGGATGCCTTTGCAAAACAGCCCGAGCAATGTACCGGGCGAGCGTGGAGAGACGATGACGCGAGAGCATATCCTCGTTCTGGAGAAAAAATAATGGTTGAGTGGCGTGAGTTGAAAGAGGAGATGCAGAGTCAGCGTGGTCTGGTAGCGTGGGTACGCGGACAAATAATCCCTACGGGCACAGAGCTGGCAAGCCAAGCACGCAAGCGTGTTTGGAAGAGGTATTGGCAAGGTAGAGAGCCTACACCTGTGGAGATAGAGAAACGCGTCGACGAGCTGTTCTGCAGTCTTCTGGATACTGAATATGAGGTCTACTTGGAGTATGAAGAAATCTGTGCGCAGAAAGCACTGGAACTTGTGCTAAGCGATGAGGGTGTCCGCCGGTTTCCGCGTGCAGCAAAACTGCTGCAGTCGGCTTTGGATACGGTAGCAGACACTCAAAAATCTACCATCCAACGGCTGAATGAAATAGCGGTTTATCTGCGCCCCTTCTATCGGTTGTTTGAGCAATCGTTGGCACAGGGACGCATGGGACGTGCTGGAGGCAGTGCCCAGATACACTTGGAGTACCTCTTGAATCAGCTTGGCTATGATGGCGAATTTGAAACACAGCAGGTATTGAACGGCAAAGTGGATTTCTTGTTTCCAAGCAGAAAGGCTTGGGATAAGGATAAGCAGAGATGTATCATCGTGTCGGTGAAACGCTCGCTCCGCGAGCGCTACAAACAGGTTTTCGAGGAGCTGGGCATTACTGGCGGACTGACGGTATATCTCGTGATTACGCAACCTGTAGACGAAGCGCGCAAGGATTTGACTTCTGACAAAGTGGAGAACATCAAGAAGCAGAATATCTATCTGGTAGTGCGCGATTCGGTTAAACAGCAGTATTTCCCCGGCGAGCAGAGGGTTCTCGGTTTTACGCAGTTCATCACACAGGAACTGCCCCTGCGACGACAACTGTGGAAACCCCTCATGGAGGAAGAGAAGTAATGTCCTCCCTCGCCCCGATGGTTCTCCATTTGCCCATCTTTGAAGGTCCCTTAGACCTTCTGCTCCACCTTGTACGCGAAAACAAAGTGCCCATCACCGATATTCCCATCGCCGTCATTACCGACCAGTATCTGGAATACCTGCGCATGATGGAGGAGTTAGACCTCGAAATCGCCAGCGAGTTTCTGGTGATGGCGGCGACGTTGCTGGAGATAAAATCGCGTATGTTACTGCCCAAACCGCCTCGCGTTGGCGATGAGGAAGAGGAAGAAGACCCTCGCGCGGAACTGGTCGCGCGGCTGGTGGAGTATCAAAAGTACAAAGCGCTGGTGGAAACGTTGCAGACATGGGAGGCGGAGCGCAAGCAGTGGTTCTTCCGCAGCCCGGACGCACCTGTGCCCGATTACGAGCTGCCCATCCCGGTGGGCGAGCTCACGCCTCAGCACCTGTTGCGTGCGCTGGAGAGACTGCTGGCAGAAGCGGTAGACGCCCCGCCTCCTGCTATCCTCATTCCACGAAAAAAACTCTCACTGCGTCTTAAGATTGTGGAGGTGTGGCGGCGGATACAGGCAGCAGGGGAGGGCTTGCGCTTTGAGGATTTGCTGGATGTGCCGTTCACAAAGTGGGATGTGCTGCTGACCTTTCTGGCGGTGCTGGAGCTGATGCGACAGGAACGGGTAGAAGCCCGGCAAGAGGCGCTGTTTGGAGAGATTACCCTGTGGGCGCGAAGGGAGGGAGCAGATGGACACCCCGCAGCTTAGCCGCGCGCTGGAATGTGTGCTGTTTATCGCCACGGAGCCTGTACCGATGAAGACGCTGGGTGAGGTGTTGCAGGCGAACGAGGAGCAGTTGCGTTCTGCACTGGACGCTCTGGAAGAGCGGTTGCAGGCGAGCGGGCTGCAGCTGGTGCAGGTAGCGGGTGGTTATCAGTTGTGCACGCGGCCGGAGTTCGCTGAGGTGGTAGCGCGGTATCTACAGCCACAGCCCAGCAAACTCTCCCGCGCCGCGCTGGAGACAGTTGCTATTATCGCCTACCGCCAGCCCATCACCCTGCCCGAAATCGAGGCGATTCGTGGGGTACAATCGGATGGTGTGATACGCACCCTGCTACAAAGAGGGTTGATTCAGGAGGTGGGACGCAAGCAGACGGCGGGAAGACCGGTGCTCTACGGCACCACACCGCAGTTTCTGCATTACTTCGGTTTGAACTCGCTAGAAGAGCTGCCGGAGCTGGAGGAACTGAGCCCGCCAGAGGGGAATCAGTGAACGCTTTGGCGCAGGTTGACGTTGCATCGGTCTGTGGCGCAGGCTGAAGCCTGCGGCTACTACATAGAGCATGGTTGGCACAGAGCGCAGGGTAGGAGGAACTGTCGGAACATGCGGCGAGCAATCATTCTGTGTTTTATCTACTGGCTGATAGCGGGAGCCGCATACGCCATCCCGCCGCCGATTTTGAAGGCGAAATCGGCAATCCTCGTAGATGCCGAGACCGGTCAGGTGCTGTACGAACTGCGCGCGGACGACCGACGCGCCATCGCCAGCACCACCAAGATGATGACCGCTATTTTGCTCATCGAGCGGGGCAATCTGGACGACCTGGTGGTAGCGACCGAGAACGCCATCCGCACGCGCTATGCCAACCTCAACATGACGCCCGGCGAGACCATTCCTCTGCGCGACATGCTGTACGCTATTCTGTTGCGTTCATCCAACGACGGCAGTGTGGCGGCGGCGGAGTACCTGTGCGGCACCGAAGAGCGGTTCGTGGACTTGATGAACGAGAAGGCGCAGGAGCTGGGTTTGAAAAATACGCACTTCGCCAACTCGCACGGGCTGGACGACCCGAATCACTACTCCACCGCGCGTGACCTGGCGACGCTGGCACGCTACTGCATCCAGAACCCGCTGTTCAACGAGATTGTGCGCACGCAGAAGGCGCGTATCCTGCGCTCGGTCAACCAGCAGGACGTGGTGGTGACCACTCATGCGCACTGCCTGAAGCACCTGCCGGGCGCGGACGGCATTAAGACAGGTTACACCGCCAAAGCGGGTAGATGTTTCGTCGGTTCGGTGACGCGCAACGGCTGGCGGTTGATTTCGGTTGTGCTGGGCAGCACCGATGCGGACAAGGATACCCATGCACTTATCGAGTGGGCGTACAGGCAATACACACGCATTGACCTGGCGCAGGCGGGAGGCACTGTCGGCGAAGTCAAAGTAAACGGGGCGGAGCCGGAGGCAGTGCCTGTTGTGGCTTCCGCGCCTTTGCGTGTTATCGTGCCGAGACGGTGGGGAGATGAGGTGAAACCGGTGTTGCACCTGGTTCCTGCCAGACCGCCTATTAAGCAGGGTCAGCCGCTGGGCGAACTGCGGGCAGTGCTCAACGGCAAGGTGGTGGCGAAAGTGCCTGTGGCTGCAGCGGTGGAAGCGAGAATGATAACCCGCACCAGCCTCGCGTTATGGTTGGTGCTGGGTGCGCTGATATGGACGATTAATCGTTTCGTCCGACGAGGGATGCTCAACGGCTATCGTCGACGCAACAGCACGCGCCGTTCGGGTATCATGAGATGGAGGGCATGAACATGTCGGATTGGCAGAGTAAACAAGAGCGTCTGTTCGCCATCCTGCGTGAGATGGGCAGTGTGGCGGTCGGATACTCCGGCGGGGTAGATAGCACCTACCTGATGCACGCGGCGCACGAAGTGCTGGGCGACAACGCGCTGGCGGTCATCGGTGACTCGGAGGCGTTCCCCGCCGGCGAAATCGAAGAGGCGCGCCGGCTGGCAGAGGAGCGCGGCTGGCGCTATGTGGTGGTGCGCACACATGAATTGAGCAACCCACACTTTCGGGTGAACAATCCCGACCGTTGCTACCACTGTAAAACCGAGCTATTCGGGGTGATACGGCAGATAGCGGACGAGCACCACATCGCATGGGTAGCGGACGGCTCGCATGCGGGCGACGAGGGCGATTACCGCCCCGGAATGCGCGCTGCGGCGGAGAAGGGGGTGCGTAGTCCTCTGCGCGAGGCGGGCTTCACCAAGGAGGATATCCGCCAGGCGGCACAGGCAGCGGGATTGCCCAACTGGGATAAGCCGTCGTTCGCGTGCCTCTCCTCGCGCTTCCCTTACGGAACCACCATTACCCCCGAACTGCTGGCGCAGGTAGACGCCGCGGAGCGGTGCTTGCGCGAGCTCGGCTTCCGGCAGTTTCGCGTGCGCCATCACGACACCATCGCCCGCATCGAGGTGGAGAAAGCCGACCTCGCCCGCGTGGTGGAACTGGCGGACATCATCGTGACCCGCTTCAAGGAGATAGGCTATCTGTACGTGACGTTAGACCTTGCAGGCTACCGTACGGGCAGCCTTAATGAGCCGTTGCGCAAGCAGGGTGTTATTCCTGCCAGTGCCGTTGGAGTGGTAAAGCATGGACGTTAGCGCGCTGGAGGAAATTCTGCAGGCAGTGCGTGCGGGCGCGCTATCGGTAGAGGAGGCTCTGCAGCGGATGCGCGCCCTGCCCTATGAGAACCTGGAGTTTGCCCGCATTGACACACACCGCGCCCTGCGCACCGGCTTCCCCGAGGTAGTATTCTGCCAGGGGAAAACGCCCGAGCAGGTGCTGGCGATTCTGGAACGGCTGAGCAACCGTCACCGCAAGGTATTGGCCACCCGCGCCACCCCCGAACTGGCGGCGACGGTGAAAGAGCGTTTCCCCCGCGTGCGATACCATGAGGCGGCGCGCATCCTCGTGCTGGGTGAGAGTGAACCGGAGAGCGATGTCCCGCAAGAACGCTACGTGCTGGTGGTAGCCGCAGGCACTTCCGACCTGCCCGTGGCGGAAGAGGCGGCGGTGACCGCTTCCGAGATGGGAAGCCGCGTGGAGCGTTTGTACGATGTGGGCGTCGCGGGATTGCATCGCCTGCTGTCGCAGTCGGAGAAGCTATTCAGGGCGCATGTGCTGGTGGTGGTAGCGGGAATGGAAGGCGCGTTGCCCAGCGTGGTGGGCGGACTGGTGAGCCGTCCTGTGATCGCTGTGCCGACCAGCGTGGGCTACGGTGCACACTTTGGCGGTCTTGCGCCCCTGTTGACCATGCTCAACTCCTGCGCGCCCGGCGTAGCGGTGGTGAATATCGATAACGGCTTTGGCGCGGGCTACCTGGCGCACCTGATTAACTGCGGATAGTACGGTTTTTTTCAGAAAATTTCCTCCCAAACCCTTGACAACGAGGAAAGAGGATGTTATACTCAAGTCGAAACGTTTCGCGAAACGTTTCTCAAGGAGAAACCCATGCCTGCTACTATCCGCGACATCGCAAAGAGGCTGGGCATCTCGGTGTCTACCGTTTCCTATGCATTGAACGGTGGGCCCCGCCCCGTGCCCGAAGAGGTACGCCGGCGCGTGCTGGAGGTCGCCCGCGAGCTCGATTACCGTCCGAACCGGCTTGCCCGCTCGATGGTTACCGGCAAGACCGAGACCATCGCCGTGGTGCCGCCGATGGTCACACGCAACATGCTGCGCTCCCCCTACATCCACGCGATGCTCTCAAGCATCGCCGATGCGGTCGGCGAACACGGGTATGACATCCTGCTGCACACCTCCGCCGCCCCGATGGACGATGTGGACCTGGTGCAATCGCTGCTCAGCGGCAAGGTGGACGGCATTGTGCTGATAGCCCCTCTGAGTACCTCTCGGGTACCGGAGGAGATCCGTCGGCGCAACGTTCCCTGCGTGGTGATATCGGCGCGGGTGGAGGGGTTACCCTGTGTGTGCGCGGACAACACTGCAGGTATCTTTGCCGCAATGGATTGGCTTTGCGCGCATGGACACCGCAGTTTCGGCTTTATCGGTGGCCCCCCTGCTTTTTATGATGCACGCCAGCGTCTGCTTGCTTTTCGTTGGTATCTGGAGGAGCATCGCCTGCCTCTGCGTAGCGAGTGGATTGCTGAGGGAGATTTCACGGCAGGGGGGGCAGTGGCAGGGGCTCGAGCGATGCTGAACTCCCCTGAGCGCCCTACAGCCATTCTGGCGGCGAACGACGAGATGGCGGCAGGCGCTCTGCAGGCAGCTCAGGAGCTGGGGTTGCGCGTGCCGGAAGACTTGTCGGTAGTGGGCTTTGACGACACGCCCTTCGCACGGGTGTTGTCACCACGGCTGAGCACGATTCGCCAGCCGCTGGAACAGATGGCTACCGAAGCGGTAGGTATGCTGATGACGTGGATGGAGCAGCGAGAACGTCCGGTAGAGGAGGAACGGAAACTCCCGACGGAGCTGGTGCTGCGCGAAAGCACGGCGCCGGCACCCGGTTTATCATCCCAACAACAAGGAGGCAACACACCATGAAGCACAAAGGCTTTACACTCATCGAGCTGCTTGTAGTGATCGCGATTATCGCGATACTGGCAGCGATTCTGTTCCCCGTTTTCGCACAGGCACGGGAGAAGGCGCGCCAGGCGACCTGTCTGAGCAATATGAAGCAGATGGGTCTGGCGACGCGCATGTACCTGCAGGACTACGACGAAACCTGGTTCCCCGCCTGGCACAACCGCCCCGAGGGCAACGGGCACTGGTTCTTCCGCATCTCGCCCTACATCAAGTCGGGCACCGGCGACAACTGGGATACCTACCGGCAGAGCGGCGAAATTCGCATCTGTCCGTCGGGTATCGCCAGACGGTTCAACTACAGCATGAACGACCACATCTGCCCGCTGTGGGGCGACTGGGATAACTGGGTGCACTACGTGCCCGACAGCGACGCCATCTTCACCCATCCGGCGGAGACCATCGTATACGGCGATGGCACACAGATTGGCGCGTGGGGCTACGACACTTCCGCCAACTTCTGCTGGTGGCCCTCCCAGGAGTTCTGCTGGTGGGGCAACTTCCCGCAGGGCGACAATGACCCGTTGTGGAAGCTACTGGACCGCGACCTGGGTCCCGGTGACTGGGACGGCAACACCTGGGACTGGACGAAGAACCAGGGCTACGGTCAGGTGCGCTATCGCCACAACATGACCGCCAACTTCGTCTTCGCGGACGGTCACGCCAAAGCCATCCGCCGCGGACTGGTGAAGATACCGTGGAACTGGTCGCTCACCGGCAAAGACGAGAACGACTGGTCTCGATAAACAGGCATGAGAAAGCCCTCCCGCCTCGCGCGGGAGGGCTTTTTTTTCGGCGTTTCTGGAAGGAATCTGCTCGTGCGGAGAATAACCTAACGGCACTATGGCAGTGCTGGAACAACGTGCAAAACCTGCGGCTAGAGAGGCGCCGGTGGCAATAACCTTCACGCCACGCTTGCGTTTTCTACGGGCGCTACTCATTAGCCTGATACTCCTGCCCATCAACGCCTACTGGGCAGCCGACGTGCTGGTGGATGTGATATTCTCCCTGCTCGTGCCCCCGATGTGTTCTCTCATCGTGCTGGCGTTCGTCAACATCTTCCTGCGCCGATACGCTCGCCGGTGGGCGTTCAGCAGTGGAGAACTGGTGCTGATTTACGCTTTCCTGTCGGTCGCTACCGCTATCTGCGCGGAGTGGATGAACATCAACTATCCCTACGTCTACTCCTACGCGATGTTCGCCGACCAGAACCCCTGGAACCGCGAGAACATCTTGCCTCGCCTGCCCGACTGGTTCTATTTCAAAGACGCCAGCCAGCTGCAGGATTTCCAGCGAGGCGGGTTCGGACTATCCTACGCGCTGTCGCACCTGCATATTTTTGCGAAACCACTGGTTGCATGGACGCTGCTGTTCGGGCTGATATGCACCGCCATGCTGTGCATCAACACGCTGATGCGCGACCAGTGGAGCCGGCGCGAGAAGCTGGCGTTTCCCATTATTCAGGTGCCCATGCTGCTCACCCGCCCCGATGCCCCTGCATGGAAGAATCGCTACCTGTGGGGCGCGTTCGCGGTGATGTTCGCCATCGATATGCTCAACGGCGTCAGCTTCCTTTATCCCTCCGTGCCGATGATTAAAGTGCGCTTCATCGCCAACGTCAACGAATGGCTCCCCGACCCACCCTGGAACGCCATCGGCTGGACGCCTATCGGCATCTTCCCCTACATGAGCGCGATAGCGGTGTTCATGCCTACCGACCTGCTGTTCAGCTGCATTTTTTTCTTCTTCCTGCGCAAGGCGATTCAAATCGTTATGCTGATGTACGGCTACGAGCAGGGGGTATTTGGAGGAGGGTGGCTTGTGCCCAGCCCGCCCTACTTCAGCGAGCAGACGTGGGGAGCGTTCTTCGGACTATTTGTGGGCGCGATGATTTCCTCGCGCAGCTACCTGCGTGAGCTGTGGCAGCATATCAAGGCGAATACCGCTCCCACTCCACACGAGCTGCGCCCGCGTTATGCCCTGCTGGGGTTGATTCTCTCGCTGGCGGGGCTGGGATACATCGGGTTGCTCAGCGGATTATCGCCGTGGCTGGTGATAGCGTACGTGGGCGTGTTCCTGATTTTCAGCACCGCATTGACGCGCATGAGGGCGCAGCTGGGCCCACCATCACACGAAATGGCGTTTATGGGACCGCACCAGCTGGTGCTGGGCTTTGGCGCGAACCAGATGCTCTCGCAGGCGGATACGGTGCGCATCTACCATCTCTTCTTCATCTTTAACCGCATCCACCGCTCGCACCCCATGCCCTATCAGCTGGAGGCGTACAAGATGGGCGAGAGCGTGGGCGTCTCGGCGCGTTCGTTGTTCTGGACAATGCTTATCGCCATTTTCGCCGGGGTGGCGGTGGGACAGATAGCGTACATCTACCGGGGCTATCTGCGCGGTGCACCGGCTGCCTGGGGCGAAATCGGCAGTGCAACACGGCAGATTATCGAGCAACCGCATCCCGTGAACGTGGCGGCGATTCTGGCGGTGGTTACCGGCTTCGCCGTCGTGATGCTGCTGGACGCTATCCGCTTCCAGGTACCGGGATTTCCCCTGCATCCCGTCGGCTACGCGCTGTCGATGAACTTCGGGGTAGACTACTTCTGGTTCGGGCTGATTATCGTGCTGGTCATCAAGTCCTTCATCCAGCGCTACTACGGCTTAAAGGGTTACGAGAAGCTGCGTATGGTAGCCATCGGCATCATCCTGGCGGAGTTCACCGCCGAGCTGATATGGTCGTCCATTACCATGGGCACGCAGATCGCTACCTACAGCATCTCCATTAACGGTCGCCTCGGCTGGCAGCAATAGCAGGGGGGTGTTCGCGATGACCGAACTGCAACGCACCGGCATTGACGGGCTGGACAGGCTGATTGGTGGTATCCCGCGCGGTAGCGGAAACCGGCTGATGGATTTCACCTTCTCACTGGCGCATAACATCTTCCGATTCCGCATACGCGAGGCAGGAGGAAAGCTTCGCAGGGAGTTGAGAATCGAGAAGATGGAAGGCGCAACGCACTCTCTGGACTGGCTACCGTTCGAAATCACGTCGAAAGGCATTGTGTTACAGGTTTAGGGAGAGAACAAAATGGCAGTGGAAGTTCGCATGATACCCGTTTCGCAAATCGTGGAAGACCCCGAGCAGCCTCGTCGCGACATGGACGCAGAGAGCCTGCAAGGACTGGCAGATAGCCTTCGCCAGCACGGGATGTTACAGCCCATCGTGGTCAAACCGCTGCACAATGTGAACATGTATCAGATTGTGGTCGGCGAGCGGCGCTGGCGTGCGGCGCAGATGGCGGGACTGTTCGAAATCCCTTGCATCGTGCGTGAAGTAGACCCCGAGGAGGCTCTTACCGACCAGCTGATCGAGAACCTGCAACGCGAAGACCTGCGCCCGATTGATCGCGCCCGCGCTCTGCAAATCGCCAAAACACGGCTGGGGCTTTCTAACCGCGACCTGGCGAGCCGCCTGGGCATTAGCGAGCGCATGGTGGGCTATATGCTGGAGCTGCTGGACCTGCCTGAGGAGATCGCCGAACAGGTGGTTTCGCGTCCCAATCGTCCTGCTGAAGGCGCCATCACCGAAAAGCACGCTCGCTTCCTGAAGCAGCTGAACGAGATGCCGGAAGTGCAGGCACAGGTGGCGGAAAAAATCAAGAGCGACCGTCTGAGCACCGACGACACCGCCAAACTGGTGAAGGCATTGCGCATGTCGCCTGAGCGTGCTGAAGAGTTACTGCGAGGCTCCGCGCCTGACTGGGCAGAGTGGATCAACCCCGAACTGCCTCCGCTGCCCGAAGAGGAGACCATTGCGGTGGCTCCACCTCCGACCACAACATCTCAGCCTGTTGCCTCTGCCCCGGCAGCGACCATCGCGCAACAACCCGCCGATGTGGTGCGCAAAGCCATCGAACTGCTGGGCGAACTGGAACCCGCGCAAATGTCCCCTGAGCAACGTGTGGAAACCGTCGAGGTGCTTCGCTCCCTGCTGATTGTGGCGGAAACGCTCATCGACCAGCTGATGGAGCAGTAGGGCAGTACAAAAAAGCGGGGTAGCAGTGAAAGGAGAGCAAAGCCTGCTACCCCGAGGAAGGAAGGTGAACTCGGTTCGCTACTACAATTATCGGCTGCGAACCTGAGTTTCTCTAGTATTATTATACTCGAAATCTACCTGAAAATCTTCCTTTTTCGCCCCCTTTTTTGGTAATATCTCATTCAGACCAAGTACAATAACCCGTTGTAACTCGTTAGCAATATACCATGAAATACTGGTTTTGTCAAGTAGGCACTAATCCCTGCGAAATTACTGATGCGACGTCAAAGGAGTTCACGGAGTTTTAACCGCCGGTACTTGCATTCGCACGTGCAGACAGTTAGAATAGTAAAGTAAAATATCCGCAAGGAGGGCAAGATGTCGAACACACGACAGGCTTTTACACTTATCGAGCTGCTCGTCGTCATCGCGATTATCGCGATACTGGCAGCGATTCTGTTCCCTGTGTTTGCGCAGGCACGAGAGAAGGCACGCTCCGCTTCCTGCCTCAGCAACCTGCGCCAATATGCACTGGCAACTCTTGCCTATGTGCAGGATTACGATGAGACGTTCCCACAGAGCGTATACAGTATGGACCATGCCGTTTTGGTGCCGGGTACCGGCGACCGTGTGTTTACCGTGTACGATGCCACCATGCCCTACGTCAAGAACGTAGACATCATGGTCTGCCCATCGCACCGCCCCGGCATTGACTTTGTGGCGATTCTGCAGTCGCTGGGACTGAACGGCAGCGGCAACTTCCGCTACTCCTCGTATGCGTTGAACTTCGGTGTATTTCAGGACCCGGCAGTGCCGCCCGGCTTGTTTAACAACGACCCTGTGGTGAGTTTAGGAGCCATTGGAGAGCCTGCAAATACCACCATGTTCTACGACGGTACGTATGTTCCCCCGGGCGGAACGCAGGTAGACCCTATCTGCCGCGTACCTACCTGTCCGTTTTGCTGGGATAACTTCCCCGCGCATCCGCGCCATTCCGATGGCTTTAACGTGAACTTCGTCGACGGACACGCCAAGTATTATCAGCGCCGTGGCAACATCCCGGGAACCTCTCCGGCAGGCTCTGGTGGCGACGCGCCGCCAAGCACGCAGGTGCCTACCTACACTCTGCCCTGCGACCTGTCGGGCATACCGGGTGGAACGGCGGATACGTAATGTTCTGTACGAAGAAGGGGGCGGGAAACCCCGCTCCCTACTTGACCTTGCCTGCGATTGTACGCAGCACCTCCAGCCCCGCATCTACCGCCTGCCGGTCGTCGCGCGTCACCATCACCGTGACGAAGAACCGCCCTTTCGCCCAGTAGAAGGTGGTTGCGCCATCAGCCTGTATCCAGAAGCCCGTTCCGGTTATCTTCAGTGACTGAGGCTTTTGCTTGCGGTGTGTGTTGCGCCAGTACTGCACGAACTTGCTTGCAGCGGAAGCGTCTTTCATGGTGTGGGTGGTCACGGTAGCGTACAGGTTACCACGCTGGTAGAGCTTCTGCGCTGCCTCCTGCACACCGTTCTTCAGATAGAGCTGGTAGCCTCCATTATAGATGCTGGTTAATCCCTCGCCTTTGCCGTACAGGTAGGAGCCGTTTACCGCTTTCCACCCCTTCAGTTCTGTGGTGGGCAGCAATTTGGCACAGGGGCTGTTTTCGCCTTCCGCCCATGCCAGCAGAGCACCAAACAACATCAGCAGCAACGCGATTTGCCGAAGCAGGTTTCGCATTCTCATCCCTCCGTGTCTCTGTTTATATTCTACTACTTACAGACAGGTGACACCTTCTGCAAAAGAAGCAGGAACCGCGAGCGCGCCGGCGTAGAGTACAGAAAGAGAGAACAGTATGCTGGAGGGCGCGACATGGAGTTCCCTTCTCACGACGAGCGCGTGAGCACCGTTCGGCACGGAGAGATGCATTTGCCCACACCTGCCTATTCCTCGCGTCAGCAATGGGAGGCGCGGGCGAAGTGGCTGCGGGAGCAGCTGTTGAACAGCGCGGGATTGCTGCCTTTGCCTCCACGAACGCCCCTTCGCGCACACATCTTCGGTCGTATCGAGCGCGATGGCTATAGCGTGGAGAAGGTGTACTTCGAGAGCTTCCCCGGCTTTCTGGTCACCGGCAATCTGTATCGTCCGCTGGGTAAGAAGCCACCGTTTCCGGCGGTGTTGTGTCCGCACGGGCACGTGCGCGAGGGTCGTCTGGCGAACAATCTGGATGAACGCAGCGGCGCTTCGTATATCGGCTTGTGTATCAACCTCGCAAAGCAAGGGTACGTTGCGTTCGCTTACGACATGGTGGGCTACAACGACAGCCTGCAGTTGCCCCATCAGCGCATCACGCAGGAGTGGGAGCTGTGGGGTATCCACCTGCTTCGACTGCAGCTGTGGAACAGCATCCGCGCGCTGGATTTTCTGTATTCGCTCAAAGAGGTGGATAGAAAACGCATCGGTTGCACGGGCTCGTCGGGTGGAGGCACACAAACCTTCCTGCTGACAGCGGTGGACCCGCGTGTTACCGCCTCTGCGCCGGTTTGCATGGTATCGGCGCACTATCAGGGTGGATGTTTCTGTGAAAACGCGCCCGGCTTGCGCTTGAACGCGAACAACGTGGAGATCGCCGCCCTTGCCGCGCCTCGTCCGCTACTGCTGGTTGCTGCTACCGGCGACTGGACACAGCACACGATGGAGGAGGAGTACCCCGCCGCCAGAGCCATCTATGCCCTGATGGGGGCGGAGTCACACATCTCCGCCGTGCGCTTTGATGCCGGCCACAACTACAACCGCGCCAGCAGGGAGGCGGTATACGCCTTCTTCGGGAAGTGGCTTGGTGGAAACGCGCCCTCGAACGAGCTGCCGTTTACCGCCGAACCACCCGAGGCGTTGCGCGTGTTTCCAGACGGCAATTTGCCACCCTCGTACGCACGCGGGGATGCGGTGCTGGAAGCCTTGCGACAGCGCGATAACGAGCAGCTACGCAATCGCTTCCCGCGCAATCCACAGGGTATACCGGCGTTTCGCCGGTGGATAGGCAATGCCTGGGCGCATACGCTGGCGGTGGAAGCGGTGGAGCCGGTACAGATAGAGGTGTTGAGCGAGCAGAATGTAGCCGAACCCTTACCCCAGAAGCGCATCGCTTTCCGGCGCAGAGGAACAGGAGAGGTGGTGCTGGCGTCATTGTTCCAACCCGCAAGACGGGCTTCCGGGAAGGCGGTGCTACTCCTGCATCCCGACGGCACAGAGACGTGGCTGCACGGCGAGACGTTGCTGCATCGCCTGCTGAACGCCGGCTACACGGTGATGACGCTGGACGCCTTCGGCACGGGTGAGCACCTGCGCCGGTATGGCAAGCGCGAGCTGAAAGGCAACTTCCCCGAAACCTTTAACCGAACCGACATGCAGTGGCAGGTACAGGATACTCTCACCGCTCTGGCTTTCCTGCGTTCGCAGCGTGGAGTATGGCAGGTATCTGTGGTGGGCACAGGCAACGCGGGATGGTGGACATTGCTGGCGGCGTCCTGCGGTCGCAAGGTACACGCCGTCGTAGCCGATTTGAACGGGTGTGACGGCAGTAACCGCTTCTTCCTGCAGAATGTATGGGTTCCCGGCATCCGCAGGCTGGGTGATTGGGCAACGGCGACGGTGCTGGCTCTTCCTGCCAAAGTGTTGATTCACCATCTGAGCGCGGAAGAGGCGCGTCGGACCTCACTGGCTGGTTTTGCACCGGCAGTCTCCGTATCGCCAGTACAGGCATCGGATGGGGAGATACTGCAGTGGATAGGGTGACGCTGTATCACCCTTGGGGATGGATGTGGACGGTGCCGGCTGTCGTTTTGCTGGCGTGGGCGGGCAGTCGGTGGTGTCGGCTCTGGCGTTTGCCTTTCACAGATGCAGGGGAGAGGCTCGCTTTCGGTCTTGCGCTGAGTACGGGCGCGCTGTCGTATCTGGTGCTGGCGGTTGGGCTGCTGGGGTGGCTCCAGAAGGGTGTGTTATGGCTTCTGTTCGCGGTGATTCTGCTGGCGGGCGGAGCGGCGTGGTGGCGTGTACGCGCCTTCAAGGAGGAAGCGCAGCCTTTCTCCTGGCGGATGTGGCTTCCGTTTGCGATACTGGCGGTGCTGGTGTTGCCGATGGTGGTTTCACCGCCCGCCGCTACCGACTGGGATGGACTTGCCTATCACTTAGCCGCGCCTGCCATCTGGTTGCGCGAAGGACGAATCGGCTACATTCCCTTCATGCACCAATCGAACTTCCCCTTCGTGATGGAGATGCAGTATCTGTGGGCGCTGGGCATTGGCTCGGGAGCGGGCGGGGCAAAAGTGTTCCACTGGGCGACACTGTTGCTCACGCTGGGGGCGGTGTTTGCTTTCGCGCGGCGGACGGGTTTCGCAGGTTCCTGGGCAGCCGCCAGCCTGGTTTCGGTGCCGGTGGTGCTGTGGGAAGCCTCCGTTGCCTACGCCGACCTTGCCACCACCGCTTACACGCTACTCTGTTTGCTCGCAGCGTGGAACGCGGCGGGAGAAGGGGGTGCTCCCACCCGACGCAGGTGGCTGGCGCTGGCGGGTTTGATGGGTGGGCTCGCGCTTGGTACGAAGATGACCGCGCTGGGCAGTGTGGGTTTACTGGCGGTGCTGCTGGCATGGGAATCGGTGCGCCGGCGTCCGATTCGCCTTGTGGAAATAGCGGGTTGTGTGGGCATCGCCCTGCTGGTGGGCGCGCCGTGGTACATCAAGACCTATGTGTACACCGGCAACCCCGTTTACCCCTACTTCTACGAGCTGTTCGGTGGGCGCAACTGGACGGCGGAAAACGCCCGAATCTACCGCGAGGCACAGCTGGCGTTCGGATTGGGGCGTGAGCCATACCAGCTGCTGATGTCGCCGTTTAACCTCACCTTCTTCTGGAGCCGTTTCTTTGACCCTTTGCCGTTCGTGGGGTCGGCAGGCTTTGTGTATCTGGCGGGGCTGATACCGCTGTTTTTCGCCAGACGTCTGCCCGGTGTAGCGCGGTGGTGGATTCTGTTCTCGCTGATATCGCTGGTGCTGTGGTTCGTGCTGATGCAACAGGTGCGCTACCTGATGACCATCTTCCCGCTGGTATCGTTGTGGTGCGGGTGGCTGGCGGTGCAGACGGAACGACGGTGGACGGCGAGAGCGATGCAGGCTGCCATCGTGCTGCAGGTGCTGTGGTGCGCTGTCGGGTTTTCGTCGTTGTGGGGCAGGGTGCTCACCGTGTGGAAGGACGGCGCGCCCGCTTATCTGGAGCGTGCTCTGCCGGGGGTATGGCAAGCCTGCGAGTGGATAAACCGCAACACGCCGCGCGAAGCGGGTGTGATACTCTATGATGAAACGCGCGGCTTCTACCTGCAACGACGCTACCTGTGGGGCAATCCGGGGCACCACACGCTGATTGACTACGACTCCTTCACCGACGGCGACATGCTGGTACGCGCCCTGCACCGCATGGGGTATCAGGTGGTGCTGCAGAATCTGGCTTTTGCGCCGCCGGGCTCGGAGGGGGAGCACTGGCGCAGGCTCCTGATGGATGCAATAAAGCGCGGCGCGCTGGTGGAGCGGTTCCGGGACAGGTCGGTGGTGGTGCTGGAGATACGTCCCCGTCCCATCGCGATAGCGAACCGATAGGGTATAATCGGGCTAGATGAAACCAGGAGCCGGTGCTTATGAACCGATTAGCCAGATTCAGCTGGGGAGTATTGGCGTATA
>BEHS01000063.1 GCA_002898895.1 bacterium HR16 | reverse complement strand
CGGGGGCAACATCGTGCGCGGGAGCGCGATTGCACCCACAGGAATCGAACACGCCACCGCCGACTATATGGGCATGCTGGCAACGGTGATTAACGCGCTTGCCCTGCAGGACGCCATCGAGCAGCTGGGTGTGCCCACGCGCGTGCAGACCGCCATCCAGATGTTTCAGGTTGCCGAGCCGTTTATCCGCCGTCGCGCCATCCGCCATCTTGAGAAGGGGCGCGTGGTGATTCTCGCCGCTGGAACCGGTAATCCCTATTTCACAACGGACACCGCCGCGGCGCTGCGTGCGCTGGAAATCCATGCGCAGGCGTTTTTGAAAGCGACGAACGTGGACGGCGTGTACGATTCCGACCCCCGCCTTGATCCAAACGCAAAGCGATTCTCGTATATTACTTATAGTGAAGCCATCGCGCGCCAGCTGCGCGTGATGGACCTGACCGCACTGACGTTGTGTATGGAGAATCGTCTGCCGATTGTAGTGTTTAACATCGCCCGCCCGGGCAACGTGGTGCGGGCAATACTGGGCGAAGACATCGGCACTCTGGTAGGAGGAGAGGAAAAATGATTGAAGAGTTGCTGAAAGAAGCCGAGCACAAGATGGAGAAAACGGTGGAGAAGGCGGCGCACGAGTTCGCTACGCTCCGCACGGGGCGTGCTAACCCGGCGATTCTGGAGCACGTGATGGTGGATTACTACGGTACTCCCACCCCCATCAATCACATTGCCAGCATCACCGTGCCCGAGCCTCGCCTGTTGCTCATCCAGCCCTACGATAAACAGAGTCTGGCGTGGATTGAAAAAGCCATCCTGAAATCCGACCTGAACCTCGTGCCCAATAACGATGGGCAGGTTATTCGCATCCGCATCCCTGAGTTGACGGAGGAAAGGCGTAAAGAACTCATCAAACTGTTGCACAAGAAAGCGGAGGAGGAGCGTGTTGCCATACGCAACGTGCGTCGCGAGGTCAACGAGCACCTGAAAGCGGCGGAAAAGAAGGGCGAGGTTTCCGAAGATGACGTGAAACGTGCCGAACAGCAGGTGCAGAAGCTCACCGATAAGTATATCGCCGAAATTGACCGCCTGCAGAAGGCAAAAGAGGACGAACTGATGGAGGTATGAGCGGAGCGAAGCTCCGGTGTGATGCATGGAAACCCTCCCCCTACAGGCTCACATCGACGAGACCGCGCCTGCTGTGATGAAAGCGCGGGAGGCAGGCGTGGACTTTTCGCGCCTGCCCCAGCATATCGCTATTATCATGGACGGCAACGGGCGATGGGCGCTTCAGCGCGGGTTGCCGCGTCTGGTGGGACACCGACAGGGCTACCGGACGGTGCGTCGCGTGGTGAAAGACTGCGCCGACCTCGGTGTGAAGATGGTCACGCTGTACACCTTCAGCACCGAGAACTGGCGCCGCCCGCCTGACGAGACCAGCGGTTTGATGGCTCTGATTGAGGAAGCAGCGCGCCAGGAACTGCGCCAGATGGTCATCAACGGTATTCAGGTGCGCGTCATTGGACGAATGCACGAACTGCCTACCAGCCTTCAGGAGGAGCTGCGCCGGGGAATAGAGATTACCGCTCGGAACAACCGCCTTATCCTCAACCTTGCCATCAACTACGGTGGACGGGCGGAAATCGTGGATGCGGTACGCGCCATCGCGCGGCGTGTCCGGCAGGGCGAACTGCAACCGGAAGAGATTGACGAGTCCACCATCCGCGCGCACCTGTACGCACCGGATATGCCCGACCCGGACCTGCTTATCCGCACCGCAGGCGAAATGCGCGTCAGCAACTTTCTCGTGTGGCAAACTGCCTACTCGGAGCTGTGGGTGACGCCCACCCTCTGGCCAGACTTCCGCACCGAGCACCTGATTGAGGCTATCCTCAGCTACCAGCAGCGTGTGCGGAAGTTCGGCGGCATCCTGGATGAGGAATGAAACGCATCGCGGTTCTCGGAAGCACAGGCTCTATTGGCACGCAGTGTCTGGATGTGGCAGCACGCTTGTCCGACCGCATTCAGGTAGTCGCTCTCGCCGCACATCATGACCATGAACGCTTATGGCAGCAGGCTCAGCAGTTTGGCGTAAGGCATGTTGCCCTCGTAGACGAGTCCGCTTCCGCCCTCTTGCGCGAGCGTCAACCCGACTGGCATGTTTACTCCGGCGATGAAGGTTTACAGGCGGTAGCCACCCTGCCTGAGGTGGACATGGTGGTGGTCGGAGTGGCAGGCGTTTGCGGGCTGGCGGCGACGGTGGCTGCACTGAGGGCGGGCAAAGGCATCGCGCTGGCAAGCAAAGAGGTGCTCGTTGCCGCCGGGGAGAGCGTGATGTCGCTGGCGAAGGAGCAGGGGATTCCGGTGGTGCCTATCGACAGCGAGCATTCCGCCGTTTTTCAATGCTTGCAGGGTGAACGCCCCGACGCAGTGCGCCGAATCTTGCTGACCGCTTCCGGCGGTGCGTTGCGCGATGTGCCGCTGGAAGAACTGCCTTTTGTGACCCCGGAACGTGCCCTGCAACATCCCACCTGGCGCATGGGGGCGAAAATCACCATCGACAGCGCCACGCTGATGAACAAGGGATTAGAGATTATCGAAGCACACTGGCTCTTCGGCGTGCCTGCTGAGCAGATAGAGGTGATACTGCATCCCCAGAGCATCGTGCACGCGCTGGTGGAGATGTGTGACGGTTCGGTGCTGGCGCAGATGGGCTTGCCGGATATGCGCCTGCCTATCCAGTACGCCCTGCTCTATCCCGAACGGGTGGATACTGCCTTGCCTCGCTTAAACCTGACCCAGGCAGGGGCACTCACCTTCGCAGCACCCGACCCGCGCCGTTACCCTGCCCTGCAGGTAGCCCGCGATGCGCTGGCTATCGGCGGAACCATGCCCGCCGCGATGAACGCCGCCAACGAGATAGCGGTCGCCCGTTTTCTCAAAGGCGAGATTCGCTTTACCGACATCGTGCGGTGTGTGCAAGATGTGATGGAGAAACACCGTCCGCAACCTGCTACGTTGGAGGCGGTGCAGGCTGTAGATTCATGGGCAAGGGAACAAGCACACCTCTGGAAGAGTCCATAAAACCAGTGTATTTTGTAGCGAATCGGAAACATGCAACAGGTATAATTAACGTAAAGGATAGTAAGGGCAACCCGGTTCGCCGTAAACTGTCACCGACGAGGAGGTTCCACCTTTGGAGTATCAGATAGTACAAACGCTTTTCTATTTTCTGCTCACCATTGGTGTGCTGGTAGTAGCACACGAGTTCGGTCATTTTATCGTGGCGAAATGGTGTGGAATGCGTGTGGAGGAGTTCGCCTTTGGCTTCGGTCCCAAGTGGATTGTGCTGGCACGCAAAGGCGATACTGAGTATACCGTCCGTCCCTTCCCGCTCGGAGGATTTGTGCGCATCGCCGGTATGGAGTCGCATGATGACGACAACCCCCCGCCCGGTACCTTCTTTTCCAAACCGATATGGCAGCGCAACGCGGTGGTGCTCGCCGGACCTATCATGAGCCTGTTACTGGGCTACGTGATTTTCTCCATTATGGGCATGACCGTCGGACTGGAGATCGGCAAGCCGCTGAACCGCGTGGCGCAGGTACTGCCCGGCACCGAAGCGGAGCGCATGGGACTGAAGATAGGCGACGTGATTGTGGAGATTAACAAAGAGCCCATCCGCGACGGCGAGCACATGATGAAGGTGATTCACGGCAGCGCAGGCAAGCGACTGTTCATCCGCGTGAAGCGCGATGACGAATATATCCTGCTCAGCGGTGTGCCCAAGGAATACGAGGTCGAAGAGGTTCAGAACGGCAAGAAGGTAGTGAAGAAGGAGGGGCGGCTGGGGTTCATCCCCGCCCAGCAAGTGAAGCGACTGTCGCCGTGGGAATCGCTGGTGGTGGGTACGCGCATTACCAGAAACCTCATCATGGCTATTCCTGAGCACCTGTTTACCAAGAAAGTGAAAGACAATGTGGGTGGTCCGGTAGCCATCGTGCAGATGACGCATGTTGCGGCTAAAGAGGGATTGCATCGGGTGCTGAGCTTCATGGCTGCGTTAAGCATCAGCCTGGGTATCCTGAACCTCTTTCCCATCCCGATTCTGGATGGCGGGCATCTGGTGCTCTATTTCATCGAGTGGCTACGAAGAGGGCGTCGCCTCACCGCCAAACAGCAGATGGCGGTGCAGATGGTGGGGCTGGCGATACTGCTCTCCATCCTCGTGCTGGTAACCGCTAACGACATCACCCGCCTGATAGCAGGGAAGATGCCCCAGTAGGTGTAAACACAACAGTATGAGTGCTACCGTTCGGAAGGCGCGCACGGCGGACGTTCCGGCGATGCAGCGCCTTGTTAACTTTTTTGCCGACCGCGGGGATATGCTTCACCGCTCGCTGGCGCAGTTCTACGAGAACCTGCGCGACTTCTTCGTGGTAGAAGAAGACGGCAAAGTGGTGGGGTGTGTCGCATTGCATGTGGTGTGGCGCGACCTTGCGGAGATTAAATCCCTCGCCGTTGCCGAGGAAGCGCAGGGCAGAGGTTACGGCAAGCGGCTTGTACTGGAGTGCTTGCGCGAGGCTCCCAGTTTGGGTGTGGAACGGGTATTTGCCCTTACCTATAAACCGCAGTTTTTCGAGAGACTGGGCTTCCGCGTATGTGACCGCGCCGAACTGCCCCGCAAGGTGTGGACGGAATGCGTGCACTGTCCCAAGTTTTACGACTGTCAGGAAGTGGCGGTAATCATTGAGGTGCAATCACAGGAAGAGAAGTAGAGGGTCAAGCGTGGTTGGCAGTCTGAACTATGCGGGACCTGGCGCTTTCTCAGTATCGCTTCCCTTCGCGAGATACGCCAGCAAAATCGGCGCGACGAACGTTGTCAGGAATATCACCGCCAACAGCGCGGCGTAATGCGCGTCATCCAGCACGCCGTTCTGCTTGCCCACCGTAGCGAAAATCAAGCCCACTTCTCCTCGCGGAACCATCCCCGCGCCGATGAGCGCGTGGCGGACGCCTTTACCCCACGCTCCCCAGCCGGCAAGAAACTTGCCGAAGAAGGCAACCAGCGTGCCCAGCGATGCCAGCACCAGAGTGGAGCGATTCGCGGCGTCCAGCGGGTTGAACAGGCGCACGTTTACCGCCACTCCCACGCTGACAAAAAAGATGGGCGTGAAGAAGTCCGCAATAGGCTTGAGTTCGTGCTCGATCTGTTTGGTGCGCCCGATGGACGAAAGCACCAACCCCGCCGCAAAGGAGCCAACTATCGCCGCCGAGCCTACCTTCTTCGCCGCCAGCGCGAAGGCGAACGCCATCACCAGCGCAGCGGTAACCAGCGCACCGCGCACCGTCATGCGGTCTACGATGCGTAGAAGGGAAGGGGCAAGAAGCCTGCCTACCAGCAGCGCGGTCGCTACAAACGCCAGCGCCACCACGGTCGTCTGTACGACGAACAACGCGCTGACGCTCCCCTGCGCCACTATTGCCGAGACCACAGCCAGTATGACCAGCCCCAGCACATCATCCAGCACCGCCGCCCCCAGTACGATGCGCCCTTCCGTGCTGTTCAGCACGCCGAGGTCTGCCAGTACGCGAGCGGTGATGCCGATGCTGGTAGCACAGAATGCCGCGCCGAACAGGATGGCGGTTGTTCCGGTGATGCCCAGAGCCACGCACGTCAGATAGCCTCCCGCAAACGGCAGGGCGATGCCGATGAGAGCCACTGTCAATGACTTTGCCCCCACACGCAGGAGCGCGCTCAGGTCGGTTTCCAGACCGATTTCGAACAGTAACAGCATGACACCCACTTCCGCCAGCAGATGCAGTATCTCATTGTCGGGAACCCAGCCCAGCACGCTTGCGCCCAGCAGCACGCCCGCCAGCAGCTCGCCCAGTACCGGAGGCTGTTTCACCCGCTCCGCCAGCTGAGCCATCACGCGGGCGAACAGCAGTACCAGAATCAGCATAAGCAAGAATCTATCCAGTGCCATCCTGTCCTCCTGTTAGGGGTTGCCTGCTAATTATACCTGTGAAACGCTCTGAACTGTTCCTGCCGTCCACCGCTTGTCGCAGACGCAAGCAGGGAGCGTGCCCTTTGAGGGAGAAGAATGTAGCGTTCGGTAAAGAGGTATACGCCGGTGGGTAAACGCGCAATCTCCTGGATATGTGTGCTGATACTGCTCAGCGTGACCGCACAGGCAGAGCGGTTTCGCTTTTTGCACATTACCGATACGCATATCGGCGTCACCGCACACCATCAGGAGACACGCGATTACATTCAAGCCTTCAACGCATTGACTCCACAGCCCGCTTTCATCGTCAACACCGGCGATTGCACCGAGCTGGGTTCCACTGAAGAGTACAAACGCTACCGTGAGATAATGAGCGAACTGCGCATTCCGCTGATCAACGTGCCGGGCAATCACGATGTGCGCTGGAGCGCAATCGGCAAAGAGGGCTTTGCGAAGTGGCTGGGACCTCTACGGATGCACTGGGAGCGGGGTGGATACCATTTCTTCGCGCTGGACAGCACTGCCCTGCTGGAACACCACGGGCACTTCGAGGAAGCCGACCTGCGCTGGCTGGAGCAACGTCTGCGCCGACTGCCAAAGGGCGCGCCGGTTTTCCTCTTCTTCCACCACTGGGTGGCGACGGGCGAAAAGATGGTGGATAACGAGCATCGCCTGCTGGATATTATCGCTCCCTACAATGTGAAGGCGGTGTTCGTGGGTCATGGGCACAAGGATATGACCTGGTGGCGCAACGGTGTATTGTTTCTGATGGCGCGCGGACTGTATCAGGGAAGCTATCATCAAGTAGAGGTGGATGACTCCACGATTCGCATCTGGCGCGTGGTGAAAGAGAAGGGTGAGCCAGCTTTGCTGACGGAACTGCCGCGCGCGCCTCAACCGATACCACAACTGCATGTGCGGGGCGTGCGCTTGCAGGGCGACGAACTGCTTGCCCGACTGCACTGGCGATCGCCGGATGGCACGTTGCCCGAGCAATGGGAGACGCGCTTTGATAACGGCGCATGGCGAGCGGTCACCGTGGAAGGCAACGACACCGTATTTACCGTGCGCATCCCGATGAGGGATGTTATCCCCGGCACCCATCGTGTGGACTTTCGGGCAGTGTGTGGTGGGAAGCCTTATGAGGGTACAACCGTTGTGGAAGTACCCGGTCCCATCCGCCCTCTATGGACGTTCCGAACCGGCGGCTCCGTCAAAGCACAGCCCATCGTATACAACGGCACGGTGTATATCAGCAGTTTTGACGGCACGCTGTACGCGGTGGACGTTGCCTCCGGCAGGCTGCGCTGGAAAACGTTTATCGGCGGCACTCTGGTCGCTGCTCCTGCGGTGACCGAAGAGGTAGTGGTCATCGGCAGCACATCGGGCACAGTGGCATGTCTGCGGCGCTCCGATGGGCGCGTTCTCTGGAGAACCAGCCTGCCTCCACCCGTTTTTGCCTCTGCGGGCATCTACGAGGGGGTGATATGCACTGCGGCAGGCGATGGCAAGATTTACGGGCTATCCCTGCGCGACGGCAGCCGGTTGTGGGAGTTTCAAACGGGCATGTTCGTACAGTCGCGCATTGTGCCGGTGCGTGGGATGTTCATCGCGGGATGCTGGGACAATTATGTGTATGCGCTTGACGCCTGCACAGGGGCACTGAGGTGGAAGCAGAAGTTTGGACGCTCTTTCTATTACGCACCGGCTATCGGCTCCCCGGCAACCGATGGAGCGCGTGTGGTAGTGCCCTCCAACGATGGTGTACTGCACGCCATGCGCGTGGCAACAGGCGAGGTGTTGTGGGAGGTGGCTTCTGCGCAGGGCAACAGCTTTGGCTATCCTTCGCCACTGCTGGAGGACGGTGTCGTCTATTGCGGTGCGTTGGGAGCGCGTGGGCTGGTTTATGCGGTAGACGTGCGTACCGGACAGCTGCGCTGGGTTGCAGAAACGGGGCAAGTTGTGTATGATTCTGGGTGTGCATCAGCGCAGGGTTACATCTTCACTGCAGCAGTAAGTGGTGTGGTATACTGGATAGAGAAAAGCAGTGGGCGAATCGTACGGGGGTACCAGTTGCCAGAGGGACATGTTTTTTGCGTACCCGATACGGACGGCGAGCGGTTCGTGATTGGGGCGTTGAACGGAACGGTTTACGCCTTTCCTGCGCAGATTCGAAGCGACGAGAAGTTTGGGAAGTGAGGGAAGAAAGATGGAGAGTTACCGCATTTTGATTGCCGAGGACGAGCCGCTGACTCGCATGATGCTTCGGGCGCGGCTGGAGAAAATCGGGCATCAGGTGGTAGCTGAAGCGGAGAACGGTGTACAGGCGGTGCAGGCCGCGCGTGTGCACGAGCCCGATTTGATCATCATGGACATTCGCATGCCGGAGCTGGACGGCATCGAGGCGGCGCGCGCGATCGTTCAGGAGCGTCCCTGTGCCATCGTGTTCCTTACCGCCTACAGCGAGCAGGAGCTGGTGGAGGCGGCAAGTGAGGCAGGGGCGTTTGGCTACTTGGTGAAGCCGTTCCGCAAGGAGGATTTAGGACCTGCTATCGAGATCGCCATGCTCCGCTTCCGCGAACTGCAGGCGCGCAACCGCGAGGTGGAGGAGCTGAAGGAAGCCCTCGAAACCCGCAAGTTGATTGAACGGGCGAAGGGCATTCTGATGCAGAGGCTTGGGCTGACCGAAGAGGAGGCGTTCAAGCGCATCCACTTTCAGGCGCGCAACCAGAACAAGAAAATGCGCGAGATCGCCGAAAGCATTATCACTGCTGCGGACCTGATTTAACGCTACCGGTGGCGGAGCATCTGCTTCAGCTCCGCCACATTTCCGGCGTGCGCCAGAGCCTCTTCGTAGGTGATGAGCTGGGCAGCGTACAGCTGTTCCAGTGCCTGGTTCAGCGTGTTCATACCGTAATGTTCGCCTTCGCGCATGGCGGAATACAGGTCGTCGGTTTTGCCGTCTTCTATCAGTTTGCGCACCGTTGGCGAACCGACCAGGATTTCCACCGCCGGCAATCTGCCGTTTCCATCCGCACGCAGTACCAAACGCTGCGCTACCGCACAGATCAGTGTATTTGCCAGCTGCACGCGTAAAGGCACTCGCTCCTCTGGGGGGAAGCTGTTCAGGATGCGTACGATGGTAGCCGGCGCGGACATCGTGTGCAGTGTGGCGATAACCAGATGTCCCAGCTCCGCCGCCGTCAGGGCGACGCGCATGGTTTCCACGTCCCGCATCTCGCCGATGGCAATCACATCTGGATTCTGACGCAGTACGCTGCGCAGAGCGGTGGCGAAGGAGGTTGTATCTGTTCCTACTTCGCGCTGGAGAATCACGCTTCGCTTGTCTTCGAAAACGTACTCTATCGGCTCTTCGATGGTAACGATGTTGGCAGTGCGTGTGCGGTTGATTTCCTCGATCATCGCCGCCATCGTAGTAGACTTGCCGCTGCCGGTGGGTCCGGTGATCAGTATCAAACCCTGCTGTTGGGAAACGAACTCCTTAAAGATTGGCGGCAGGTTGGCTTCCTCAATAGTGGGCGGCTGGAGAGGGATGATGCGCAATGCCGCGCTGATGCTACCTCGTTGTAAGAAGAGGTTACAACGCACCCGTGCCATTCCCCCGATAGTGAACACCGTATCGATCTCGGCGTGTTGCTCCAGCTGCTGCATCTTTTCGTCCACGTCCAGCGGTTCCACGCTTTCGCGCGGGTGGGCTGACGCCAGAAGCATATCGCGGGCAGCACTGTAAAGAATGCTGTAAGCCAGCTCGTGACAGTCCAGCGGTGTCAATGGGGGTAAGTTGCTCACCACCACTTTGCCGTCGATCCGTAAAACCGGAGGACTGCCAGCTTTGAGGATGACATCCGAAGCTCGTTGCAGAATGGCGTATTCCAGTAGATCGTGAATGTTATGCATGACCCTGTTGTATCCTGCTTAGCCAGATATAGGGGCGTCGGAACGATTCCCTTCTTCATTATATCACAACCTTTCCTCTTTGCTCGCTGCAGGAAGTACGGGGAAAGGTTGACACGACGTGCTGTTGGCTGGTAGCATGTAGACGGAGGGAGAAACTGATGGCGGTACGCTCTATTCCTTACATCTCTGAGGCAGATTATCTGCAGGCAGAACGCCAGGCGCAGACCAAAAGCGAGTACCTCGCCGGGCAGGTTTTCGCGATGGCGGGGGCGTCTTTTGCTCATGTGCGGATAACCGGTAATCTGGCGGCTGCGCTGCATCAGCTACTGCGAGGTTCACAGTGCATCGTATTGTCCAGCGATATGCGAGTCAAGATACCTGAAGCCAGCGCGTACTTCTATCCCGATGTGGTGGTAGTGTGCGGACAGCCACAGTTTGAGGACGAGCAGGAGGATAACCTGCTGAACCCGGTGGTTATTATCGAGGTGCTCTCTCCCTCTACTGAAGACTTTGACCGTGGGGAGAAGTTTCTGGTATACCAGCGCATCCCTTCGCTCAAAGAGTATTTGCTGGTGGCACAGGACAGGATGTGCGTTGAACATTTCATCCGCCAGTCCGATGGGCAGTGGCTAAGGCGGGAATACACACACCCGGAGCAGGTAGTCCATCTGGAAAGTGTGGATGCGGATTTGCCTGTGCAGACGGTATACGAGGGGATTACCTTGACCTCGTCCTGAGGTCCCATTACGCCGAGAGGTGTACGATGCAGGAGATGGTGATGCTTATACTGCCTTTGTTGCTGGTTACAGCTATCACAACGTATGCACAACCCGCAGCAGACACCCCCTTTCTTCAGGAGACTGCCGAACGCTATTCACTCGGTTCATCCGAAGCCAACGACGTGCGCTCTCTCGTTGTAGATACGCAGGGGCAGGTGTGGGCAGCGACGCGCGCAGGCGTTTACGTTCTGGACAAAACGCAAAACCGCTGGAGAGCGATGACCGCTCCCGAGCACGCGGGACCTGCCTTTGTGGCGTTCGCGGACAGCCAGGGTAACGTCTGGACAGGAGCGTGGGACGGACTGTACCGTGCGACGGGCGGCGGCTTGCAGAAAATATCGGGTATCGCCCATCCTGTATCTGCCCTGTGTGAGCAGAGCGGTGAAATAGTTGCTTTCGGACCGGATGGGATGTGGCGCGTGAAAGGAGATACCGTCGTCCCGCAAAAACTGCCCTGCGCTCGAAGCGTGCGCGCGGTGCTACCTGACCGCAACGGCGGTATCTGGATCGGCACCGATGTCGGGTTGTTCCACTACTCCTCCGCGGGCACTACGTGGCGGTACGACGAAGAATATCTGCTCAGCGCATCGGTGCGCGGACTGGCTTTCGCCCCGGACGGGAGTTTGTGGATTGGCGGGCTGGGCGGTATCACCATCTATCGCGACGGCAGGCGTGCGGGACAGTTGACCGCTACCGACGGACTGCCCAGCGTGCAGGTGCAATGCGTGCGCCGCGCTCCGGACGGCAGGATGTGGATTGGTACGCCTGTGGGTGTTGCTCGCACAGACGGCAAGCGGTGGTCACTGCTCCACAGCCTGCGCTGGCTGCCCAGCGACGACGTGCGCGATGTCGCCTTCGACCGCGAAGGAACTGCCTGGGTGGCTACTGCCGGTGGTGTGAGCGTAATACGCCGGCGCATAATGACTCTCGCCGAAAAAGCGCAGCACTACCTGAGCATTTGCCTTACCCGCCATGTACGTGAGCCGGGGTTGGTGGAGAAATGTCTCTTGCAGGTTCCGGGCGACGTAAGTACCTGGAAGCCACGCGATGACGACAACGACGGCGAGTATACGGGCATGTATTTAGCAATGGAGAGCTTTCGATATGCTGCGACCAGAGACCCCGCCGCCCGGGCGAACGCCCGCAGGGCTTTTGGGGCTTTGCGCTTCCTGCAAACAGTGACCGGCACGCCCGGTTTCGTGGCGCGAACGGTTATCCCTGCAGACTGGAAGCCGATGAACGACCCCAACCGCGTGTATACCGATGCCGAATGGGCGGACGAACACGTCAGCGACCCGCGACATAAGCGCGTGCACGAACGATGGCGGCTGAGCAGAGACGGCAAATGGCTCTGGAAGGGCGATACCAGCAGTGACGAAATCACCGGGCATTTCTACGGTTACCTGTTCTTCTACGACCTTGCTGCCGACGAGCAGGATAGGGCACAGGTGCGTGAACATGTGCGTCGCGTGATGGACTACATCGTCGAGGGTGGATATGTGTTGCGCGATATCGACGGCACGCACACTCGCTGGGGGGTATGGTCGCCCGATAAGCTGAACGGAGATGCCGATTGGGCTCCCGAACGCGGCATCAATTCGGTAGAGATACTTTCATTTCTCAAGGCGACCTACCACATCACAGGCGATGCCAAATACGAACACGAATACCGCAAGCTGCTGGATGAGTACGGTTACCGCGAGAACGTGAAACGAGCGAAGACCTTCAATCCTGCCTGGCGCACGCACATCGACGATGAACTGCTTGCTCTCGCTTTCCCCGCCCTGCTGCTCTACGAGACCGACTCCGGGCTGAAGCAGCTGTACCGACAGGCACTGGACACCTGGTACGAAGGGGTGAAGCGCGACCAGAATCCCTGGTTCCACTTTCTTTACGCATCGCTCACCGGCGCCCGACCGGAGATGGAAGACTCGCTGATGTTCCTGCGCGATGCACCGCTGGACCTGGTGCGCTGGACAGTGGACAACACCCGGCGCGAAGACCTGAAGCTGGTGCGCTCGCCGGAGATGGAAAGCTGGCAAACCGACAGATTGCCTCCGCCCAGCGAGCGCGGGGTGATGCGCTGGGATGGGAACCCCTGGGTTGCCGTGCAGGGTGATGGTGGGCATACCGAGAGCGATGGCGTGTTCTGGTTGTTGCCCTACTGGATGGGCAGGTATTACGGCTATATTCAACCGCCTGCACAAAGCAGGTAGGCTGTAACCTGGCGAGATGTGGAACAGTCTAATAAGTGTAAGCACACGAAGGGAGGGTGCCCTATGAAAACTCTTGTCTCCCGTTGGAGATTGCTGATAGCGGCAGCAGTGCTTGCCATCGGCGTGGCGGCATCTGTGCCTGCGTCGGCGGATGACCTCGGCAAGCTGTTCAAGAAAACGGAGAGCGGTAAGAGCAAATCGGACGAGAAGGCGTCGCCCAGCAAGAGCGAAGGGCGCAGCACGCCCTCCGTGTCGCCCGGCGATAACAACTCTGGCTCGAACGACAATGGCTTGTTCCGAAAGCGAGGTAACGATAGCACAGCTCCTGCACCCTCGCGCCGGCCCATTCCCTCGCCGTATGCTTCGGGCAATCGTCCGCAGCCCAGTGGACGTGATAATCAACCCTCTGTTGGACCGGGTGAGTACTGGGTGTATCCTCCCGAAGTGGAAACACCCTTCGGTAACCGACCGCGCCCGTCCAGCAACGGCATGATTAACCTCGCGCGAAGAACCGGCGAGTGGCAGCCGAAGATATACTTCCCACCTGTCAACGACCAGTATCGGCGGCACTATCCCCACGGCGTTGCCTACGGCTTCTATCTGCGGGTGTACGAGCCATACCGGGCGTGCCCATCGGTGTACGTGTTCTATCCCACGATGCCGGCTTACATTTCTACCGAGCGCATCGTGGTGATAGAGCGTCCGGTGTTCATCGAGGTGCCGGTGTTCACCTACCGCGAGAGCTACTATCTGGAGCGTAACCTGCCCTCTCGTCTGGATGTCACTATCGGCGACATCCAGCGGGCATGGCGATACAACAGCCCCGACCTGATACGCCGACACCTGCGCTTCGATATGTATGTGGCGGTATATCTGCGCGGCAAGTACGCCTATTCGATACCCGCCGAGGACTACTTCACGATGACGCTGGACGCCATGCGCAACACCCGCACGGTGCGTTTCGCCTTTGACGAGATTC
Source organism: bacterium HR16 (assembly GCA_002898895.1). Classification (GTDB taxonomy): domain Bacteria; phylum Armatimonadota; class HRBIN16; order HRBIN16; family HRBIN16; genus HRBIN16. The sequence continues at coordinate 2,905 of BEHS01000063.1, read as the reverse complement.
GCAAGCGCACCAATGACGCCTACGTGCTCTACGGACAGCACGTGTACGAGGACGAGGACGGACAGGTGCGCACCACCTACATCAGCTACACCCTTGAGCGCATCGGTAGCGAGTGGATCATCACCGAGGTGGGTTCCAGCCCAGAGCCGATAGTGCAGTGAGTCGTGAGGTCCAGGCGTTTTATCTTCCGCAGGGGATTTCTCCTGCTTTTACTGCTGACTGCCGTCAGTGTGGTTACAGGCACTTGGTGGGGCGAACGCATCGAGATTACCCACTTGCGTCTGCCGCTGAATGAGGCAGGCGATAACTTTCGTCTGGCGGTGTTGAGCGATATCCATATCGGCAGTGGCGGCAAGGGGATGGAACGCTGGCGCAGGGCGCTGGATTCGGTGGAAAAGGAGCGACCCGATGCTATTCTGCTGGTGGGCGATTACGTCACCTCGCACGCTGGTATTCCCGCTCTGCAGAATGCGTTTCGCAATATACATGCACCATTGGGTGTATATGCGGTGCTGGGCAACCACGACCACTGGGCAGGCAGTAAGGCAATTACGGGGATTCTGGAACAACAGGGCATCCATGTGCTTACCAATCGCGCGGTCAGACTGCGCAAGGGAAACGGCGAGTTGTGGATAGTGGGCATTGATGACCTGTGGACGGGCAAGCCGAACTGGCAGGAAGCGTTTCGTGGCGTGCCTCGCAACGCAGCAATCGTCCTGCTCTCGCATAATCCCGACGCGGCTATAACGCCCTACCGCGAGCGGGCAGACCTCATTCTGTCGGGGCATACGCACGGCGGGCAGATGTGGCTGCCGTTAGCCCGTGTGCTGGCGCGAGTATTCGACTTCGCTCTTATCCCGCACAGCGAGTACGGCAGCCGCTACCCACATGGTCTGCGCCGGTAAGGGAACACATGGGTCTACGTGACCAAAGGCGTCACCGCCGGCAGCCGTTTGCCCCGCTGGTTTAACTCCAGAGAGGTGGTCATCATAGAGACGGAGACCGCTACCCGACCGTAATCGTTCGTGTCGCGGCATCCCACTCGATGGGCAACTCCAGCGCGTTCGCCAGATCACGACATGCCACATGCCCTTTGCCGCCGACCAGCGTGCTCGCCAGAGTCAGCATTTTGCCGTTGGCGTTCACCTTCACCTGTCCCCCCGTCGCACTGATAATACTCCAGCCAAGACCCTCCGCCAGCGGGCGTATCGCCACAGTCGCCGTTTCGTTGAGCATCACCACCGGAAAGGTCTTGCCCTCGATAGACAACGTTGCAGACGAGGGTTGCTCCGGCGGTTCGTCGCCCAGCATCGCCCTTTGCACCAGCGCGCGCAGAAGGTTGCCTACCTGTGTCCTGCTCATCTCGGGCGCCCAGGGCAACACCATCGGGTCCCACTTGCCGTGCTGGGGTATCCCCAGAGCGGTCTCCACCTCGCCGTGCCCAAGAACGGTCTGAGGGGTAACCGGTATCTGGTAGAACAGGCACAGCTCCGCCACCACCTTCGCCATCGTTTCCCATTGCTTCTGCGTCATGGGGAAGGGGCCGGGCTGAAAGGGTGAAGCCTGCGCGCCCGCCATGCAACACACCGACACGCCGATGGAGCCGGTATTGCACTTCGCGGTATGTGCAGCGTAAACCCCGTCCGCGGTGGAAACGTTATCGGCGATGCTGTGAGTGCCGCGAACCAGCTTGCCGTCGTCTTCGATGAGGATGTGGTAGTGGGCGCGGTCGAGGGATGTGGCTTTATAACCGCCTGCCGTCCAGTGGCAGATGACACGTTTCATGCTACACGCAGGCAGCCAGTCTTTGGGTATCAGGGTCATCGCGAACCTCCTTCTTCTAGCAATGCTACGTCAGCACATTGCTCATTTGCGATTGCTTCTCTTTTTCTACACCGCTAAAGAGTCTTCTTTCCAGTTCTGCACGATTAGCGGGAAGATGGTGAAATAGCCGTAGTGGCGCAGATACTCAGAGGCTGCCGTAACAACCTGAGGGTTCCTGCCCTTCAGAACCTCCGAAAAGATATCCGTATCAAGTAGAGCCTTATCCATTTTCCACACGCAGAGGTACTATCTCTCTGGAGCGCATCGCCTGTTCCACAACGGCATCTACTAACTCGGGGTCATCTGCAAATAGTCCTATCAGATTCTCGCCACCCTGATCGCGCGGCTTCAAATAAACCTCCACGCGAGTACCTTCTGGCAAGTCCACCGTTTTGTCCAGTTCGATTGTTTTGCCCTTCAGCACGCCTGTAACCACCATCTAAAACCAGCTCCTTTCCCTACTAATTGTAGCATATCTCTTCTACACCTGTATAGCTACTGCAGGAGGTTCTGTTGCGGACGTGTAGTCGCGAAGATTTCCCTGCCTCGCAATGACACAGCCACTGTTCCCTTGCAGGAGATTTTCTGCGCACATCGAAACGAAGTGAAGCGAATAAGCAACTTTCCGGAGGAGGGAATCACATGATACTGCTGAGCGTCGTTGCCACACTCACCCTGTCGCCATACTTTCAGCTCATCTCGCACCAGTACACAGCGAGACACGGTTTACCCGAACAGCCGGTGACCGCCATCAAGGTACATGGGGGCAAGGTGTACTGCCTGGCAGGAGAAATCTATGTACTGGATGGTGAACGCTGGCAAAAAGCAACCAATTCACCGTTGACCGCTTCCCAGATGGCGCCGGAGCCGCCGCCGAAACTGCAGTATCCCAAACGCTTCTACCCATACCAGCAGATGCCGAACTTCGACGGCGAACCGCAATGCGCCTCACGCGATGCGGCAGGGCACTGGTGGATCGGCACCTCGCGCGAGATTATCGTGACCAATCTGGACGACTACCTGCTTCCTATCAAGCCCGAGCCGGGCGGATTGCCTTACCATAATGTCACCGCCATCGCCT
>BEHS01000062.1 GCA_002898895.1 bacterium HR16 | reverse complement strand
ACCAGAAGCACGACCACCAGTGAACGTCGCTGAAGTGACGCCAGCAGAGGTGGTCACAGAAACCGTCACCACCGCGTCCACACCGGTGCTCGAACTGGATGTGCCGGACGAGAACAACAGCGTCGCGCTCTGGTTCGCCTGCACGCTGAAGTTCGCTCCGTAGTTCACCTGCGTCAACACCACCACGCCACTGCCGTTGCCCGCGCTGAACATCGCGCTCACACCGGTCACACTGGTCAGCGCGTTGATGCGGTCAATCAGCGTCTGCACGGTGTCATTGCCCGAGACGGTGATGGACTGTCCGTTGATGACCACCGTGCCTCCTGCCCCGCTGGTTCCACCGCCGACGGTGGAGATGGAGGAGTTGACGCTGGCGTAGGTGGCGGTTCCCAGCACCTGAGCGCGGGTGGCGGCGGTATTGACGGTGATGGTGACGTCGCCGCTTTGCACGATGACACCGTTAAAGGTGTTACCGATGAAGATGCCCGCCAGTCTGGCGGTATCGGTGACCTGCGCGGAGATGCCAGCGGTTCCGTCCAGCAGTTTCTTGGTACCGAACTGTGTCTGTTCGGCGATACGGTTGAGGCTTTCCAGAGCGGAGCGGATTTGGGTCTGGTCCGCTTGAAGGGCTGTCAGGTCGTTCACACCGGTGTTGCTGGCGTGCACCGCGAGTTGTCGCATGGTGCGCAACAGGTTATGGATTTCGTCCAGACCACCCTCAGCAGTCTTCAGAAGGTTCGCCGCATCCTGCGCGTTGGACACTGCCTGGGACATGCCTACCATCTGGGCGCGCAGGTTTTCGGAGATGATCAGCCCTGCGGGGTCATCCGCGCCGCGGTTAATGCGCATACCCGAAGACAACCGCTCGATCGACCGCGCGAAGGCTTCGCTGGTGCTGCTCAACGCGCGCATCGCGTTCATCGCGGTGATGTTGGTGTTAATGCGAAGACTCATCTTCTACCGTTTCCTCCTTGAGTTGTCGTACTCTCGAGCCTCCTGCTCGTCCTCTATCTTGATATTGAAACACACGCAGGGTGGAAGACGGCGCTGGCGAAGGAAAGGTTAATTTCCTGCGTGCGTTTCCCTCTTCCGGCTCCCTACCTTTTTGTCGGTAGTGCAACCATAAAGAATCTTCCGTATAATTACGGTTAGGTGGACAGCATGTACGAAAATCAGGTAAAAATATGGGAAAAGTAAATATACTACATACTCGGTACGGAATCGCGTGGAGTGTTCCATTATGGTTGTTCCTTACAGTCATCGGATGCACGCCAGAGCAAAAACACGCTCCTGATGTAAGCGCACAAAAGCCTCTGCAGGTGGTCGCTACTTTCTTTCCTGTAGCGGACGTCCTCAGGCAAGTGGGTGGGCAACATGTCTCTGTGCAGGCGTTACTGCCTCCTGAAGGTGAACTGCACACCTTCGCGCCGACGGCGCGGCAGATGAAGCTGCTTCAGCGGGCGGATGTGGTGTTCGCGCTGGGACTGGGAGCAGAGCCTTTTCTGGACACCATGCTGCGCGGGCTTGGGCGTAAACGTCCGCGCGTGGTAGAATTAGCGAAGGGATGCTGGGTTCTGCCTGTCGCTGGGGAACACGAACGCCACCATGCTGGAGAGGAGCATCATCACGGGCGTCGGGGTGAACAGGAAAAGGCTGTGGACCCGCACGTATGGCTTTCTATCGAGAACGCGATGCGCATGACACAAAACGCCAGAGACGCGCTCATTGAGCTGGACCCGGCGCACGCCGACGATTACCGACTCCGTGCCAGGAGGCTCACTGCAGAGCTGCAGCAGTTGCAGGTCGTTCTCAAAACACGGGCGAAAGCGTGGAGGCAGAGAAAGTTCATCGCGGCGCACGGGGCGTACCGCTACCTTGCGCAAGAGGCGGGTCTGGAGCAGGTGGCAGTGTTTGAACCTCTGCCCGGTGTGGAGCCATCCGCCCGCTGGCTGCGTGATTTGATGCGCACCGCACGCCACGAGGGGGTAAAGGTCATTTTCGCTGCGCCGCCTGCCTCCTCACGGCTGGTGGAGGTAGTCGCTGCCGACCTCGGCGTACCGGTGTTCTTGCTGGACCCGCTGGAGCGAACGTGGAATCGGGCGGGCGAGAGCTACCAGCAGCGCATGATGCGTAATATCGAGACACTGGATAAGGCGATGCGGTAGCGGTTTGCTAAAGGAGTAGGCAATGCAACAGTGGCAGATAGAGATATTGAGATGCCCTTTCGACCGCGCACGGTTGGACGTAAAAGAGGAGCAAATGCAGTGTGTGGAATGCCAGAGAACGTTCCCCGTCGTGGGGGGCGTTCCCAGCTTTGTGTTGCCTGATCTCGCAACGGCGCATGAAAGGGAGGAATGGCTGCGCAAGCAGTCGGAGATACAGGCGCGAGATATGCAGGCTTCGCAGTACGACCACCTGCTGGGATTGGTGCTGATGTCGCCGGTGGAGGCCCGCATGACGTTGCGCGCGCTTCGCGGTAAAGCGGGACAGTTCGCCGCGCTGGCGGAGATTGGTTGCGGTACGGGGAGGATGTTGCGGCACTTTGCTGCACTTGCAGATTTCGTGATTGGCGTGGACTTCTCGCTCCAGAGCCTGCAGTTGTGCCGTCAGCGGATGCAACAGGCTGGTATTCTGGAAAAAGTGATGTTAATACACGCCGACGCCTGCTTTCTGCCGCTTGCGGATGAGATGCTGGACGCGGTAGCCAGCTGCCAGCTGGTAGAGCACCTTCCCAGCGACCGCCTGCGTCGACAGGTGCTTGCGGAGATGGCGCGGGTGTTGAAAGCGGGGGGACGGTATGCGGTTTCGGGCTATCACTGGTCGTGGCTGACCCGGTGGAGTGGAGCAAAACAGGGAATGCATCAGGGCGGTATTTACTACTATCGCTTCACGCGCAACGAGTTTTATGAACTGGTAAGCGCACATCTGCCGGTGGAATCTTTGCGGAGCGTGTTGGGTTACGTGTGGCTCGCCTCGGGCAGCAAGGAGGCGTGAATGGCGGACATCGTTCTGGACGTGAACAGCGTGAGCGTGGAGATAGGCGGCGCACGCTTGATAGAGGACATCACTCTACAAGTCGAGCGCGGCAGCACCGTTGCTATCATCGGTCCCAACGGCGCGGGCAAGACCACCCTGCTACGTGCGGTGCTGGGACTGGTGCCGCTGGCTTCCGGGAGCATCACGCTGTTCGGGGTGCCCATCACTCAGCTCGGTGATCTGCGCAAGAGGGTAGGGTACGTACCGCAACGTTTGGAGTACGACCGATACCTTCCTTTGACGGTGAAGGAGATGTTGCGCGCCTATGTGCCGCAAGCCTCCTCTGCGAGCATTGAAGCCGCCCTGCAAGAGGTAGGCGTTCACCGGATGTTGCACCATCCGATTGGTAAGCTATCGGGCGGACAGCTTCAGCGGGTGGTAATCGCGCTCAATTTGCTGCGCAAGCCCGAGATACTCTTTCTGGACGAACCGGCGACCGGCGTGGACATCGAGGGCGAGAGCCGGTTCTACGACATTATCGAACGCCTGCGCGAGCAACATCACCTGACGGTAGTGCTGGTTTCGCATGACCTGAGCGTGGTCACACGCTATGCCTCGCAGGTGCTGTGCATGAACCGTCGGCTGCTTTGTTTTGGACCGCCTGCGGAGGCTCTGGATGCGGAGATGATCCGTCTGGTGTACGGGCAGGACACCACGCTATATGCACATCGGGAGCATCAGCCATGATGGAGATTCTGCAATATCCCTTTTTCCAGCGAGCACTGATTGCCTCCGTGCTGCTGGGATTCAGCCTGCCGCTGATCGGGGTGTTTGTGGTCACACGCCGTCTGTCGTTCTTCAGCGAGGCGATAGCGCACTCGGCGTTCACAGGACTGGCGCTGTCCGCCTTGCTGATGACCCCCGCCATGCCGACGGTGATTGCCTTCGCGATGCTGGTGACGCTTGCCATCGTTTTTACCCTGCACCGCACGGAGATACCGACGGACACCGTGATCGGAGTATATCTTGCCCTCTGTGCAGGGGCGGGCATCCTGTTGCTGGGGGTGTTGCAGGGCTACCAGACGGGGCTGTTCCAGTTCCTGTTCGGAGACATCCTCGCGTTAGCGTGGGAGGATGTATGGCTGGTGGTGGTGATGTGCGTGGGGAGTGTGCTGGCGGTGCTGGCGATGTGGAACGCGCTGTTGCGCGTCTCTGTACACCGCGAGATGGCAATGGCGATGGGCACCTCCGCCGCGCGGGTAGACCTGCTTTTCCTTGTGCTGCTGGCGGTGATGGTTACCTTGTCGCTGAAGCTGATCGGTATCGTGCTGGTGACCGCGATGTTGCTGTTGCCTGCGGCCGCCGCGCGCAACCTGACGCACAGTTTTCGGGGGATGGCACTACTTGCCTGCGTAATCGGCGGGGTGAGTAGTGTGCTGGGGTTATATGCCTCTTACTGGTTCGGCACCGCATCCGGCGCGGCGATTGTAGTAACCGCTGCAGTAATGTTTATCTTATCGGTGCTGTTTCGCCGAGGGGGATAGTGGTCTGTCAGGTTTCGTTCTTTCCATTGCAAGACTCCTGTTTGCAGGACTCTTCCTTTCACCTTCAGAAGTTCAAAACCGGACTGTCGTACCAGACGAATCTCACTCGTGGAAAGGATGGTCGGCATGAGTACAGGTAAACGGGTAACGCGAAGGCAGTTTCTCAAAGAGGTGGCTGTCGGTGCTGCGGCTGTCGCCATGCCCGCGGTTGTGCCTGCCTCGGTGTTCGGCTCCGCGCAGCGAAGCGCACCCAGCGACCGTATCACGCTGGGCTTCATCGGGTTGGGCGGTATGGGCAGCGGACACCTCAACGCCTTTCTGGGCAACGGACAGGTACAGGTGCTGGCGGTGTGCGATGTGTATGCTCCGCACCGCGACCGCTCCAAAAGGGCAGTGGACAATCGCTACGGCAATCAAGACTGTGCTGCCTACACCGATTTTCGCCATCTGTTAGACCGCAAGGACATCGACGCGGTGGTCATCGCTACGCCCGACCACTGGCACACGCTCATCAGCATCATGGCGTGCGAATCGGGGAAGGATGTCTATTGCGAGAAGCCGTTGACCCTCTTCGTGGACGAGGGCAAGGCGCTGGTTCGGGCAGTGCGCCGTTACAACCGTGTGTTTCAGGTGGGTAGCCAGCAACGGTCGGATTACTACTTCTGGCTCGCCTGTATGCTGGTGCGCAACGGCAAAATCGGTAAGGTGCACACCGTACGCGTGAACCTCCCGCACGGTCCCGACATGGACCCCCAGCCGGACGTGGAACCGCCGCCTGATCTGGATTGGAACCTGTATCTGGGTCCCGCTCCATGGGTGCCGTTCAACTACGCCCGCTTTTTGGGAAACTTCCGCTGGTTCTGGGACTATTCCGGCGGCGAGATGACCGACTGGGGACATCACCACTTCGACATCGCGCAGTGGGGACTGGGCATGGACCTCAGCGGACCCGTGAGCGTGGAAGGCAAGGGCGTGCCGCCTATCAAAGGATTGTGCGAGACCTACGTGAACTTCGAGGTGCACTACGAATACGCCAACGGCGTGCACATGATTGCTACCACCCCGGAGCGGGGTGTGCGCTTTGAAGGCACAGACGGCTACGTGCACGTATGGCGCGGCGGTATCGACACCAGTCCCAAAGAGCTACAGCAGATGACATGGGGACCAAACGATGTGCAGCTGTATCGCAGCCTCAGCCACCACCAGAACTGGCTGGACTGTATCCGCACGCGCAAGAAGCCCATTTGCGACGTGGAAATCGGGCATCGCTCGGTAACCGTGGCACACATCGGTAACATCGCCATGCGTTTAGGCAGGAAGCTGCGCTGGGACCCCGTCAAAGAGCAGTTTGTGGGCGACCCGGAGGCAAACCGCTGGCTCAGTCGCCCCTATCGCGCGCCGTGGTACTTGAGGTAGGAGGTGCAGGTAGAGATGAAGAGGACGTGGCTAACCGTTCTTGCACTGGTGGTGCTGGCTCTTCCCAGCGCGTGCCAGAACATGGAGCAAACCGTGCAGAAGCTGCGCTCGCCTGATGACAACACGCGCAGACAGGCAATCGAGGAAGTCGCGCCGTTTGGGGTGAAGGCGATTCCTGCTCTGCTGGCGATTATCGAAAACCCCAGTGCCGAGCCGGGCGCGGTGATGGCAGCGAAGATGGCTCTGGAAAGGGTAGTATACCAGTCCACTCGCCCCGGCGCGACCGCCGAGCGCAAATCTGCCGAACAGGCACTGCTTGCCCGACTGCGGAAGCCCGCGCCGGAATCCCTGCAGCGATTCCTGTTGCGCCTGATTACGGTGGTGGGCACGTCGCAGTCGGTGCCGACACTACAGAAGCTGCTGGGGGACAAAACCCTTCGTGAGCCTGCGCGGATGGCGCTGGAGCAGATTCCGGGAAACGAAGCCACTGCCGCGCTGGAACGCGCCTTTACTCAGGCAACCGACCCGCAGTGGAAAAGCGCCTTGCTGCTGGCAATTGGCGCGCGCAAACAGCCTCGCTCGGCGAAAGTAGTGCTGGGCGCGCTCAAGAGCGCACAGCCGGAGGTGCGCCTGACGGCGATTACGGTCGCCGGAGAGTTTCCCACATCCGAAATCCAGAAGGCGTTGCAACAAATTGCCCAGAAGGGCAGTGAGAAGGAGAAAGAGGCGGCTCAGCACTCGCTGGCACGTATCGCGGAGCGGCTCCGCCGCTCCGCGGCGGCGGGGCAAGCCGCCGCTCTGTTTCGATGGCTCTACGCCAACGGCAAAACGCCCGCCCTGCGCAGTGCGGGGTTGAGCGGTCTGGCGCACACCAGCAACGCCGACACCGCAAGCTTGCTGGTCAAGGCACTGGAGCATCCTAACCCCGCCATCGCCAGCACCGCATACTCGCTGCTGCAAGAGGTGAGGCTGCCCGGGCTGGCGGAGGCGCTGGTGGTGCAGCTGCAACGTGCACGCGGTGAGCAACGCCTGCGCCTCATTGACCTGCTGGGCTATCAATCCGGCTCTCCCGGCGTAGTGTTGCCCTCTTTGTTGAAAGCATTCAGCGAAAACGACCCCAAAGTGAAAGCGGTGGCTCTTGTAGCAATGGGGCGCCTGCGTCACGCGGATACCGCCTCCGCGCTGATGGTAGCGCTGGGTCATGAGAACGAGCAAGTGCGCCAGGCGGCGATAGATGCGGTGCCCGGCGTGGCTTTTGCTTTGCAGAAGCAGGGTAAAACCGACGTGGCAACGGTGCTGGCGCGCACCGCTCTGGAAAAGGCACGAGACCGCGAAAGCGTTATCCGACTGGTGGGTGTGTTGCGCTCACTGGGGATGCAAATCAGCGCCAAAGATATCGCGATACAGCAGGGGATGGTGGTGAACTGGTGGGTGCTGGCTCCGGTGGCGGAGCGCAACCTGTTGCGTGAGCGCGAACTGGTGAACCCCGACGCACCGATTGACCTGCAGGCTGAGGTAAACGGCGTTCGCTGGCGACGCATCGAGCTGGACGACCCACAGGGCGTGCTGGACCTGTGGCTGATTGCCGGCCCACGCGAGAACACAGGAGGATATGTATACGCAGAGGTGTACAGCGATACGACGCAGACGGCCACCCTCAAAATCGGTAGTGACGACGATGTAACCTGCTGGGTCAACGGTCAAAAAGTGCACGAATTCGTGGGTGACCGCGGCTTAACGATAGATCAGGACACCGCTACCGCCACCCTGCAGCAGGGCTGGAACCGCATCCTGTGTAAGGTGCTGAACGGGAGCGACGGCTGGCAACTGACCCTGCGCATTACCGCCCCTGACGGGAAGCCCCTTCGACTGCGGCAGAGGTAGCTATTGACTGCGCAGCAGGACATCACACAGGTGCAGCAGGTCATGTGCTACGCACAGCTGCACCTGCTGGAAAATACTCCACTCGCCGAACTCGGGGTGCACTCCCGTGCGGTCGCGCGCTTCGGCGGGCAGGTTGCGCAGGTACTCCAGCGAGCGGGTTCGTGCCTCTGTGAACCGCGCTATCCCTTCCCTGAGGCTACCTCCCACAAATCGCCCTTCGGAAAGCGCATCGTGAGGGTCGTAGGCGGTAAGTTGAGGGTGCTCTTGCTCAGCAATCAGGCGATACCGCTGGAAGTAAGCCTCCTCCACCTCTGCCAGATGATAAAGCAGCTCCACGGGGGAATAGCGGTCAGCAGAGGGACGATGTATCCATCGTTCGGCAGGAACCAGTTCCGCCAGTCTCTGTAATGCGTGAGGCGTTTTCTCCAGCGCTTCCAGACACTCTTCCCAAACGTAAGGATGGTACATCTCCACGCTCCTCCTGCTAGAATCGGTGTATTTGCACGACAGAGATAGTATACCCTGCGACGACTCTATGCAACGCGGTTTGGAAGGACACGCCCCGCCGCATCCTTATGCGAGCGACCGCCATGTCAGCCCATCGGTTGCAAGGGGCGTGCCCCGTGTATCAAGAATCTAACCCTGCTCCTTGCGCGAGCGCCTCAAGAACATGCCGATACCACCTGCTCCCACGCTGAACAACAGCAGGGACGAAGGCTCAGGAACAGCCGCTTGCGGAGCAAACACCATATCCTCGAGGAAGTAGCCGGGTGCCGAAAACGAAGCAATCTGCTGCGACACGAAGCTGTTCGCTGTGTTATCCCAGTAGACGTGATACACTTCGCCTCCGCCGTTCGCCTCACGCGCGATAAACAGGTCATTCGGCTGCAGGTTGGGGATGCTGTTCAGGTTGGTCATCTGGAAAATCTTGGAGTTGCCCCAGTTAAACAGCGACACGTACAGGGCAAGAGGTGCTCCCGTGCGTGAGTGGAAAAGGCGGAACGACTCCGGCGCGCCGTTGATAGGCGAGGTTACCGCTTGAAATATGCCGGTCGCCGGGTCTATTGTGAACATGGTGGAGGTGGGGAAGTTTTGCCCGACCAGCACCTTGTTCTGGAAGGTTCCCCAGCGGGGATTGCTACCCAGCACAATCATCGCCTCCGGCAAGCCCTGTTTGTGATCACCGGCATCAGTATAGCTCAGCGCGGTTGTCCAGACGATGTTGCCTGCAGCGTCTACCCTTGAGACCTCTCCGCTACCTTCATTGGCGTAGAACAGGTCGTTGTTTGCTACGCCAAACTCATCCCAGCGGACCGTGGTGTAGTTTGTCGGCGTCGCAAGCGTGTTGTGCACACTCGGTAGTCCCGAGGTAAAGGTGGATACCGCACCGGTTGGGCTAATAGCGAAGATTTTGCCGGTGCCGCCGCTGGAGACGAAGGTTGTACCCTGACTGTAGCCGTTCCAGCTGGTGGGTAGCACAGTCAACAGGGTTTCAAAGAAGGTGCTGCTTGTTGTGTTTGTGAGATGCGTCAGCGTTTTGGTAGCCAGGTCGATCGTCGCGTACTGTGGAGGGATGGAACCGTAGAGGTGCTGAATGACGAAGCGGTTCCGCACCCAGTCGAAATCCATCTTCATGTTGCCGTTGGTGGTGGTCCACTCTGTAGCGGTCACACCGAAGTTCGTCGAGACGGTTACCTGTGCGTGAACCAGTCCTGCCATACAGAGCACTCCTGCGGCTATCGCCAGAAGCCGCCCTGCGGTGCGGGTGATCTGGTGCGGGCGCGAAGCCCTGTGTCGTAGCGAGCAAGTTGCCATGCGTCTCCTCCTGTAAAAGTGTTGATGCCGTTTGCTTTACTCAGCTATGATAATCATTATCAATACGATAAACAACCGAAGAAATGCTGTTTTTCACGCGCTGTCCGATTGTTTGGTATCCTCTGCTAATCAGAGGCATTGTCTGATTAGACGGTTTGAAAGGCTAAATTGTTCCATGCGTGCGGAGGCTATATTCCGCCGCGAGGGAAAAGGAACCTCTGCTATGCGGAGAGAACGCAGAAAGAAACGCAGTAAGGAGGGTGAGGTAGATGCTGGCATTGTGTCTGTTGCTGGCGGTAGGCACAGCAGGACTACAGGACGAGTGGGTTACCGTACGCCCCCCGGATACCGGCGAGGTTCTGGTGAATCCGGGCATGGGCTGGGTACTGCACTACTACGACAACATTCCCGAAAACTACGGGTCACGGCTGGAGCCTTCGGATACAGTGGATGACTTCCCCGGTCTCTCGGTGGTATATCTGCGCATCCCGTGGTCATATATTGAGCCGGAGGAGGGGCATTTCAACTGGTCGGTACTGGACACTCCTGCGCAGCGCTGGATAGCCAAAGGCAAGCAGATAGCCCTGCGCATCAGCTGCAGCGAGTCGTGGACACGCTGGGCGACTCCGGAATGGGTACAGCGTGCCGGAGCAAAGGGGTATGACTTCGAACCCGGCGTGGGCGTCAAAGAGGGAGGACCTTACTGGGAGCCGGACTATGATGATCCTGTTTTCCTGCAGAAGCTGGAGAACTTTCTGGCTGCGCTGGCAAAGCGATATGATGGCAACCCTGAGGTGGCGTTTATCGACGTGGGTTCGTTGGGCGTGTGGGGTGAGGGACACACCTTTGCCAGCACCCGGCGCCCTATCACACCCGAAACGGTAAAGAAGCATATCGACCTGCACCTGAAGTACTTCAAGCACACGCTTCTGGCTGCAAACGACGATTTCTCCTTTCACGGCGAAGAAACGATAGACTATGCACGAGAGAAAGGATTGACTCTGCGTGATGACAGTATTCTGGTGCAAGGTGGCGAGAACGCCTATTTTCACGCGGGCATGGCGCAGGCTTTCTGGCGCGATAGACCGGTGATTCTGGAGTGCGAACATTACGGACCCTCCAAAGAGCGAGGTAACTGGCAGGACGGCAGCAAGTACCTCCAGGCGGTGGAAGAGTATCATGCCAGTTATGCCTCTATCCACTGGTGGCCTCGCGAGTTTCTTCAGGAGAATCGCGATTTGATAGAGAAAATCAATCGCCGGTTGGGCTACCGCCTGCGGCTGGTAGAAGCCTCCTGGCAAAAGCAGGTGAAGGCTGGAAGCAGATGGGAACTGCGCTGGCGGTGGAGCAACGTCGGCGTAGCGCCATGCTATCGGGGTGGTTATCCGGCAATCACATGGAAGGACGAAAAGGGCGGTATCGTGGCGGTGCTGGTGGATCAAGGATTGAACGTTAAAAACCTGCCTGTTGCGCCACCGGATAAAGCGGAGCCTGTGGAGAGCCGGGCAAGCTTTGCGCTACCTTTCCAGCTGAAGCCCGGCGTTTACTCGGTGTACGTCTCTGTTGGTAGCCTTACCGGTACGCCGGAAATCGCCCTTCCGTTGCCGGATAACGATGGGCAAAGGCGTTACCTGTTGGGGCAAGTGGTAGTGATACCATAATCTGTGCCTTGACCCTGAGCGGTTCTGCGCCTATAATGTACCTGTCAGCGTTCACAGGTAAGGAGAAGAGAGGATGGCTTTGTCTGCACGCGAGATATGGACACAGGGTGTGGACCGCATGAAGGATAAAATCGTGCTGCCCAGCATGTGGGAAGCGCTGGACTATGCGGTGCCCATCACCATAGAAAACGGCGAGTTTGTGGTGGGATTGCCCTCGCAACGGTTCAGTCTGTCAGGGCATCTGCGCAACCCGGGGTACCGGCGCACCATCGAGATTATCCTTTCGGAGCTTGCGGGTGAAGAGGTACAGCTGCGCATCATCGAAGGTACTACACTGGCGGATTGGGAGCGTACCAAGCAACGGGAAGCTCTCGCTGCCGCCAGCCGCGAACAGGAGTACGCCCAGCGGCGCAAGCAAGAGGAAATAGAGCAGTCGTGGGATAGTCTGTACGACCGCATCGTACGCGCCTACTCGGAACAGCCGTACCGGCAGCTGCCACAGGGCAAAGCGCTCTATCTGCAGAAGGCGTTGCAGATGGTGAGCGAGGCAATGGACGAGTTATACCCGAAGAGCGGTGAGGTAGACGACCTCACCGAACGCAACCTCGCTCGAGTGATCGACCGCATCGCCAATAATATCGGCGCGCCGCCTGCTCTGGTAGCGTACGAGCTGTTTCGCTTGCGCAGTTCATGAGAACATCAACAAACATCATCTGAGGGGAGGCTAGAGGTGAAACTCTGTCTGAACGCAACGATAGGTGGTTATGGCAATATCCACGAGTTTGTAGCACGGGCGAAGCGTCACGGCTATCAAGCGGTAGAGTTCAGCGTGGAGGAGATTGCAGGCATCGTCCAGCAGCAGGGAGTGAACGCTGCCCGTGCGATATTCGAGGAGTCGGGCATCGAGCCGGTGTGTTTTGGCTTGCCGGTGGAGTGGCGTAAAGACCACGAGACGCTGAAAGAGGGCTTGCGTGAACTGCCTCGACTGGCGCGGGCGGCGCAGGCAATCGGTTGTACGCGTACCGCCACCTGGCTGCCTCCGAGCATCGACGAGTTTCCCGCTGCGTACTCGGTACGTATGGCGGAGCGGTTCCGCGAAATAGCACGTGTGCTGGCGGACTTCGGCGTGCGGCTCGGACTGGAGTGGGTGGGACCGGCAACTGCCCGTACCCGCAAATACGACTGGATACACACCATGCACCAGTTACTGGACTTCGAAGCAGAAATCGGTGCGCCAAACCTGGGACTGCTGGTGGACAGCTTCCACTGGTTCTGCATGGAGGGCACGGTGGCGGACCTGGAGCAATTGACCAACCAGCAGATTGTGCATGTGCATATCAACGATGCGCCCAATAAGCCGCCGAAGGAGCAGGTGGACTTTCAGCGGCTGTTGCCGGGTGAGGGCATCATCGACCTTGTGGGTTTCCTGCGCGCGCTCAAGAAAGCAGGCTATGATGGCGGTATCGCCATTGAGGTATTCAACGAAGACCTGAAGGCGATGGCTCCTGATGACGCGGTTGCCAAAGCAAAGCAGGCATACGATAGCGTATGGAGGAAGGCTTTTGGGTAGGATATTTGAGGGGATTGCTCTCCAGACGAACGGGCAGGATCGTTGTGACGATCTGGTGAAGCAATCCCTTCACCAACTTGCAAGCGAATAATCCAGCAGAATATACTAATAGATGTACGCCACGCCTGCAGGAGGGCAAGATGACAGTTGAGGAAATTTTCAAGAGACATATTAAGCCTTTGCCACAGTTAGAGCGTTTGCGGTTACTGGCAATGATTGCCGAGGACCTGACGAATCAGCCACCTGTCGAAGACGGGGCTGAGGGCGCGTATGACTGGATGGCTCTACGTGGCATCGCCCCTGGTTTGCTTGCTGGTGAGGATGCCCAGCACTGGGTTTCTCATACACGCCGTGAATCCGATGAACAGCGTGCGGTTCGATGACAAGAGCGGGCGAAACCATTGAAGGCAGGCTTAGCGGCGTTCGGAGGATATTTCTGGATACAGCTCCTATCATCTACCACGTAGAAGGTGTCGCTTTGTATCAACCTCTTACTGACCTCATTTTTAGCAGGATTGGGGAAGGGGCGCTTGTGGCAGTAACCTCCTGTATCACTCTTGCCGAGTGTTTGGTGCATCCCTACCGTCGGGGGGATATGCAGCTCGTTCAGCAGTTTAAGAACGTGATTACACGCGGGCGAAACACGCGCTATGTAGGGGTAGATAGCGTGGTGGAACAGGCAGCAGAGTTGAGAGCACGTTACAATCTGACGTTGATAGATTCCTTACAGATAGCCTCTGCGATAGCGGACGGGTGCGACTCTTTCCTGACCAACGACCTTGCACTCAAACGAGTTACGGGGATGAACATACTGGTACTAGATGAGCTGCTACGCTTGGGCAATTGGGTATAGTGCCATCCCGCTGAAGCCATACAGTATGGTGGGCCCGGCAGGACTCGAACCTGCAACCAACCAGTTATGAGCCGGCCGCTCTGCCTTTGAGCTACGGGCCCACCTGGACGCACATATAGTTTACCAGAGGTGCAGGGTATATGCAAGGGCGTAGAGCACCTAGGGGAAGAGCGCGGACGGTTCTGCAGTCGCTAAAGAGGAACAATCCCAACCTCCTCGTATGCCTGATATCGCTCAACCTCCTTGCTGTAGACTTTGACCAGTGCCTCATAGTTGAGGAACCTGACATGCGCACATAACTCTCTGTGGTCCCGCTGCAGTTTCTCCTCGAACTCCCTTTTTCTGTGAGCGGAAGCAACCACGAAGAACTCCGTCCGAAAGTGCAGGAAGTGCCTGAACTTGATCAGGGAGTGATGGAAATCTGTTGTGTGCTCTACCTCGAACATCCTCACCGGGAATGGATGGGCTGAGTTAGAAAACCAGATAACGTCTACTGTGCCGGCTCGCTGTACCAGTTCTGGATAGGTGAAAGGAGGAATGCTTTCTGTCGTGATGAATTCGCGCAGGGGCTTGTCCAGAAAGAGCCTGTTGCGGTCCTGCGGGGGGACGTAAGTTGTGCATTGCAACAGGTTACCCCACTGGACAATAATGCCCTGATAATAAGTGTGGTCGAAGGCTTCCTGTTGCGCCGGGGTTGTCTCATCACCGATCTGGAGAGTCTTCAGAATATCTTTCTCATGTTCCCGAAGCCCCCATAGGCCTGGGCGGATTTTGAAAAACTCCGGGCGTTTCTGTACAATGCGCCTGATGCTCGCCTGCGGCGTTTTGGTACCCCATCGGACGTTCGGATAGCTGAGCGCTTTCTGGTAGATCTGTGCCAGCGTCGCAAATCCACCAAGCTCCTCTACCGCTCTGATCACCGCTTCGTGTTGCTTCATCCACCCCACCTCTGGATAATTTTCCTGGCTACCTGCGTTTATAGAAGACCTTTGTGGTGCCAGCGCTTCGTTTTGTACCCTGTCAATCGAAATGCCTCTCGAAGCAAGCAGACCTCTTGAAATCAGCTAAACCTATTCTCCGATATGGTATAATACCCCTGCAACGCCGTTCGTACAGGCGTTGACTTCACTCGGAGGAGTGTTTCCGAAAATGGCACAGGCGATGACGGACCTGGAGACGTTGCGCCACAGTACGGCGCATCTGATGGCTCAAGCGGTGTGCGAACTGTTCCCCGGCACCAAACTGGCTATCGGTCCTCCCGTCGAGGACGGCTTCTACTACGATGTAGACCCACCGCAGCCGATTACAGGCGATGACTTGCCTCGCATCGAGGAGCGCATGCGGGAGATCGCCCAGCGTGACCTGCCTATCGAACGCATCGAACTGCCGCGCATCGACGCGCTGAAACTGGTGCGAGAGCTGGGGCAGGACTACAAAGTGGAAATCATCGAAGAAATCCCCGAAGAGGAGACCATCAGCTTCTACCGGCAAGGCGATTTCATCGACCTCTGTCGGGGACCGCATGTGGAGCGCACCGGACAGATTAAGCACTTCAAGCTGCTATCCATCGCGGGGGCATACTGGCGCGGCGATGCCCGTAACAAAATGCTCACCCGCCTCTACGGCACGGCGTGGTTCACCGAAGAGGAACTGCAGGACTACCTGCGCCGTATGGAAGAGGCGAAGCGTCGTGACCACCGCAAACTGGGCAGGGAGCTGGGAATCTTCCTGATCAGCCCGGAAGTGGGAAGCGGTTTGCCTCTCTGGTTGCCCAAGGGGGCGATTCTACGCGATACGCTGGAGACCTTCCTCAAAAAGGAACAGCTGAAGCGCGGATATCTGCCGGTGGTGACACCGCACATCGGCAAGCTCGACCTGTATAAGACCAGCGGGCACTGGTACAAGTATCAGGAGAGCATGTTCCACCCGATTCAGGTGGAGAACGAGGAGTACATGCTCAAGCCGATGAACTGCCCGCACCACATCCAGATTTACAAGTCGGAGACGCGCAGCTATCGCGACCTGCCTCTGCGTCTGGCGGAGTTCGGCACGGTGTATCGCTACGAGCAAAGCGGCGAGCTGGGCGGCTTAACGCGCGTGCGCGGTTTCACTGTGGACGATTCGCACATCTTCGTCGCGCCCGACCAGCTGGAAGACGAGTTCAAGAACGTCGTGGAACTGGTGCTCTACGTGTTCGAGCGACTGGGGCTGGAGGAGTACCACGCCCGCGTGGGCTTACGTGACCCCAAGAGCGACAAATACGTCGGCAGTGACGAAGCGTGGGAACAGGCACAGAGCGCCATCCTGCAAGCCGTCGAGCACATGGGCATCCAGTACACCGTTGCCGAGGGTGAGGCGGCGTTCTACGGGCCCAAGCTGGACTTCCTCGCCAAGGACTGCCTCGGCAGGATGTGGCAGCTGGGTACGGTGCAGGTGGACTACACTCTGCCCGAACGGTTTGACCTGGAGTACATCGGTCCCGATGGGCAACCGCACCGTCCGGTGATGATACACCGTGCGCCGTTTGGCTCGCTCGAGCGGCTGATCGGCATCCTGATAGAGCATTACGGCGGTGCGTTCCCGTTGTGGCTGGCGCCGGTGCAGGTCATCGTGCTGCCTATCGCCGACCGGCACGTGCCCTACGCCCAGCAGATTCGCCAGCGGCTGGAAGAAGAGGGCTTTCGCGTGGAAGTGGACGCCCGTAACGAGAAGACGGGCTTCAAGGTGCGTGAGGCGGAGCTGCAGAAGATACCCTACATGCTGGTAGTGGGCGACCGCGACATGCAGAATGGCACGGTGTCGGTGCGCAAACGCAGCGCAGGCGACCAGGGTGCGGTATCGCTAGACGACTTCATCGCCCGATTACGCGAGGAGATGGGCGGGAAGGTGTACTGATAAGTGCGGGTCGGGAGGCAACCTCAACAGGTTGCCTCCTCAAGTTTACCTGCAAAAGCCTGAGATAGTCCCGTTTTTCTGCCAGCCCGTAGCTACGTATTGCCTCATATAAAAATCTTTCCGAAATGCTCATCGTTGCCTCATTTATTTTCTTTTCGTCTCTGCCTTCGTGCAACCTCATTGCCTCTCCTTCT
>BEHS01000061.1 GCA_002898895.1 bacterium HR16 | reverse complement strand
GAGGTCACCTGCCTGATATGGACGTACGAAACGGCTCTCTGAGTAGGGGGGCAGGAGACGCGATGGTATTTCACACCACCATTCCACTGAGGCGGTTTCCCAACCGAATTTGCGGTAGTAGCGCGGCGAGAAGGGGTAAAGCATGGAGAGAGGCATCTTTTTGTCGTGCAGGAGTTTGATGGTGTCACGCAGGAGTGCGCCCGCATATCCCCGACGGCGAAACGCCTCATCGGTAGCCACCCCCGCGATGCCTGCAACGGGTATGCGTGCAGCGCCCAGCGCGATAACGCCCGGCACTATCGTCAAACAGGAGATAATCTTGCCTTTGTCTACAAGCACCCGTCGCTCCAGCAGGTCAAAAAAGGGGTCGGAGTAAAATATATCTCGTGCCAGCTCCACATCGAGCTCGAAAGCGCGGCACATCAGCTCCAGCATTTCGTCTAATTCGTTGGGGTAAGGAGCACGTATCTCCATATTAGCCCTCGCAGCGGAATGCACCGGATACAAGGGAGATTTGGACAGCTCGGATGGGAATCCTGCCTGTACAAGTGGGAGATTACGTCATGCTGCGCAAGCCTCACGCCTGTGGCGAGAACCGCTGGCAGGTGGTGCGGTTGGGAGCAGATGTGGGGCTGGTATGCGCCCGCTGTCAAAGGCGGATACTGATGCCGCGTGACGAATTTGACCGACGCCTGCGCCGGCGGTTACCGGAGGAGAGGCAAGAGGGTGAAACATCTGGCGATTAGTGCGGTGCTCAGCCTGTTGTGCTTGCGCGTGATACTTGCGCAAGCAGAGGAGAAAATCACGTGGTCTCTCCAAGGGGCGGAGACACCCCCTGTCCCCTTTCATCAGTTTGTGGGAATATCCGGGCCTTCTGCCGCTACCGACGCAGTGGCACGCTGGGTCGGGTGGGAAGGCGGAGAGCGGCTGAATTGTGAGAGCAGTAATCATTCGCTGCGCGTCGCTGCTGTACATCTACCCCGAACATGGAGCCTGGTGCTGTGGAACAGCTCGGAGCAGAAGGTGAAAGTGGTAATAGAGGGGGAGCTGCCCGCCGGTGTCTACACGACAGAACGGCTAACGCTGGGGGGCGATGGAGAGATTGCCGCCATCGAGCGACGTAACGGGTTGCGACAGGACAGCGCAGGCAGAGTACAGCGTGTTGAATGGCTGAACGCGCGGTCGGGACTGGTACTGCGCTTTGTGGAGAGGCTGCAGAGTGTGGACGAGGCGATGAACGCACTCCGGCAGTCGGTATGGCAAAGTGAGGTGCCGCGTGGCGTTTTGTCTCGCCTTGCTGCGCTGATGCGTGAAACCGACAGCCACTGGTATCAGGCGCGGGCAAACCTGCGCAGGGGCAACGTATCGATGAGTGCACGCGGAATACACCGGATGCTGTTTTTAGCCAGCGGGATGCGCGTTGTTTCCTCGAAATACGCCGGTGCAGAGGAAGTAACCGGGCAAGCGGAAATCCTTATCGATACGCTATCGGAACTCTCGTCCGCACTGTTGAATATCGTTATCGGTGTCAGGCGTGAGGAGCAATCACTGCAGGTACAGGTGGTGAACGCAGGAGCGCAGGTCTGGAAAGCACTGCGCCTGACGCCGGAATCGGCAGCGGATAGCGACGCGGTGGTGCTGTCAAATGTGAAACCGATGGAGCGTGCTGAAGCGTCTTTTAGATTGTCGGGCGAGCAACAGGTACCTGCCGTCGTGGCGAGCGTGCTGTTCAACGGGGGATACGCCCGACTGAGGGTATCCTGTGGCAGTGTTGAGGTCGGTAAGGAGGAGGAGCCATGAAGGCGTTAGTATGGATAGCGTTGGTGAGCGCGATATGGTATCCGCCGCGCTTGACAATCACCCCTGAAGCGGGGAGCGTGGTGTCGGACGTTGTGGAGGTGCGCGTGACCTCTAACGAGCCGCTGAAGCGTGTGGAGTTCTTGCTGGACGGCAATCCGGTCGGCAGCGACACCACAACGCCTTATACATGGACGTGGGACACCATGTCCGTTGCGGAAGGAGAGCACGTGCTCACCTTGCGGGTCACCGACTGGAACGACCGCGTGGCGTCAACGGAGGTGCGCTACAGGGTAGACAACGGCTTGTCGCGCGGTGGGGCATTCTATCTGGAGCAAACCCGGCAACACCTGTCCGCGCAGCAGTGGGATGAGGCGCTGAAGGCGGCGCGGCGAGCGGTACATCTGCTGCCGAACGATGGGCAGGCGCATCATCTGCTGGCTCAGGCGTGGTTGGGTACCGCGCAGTGGGAAAAGGCGGTGACAAGCGCGGAGCAGGCGGTCAGGCTACTGCCGTCGCCCGAAACATACGGTACACTGGCTCAGGCACACCTGCGCGTTGCCTTTGCGCAGATGGTGGACCCGGAGAAACGGTTTTCCTCTCTGCGGACGGCGATAGAATCCGCTCTGCGTGGAGGCGAGTTACGCCTTGCGCAGGCAAAAACCCCCGTCGAGAAGGCGCGTGCTCTGGCGCAGCTGGGCAGGCTGGAAGAGGCGGCGACCGCTTACCTGCAGGCGGGCGGTACCGCAGAGAACTTTTTGGCTGCAGCGCGATGTTACCTGCTGGCTGGACGCTGGCAAGACGCAGAGCGGATGTGCAATCTGGCGGAGGGGCGATCGGCGGATAAAGTAGTTGTGGGAGCATACAGGGCGCTCGCGCGGTCTCTGCGAGGCAAGATGTCGGATGCGCGCGCGATGCTGGAACAGCTAAAGGAAACGGAGGCAACCGGCACCCTGCTCGCGCTGGCAAAGGCAAACGTCTCTCTGCGCGAGATGAAGGCGTCGGAGACACTGCGCACCCTGCTTCCGCTTCATGAACAGGGGCAGACTTCGGATGCAATGGAGGTTCTGCTCGCCGCAGCATTCGCGGAAACACGTGAGTTCCCGCGCGCCGAGGACCACTTTCGCGAGGCGCTGTTGCGCAACCCGCTGAGCTGGCAGGCTCTGGCGCAAAAGGGGTTCGAGACGCTCGCGGTGGGATCCATCACAACCGCCTCGCGCTACTTTGACCTGGCGGCGCGCATCCGCCCCAACGACGCATGGGTGTTGTGCGGGCAGTCGCTGTGTGCCGGAGACAAACGGCGTGTAGTGGAGCTCGCCCAGAAAGCGGTCAAGCAGGCACCCACCGACCCCTGGACGCTGGTGGTGTTGAGCTACGCTCAATCGCGTGCCGGGCAGATAGACGAGGCTCTGCGCACTATCGAGAGGGCACGCAATATGGACCGCGAAAATATCGATATCGCCTCGCCGCCGGACGCGCGTCGTGCGGGACAGATAGCCCGCATCTTCGGCAGGCGGGTGATGTTGCCTTTAGAGTAGCGAGAGGAGGTCTTGACAATGCGCCTTGTGGTTTTCAGCAAGATGTTCCGGCAGTACGACATTGACGGGCTGGCGACCCTTGGGCAAGAGCTGGGTACAGAAGGCTGGGACCTCGCTGTGCGCAAGGGGCATCCGGTGACCCCGGAGAACGTCGAGCGTATGCTTCCTGTGGCTGCAAAACGCCTCGCCGAGGCAGGACAACCGGTGCTTGCTGTTACCGGTGAAACCGACCTGTTGACCCCCAGCACGCCGTACGCCGAGCCGTTGCTGAGGGCGATGGATACCGCCGATGTGCGTATTCTCAAACTCGGTTACTTCCTGTTTGACCCCGGCAAGGGGCAGTACTGGCAGGAAGTAGACAACGTCCGTCGCGCACTGGAAGGCTGGCAAAAGCTCGCCCGCCGCTATAACGTGAAAGTGGTCTACCACACGCATAGCGGCATGGGATACATGGGGTTGAACGCCTCCGCGCTGATGCACCTGCTGCGCGATTTCGACCCCACCGCACTCGGAGCCTATCTGGACACAGGGCATCTGGTAGTAAACGGGGAGCCTTTTGCGTTCGCCCTGGCGATGGTGAAGCCGTATCTCGCCATGGTCGGGTTAAAGGACTATAAACCCACCCTGCAGCCGTCGGGCGATGAGCAAAAGCTGGTGTGGGAATGCGTTCCCGCCGGACAGGGCGGTGTGGCGTGGAGCGAGGTATTCCGCTTGCTGGCAAAAGAGGGTTTCACCGGACCCTGTTCGGTGCACGCGGAGTTTACCGCGCCCTCCGGCGCGGCTTTTGTGAAAATGGTGCAGGCGGAGGTGGCTTATTTGAAGAGGAAGCGCGGCAGTTAGTGGACGCGCGTAAAGATTTCAACGTGGCAGGCACACACGGCTAAAGCCGTCTCCTTGCAAACGAAACCCTGCCTTCGCAGGGTTTCGTTTGAGCATGACAAAAAGGACGAGATGCTTCGCTGACGCTCAACATGACAAGAACATACGCCAATTCTGTCATTCTGAGCGCAAGCGAAGAATCTCAGAGATGTTTCACGGCGTTCAGCATGACAAAAGGGACGAGATGTTTCGCTTCGTCACGAACCGCTACTCACACGGCCAGACCTCCTCACCCCGCAGGGCGGGGTCGGTATCCAGCACCTCTTGGGGGATTGGGCGGATGTCAGTATACAGGTACCAGGGGTGGCGCTGTTCAGTAGGGTAGTGACTACCGGGGCTCTTGTGACACAGTATCTCCGAATAACCGCGTGATATTGAGCCGTCCAATCGCAGGCGCAATACCTTACCTACATAGTCCGTGTCTGCTACGGGACCCTGTATGCCACCGCGTCTTTTACCGTGCAACACACAAGCAGCTATTCCATGATTGGGGTCAGCCTTCTCGAATACTTGCCGGTACTCATCCGTAAACGGGCGATAGTAGTAATAGCTCGTCTCAATCCAGCGGTCGCCTTTATCTGAGCCGAACCACGCAGCGCCATGTTTGTAGGTGTCCGCGGGACAACGCAAGATACGTCGGTCGCGGATGTAGGGTAGCAGCAACGCCTGATACCTGGCGGTTTCGCCGTAGTCCTCACGATACAGCGAGAAGGCGACGTGAAACTGCCTCAAGTTGCTGGTGCACACCGGCTCATACGATTTCTTGCGCGCCTGCTGGAACACGGGCAACAGCAAAGCCACCAGCAGGGCGATGATCGCCACTACAATCAGTATCTCCAAAAGGGTGAAAGCGCGCCGGAACATCTCGTTACCTCCCGTAGCTCAGAAAGTCGTGAACAGGTTGATGCAGATATTGAAGCCACCTGGGCATTTTCAGCACAGCGAAACCGGCGACAATGGGTTCTACAGACAGCCCCGTCAACGCTAGCAAAGCGTAACGCCAGTCGTTGCCGGGGGGAGGACCGTATCTACCTGACATCCCTACCAGCACCCCTGTTAGCCACAGAAACCAGCCGCTGTTCACCAACAGCAAGCCCAGACAAATAAGCAACGCTATCTTCCGGGCGCGAGCGGTTTCATCGCTCCGGTATCCCCATGCCAACGCTCCTGCCAGACCACCCCACAGCAAGTAGCCTAACCAGATGACAGGCATGAGCATCAGGGCTGTAATATCGGAAGGTGTGAGTACTGCTCCTTCGGGCGGGCGCGGCGACCACAACAGGCGGGGGACGATAGAGTATACAATGGAGAGCAGTGCGCCAACCAGCAGTCTGGCAATGACCGCAACGAGTATGCCCGCTAACGCTGCTGCCACCAGAGGTGCGACGTTTCTACCTCTCGCTCTTTCCTTTGCATACATAGTCGGCTCCTTCCATCGTCCAGACCAGAAACTTCCTCAAGCGCATTTTGTCTCTCCTCCTCTCGGTGTGATGCGGAAGCCTCCGCTCCAGAAAGGCTTCCATATATATTACCGTCGCGAGAGGGCGATTTGGTTGGGTCATAACCGTAGTATTTTACAAATTTTTTCCGCAACTCCGCCAGATATGCCTGCACCGTGCCCGGCGACAGCGACATCTGCTCCGCTATCTGCGCACAGGTGTATCCCTGCAAACGCAACTCCAGCACCTGCCGCAGACGCTCGGGCAGGCTGTTCGCAAAGCGTTCGGCGTCCAGTTCGTCTACCGCCAGCGTCTCTACACAGGTTTCGGCATTGCACGTCAGCGCGCACTGTAGTTTCTCCAGCCGTTGTTTCTCCCGCGTCTGGCGGCGGAAGTGCTCGCACAGCACGTCGCGCGCCAGCCTCCAGAAAAGCGGTGGAGGCGTATCCGCGTCCCACGGGGGCGCATCCGCCTTTGCATGGTAGCGCAGGAACACCTGCGTCACGCACTCTTCGGCTTGCTCCCGTTTCAGCGCGTGGTGTGTGAAGTAGTCGCGCAGGGCGATATGCCATTCATCCCCGTTTAACATCGCCGTGTTCCCATCGCACCCCGTCAAGAGGTCGGCGAGAGGGCGTTTATTGATGCTAATTGTAGAGGCTCTCTGATAAATTGTCAATATGCTCGATGTTTACCCGGTCGCAATCCTCTTGCTTTTCGCGTTTACATTTTGCTACACTAAACAAAACCGGCAAGAGGAGGAATGGTTATGGCCATTATACACCGCACAGCCGACCGTGCAGCACAACGTGTATCGGGCAGTAACCGGCGTAAGCGTCAGACCTATTTCCGTGTGGAGGAGAGCCAGGTTATCTTCCACCACTACTTCTCGCTGGAGTTCGAACTGGCAACGACGCTGGCGGGCGCTATTGCCATGTTGCCCGACCTGGAAGCGAAATGTGAGCTGAGCCATCATCTGCACAGCGCGATGTTGCGCGCGCGTGACATGCGGGCGCGGTTGCGTGATTTTCTGGTCAGCGATGCCGAACGCAAGGTGCTCCCCCAGTGGAAAAACTTCGTGAGGCACCTGATGACCGCAAAAGACGATGTGACGCTGCTCGGTGCGTTGTATCGGGTGATTCGCCCTGCACAATATCGGGCGTACAGCCTGCACGCCCGATATACTCTTCCCGTGAACGATGCTCCCACCAAGGAGCTGCTGGAGTTCCATCTGCCTGCCCTCAAGCGGGATATTGAGTGGGGTACCGATTACCTGAAGCGCAAAGAGGAGCAGGGCAGAGCCGGCGACCCTGCATTCGACCAGCAGATACGTGAACATCTGGTGGCACTGGGCGGTATCTTCGGCGTTCGCCCGCCTGCGGATGCTCCATCCATTCCGGAGTACCCCGAGTGGCAGTACCCCGCGGAGATGGCACTGGAAGAAACCTTCACCATCCGCAGTGCTGACCGCTATACCCTGCCCGACTGGCCCGAGTACGAAGCGATACCTACCGCCTATACGCACTTTACCGAATTGCCGGTTATCGACATCGTGGGCAGTATCGTCTACGATGGACGCAAGTACGACATGCCGTTCGATTACTACATGGAGTTCATCCGCCAGATGTGGGATGAAGCGCGGCATACCATGATGGGCTTCGAGCGACTGAAGGCGTTTGGAGTAGACCCCTACAGCGTGCCCATTCCGGTTGGGCACTACGCGGTATGGACAAGCCTCAGCCTGCTACATCGGCTGGCAAGCCTCACGCAGGTTGGCGAGGCGTGCAGTTTCGAACCCAAGCGGGCATGGGTTGCCGCTGCATGGAAACGCAATGACCCGCTTTCCGCGCTGGAGCATGAGTACGACATCGTGGACGAGCGCACGCACGTCACCTTCGGTAGCCGCTGGATTAAACATCTCATGCAAATAACCAGCGAGCAGCGCGACGTGAAAACCGTCGTGCAGGATGCCGACTGGGAGTTTCGGGAGAAAATCAACGAGCTCCGCAAGCAAAAAGGCGAAAAGTGGGTAGAGGACCTCGGGCAGCGTTTCATGGGCTGCGGCACCAACACATCGCCGGTAAGCCTTGCGCCCGCACTGGACGGCATCCCCAACATCATCGCCTGAGACTTGCATTTGCTCGATTCTTGAAGTATAATCATACCGCTTGGTCCGAAGAAAGCAGGCGCTCGCTGAGAGCTTAATGGGATTTCCACCTGCCGAGGCGAAAAAGGGAAACGATTTGACGGTCACACCTTCCGCACATCTGGTGCGGTGGGTTTGCTGTACGGGGAACCCTCGCCTCTGGCAGGGTTCCCCGTGATGCTTTTACAGGGGCGCAAACGAGAAGGGAGGTGGATACCGCGTGCGAGCAAAGCCCAATCCGCAAAAGGTGGCGCAGGTCGAGCAGATTCGCCAGTGGCTGAGCGCGTCCAAAGGCGTTATCTTCACCGACTATCGCGGGCTGAACGTGTCGCAGATAACGCAGCTGCGCAAACAGCTGCGCCAGAATCAGGCGGAGTACCGCGTGGTGAAGAATACGCTGTTTCGGCTCGCGGCGCAGGGGCTCATCAACGATAACCTGGACGACATCCTCGAAGGACCCACTGCGGTTGCCTTTATCCACGGCGACGAGGCAGCGACCGCTAAAGCGCTATCGGATGCCATCCGGGAACTGCGAGTGCTAGCAGTAAAAGGAGCGGTTCTGGGCGGCAAGCGTTACGATGCCGAAGCGGTCCAGCAGCTGGCAAAGCTACCGCCACGCGAGGTGCTGATTGCGCAGATAGTAGGTGGGTTGCAGTCGCCTATTACCGGGCTGGTGGGCACTCTGCATGGTATCCTGCGTGACTTCGTATACACCGTTCAGGCGATAGCCGACAAGAAATCCGCGCAAAGTGCGTAAGGAGGGAGTAAAAACCATGGCACTGACCAAAGAGGAGATTATCGACGCCATTAAGGGCATGAGCGTGCTCGAGCTCAACGATCTGGTGAAAGCTCTGCAGGAAGAGTTCGGTGTGACGGCGGCTGCCCCGGTGGCGGTTGCCGCGATGCCGGGCGTCGCTGCTGCCGGCGCAGCTGCGGAAGCGGCTCCCGCCGAGGAGGAGAAGACATCCTTCGATGTCATCCTCAAGTCGGTGGGCGAGAAGAAGATTCAGGTTATCAAGGTGGTACGCGAAATCACCAACCTGGGATTGAAGGAAGCAAAGGACCTGGTGGAGAGCGCACCACAACCCATCAAGCAGGGCGTCACCAAAGAAGAGGCGGAGCAAATCAAGGCGAAGTTCGAAGCCGAAGGCGCAACCGTCGAAATCAAGTAACCCTTCACTTGCTGTGTCGGTACCCCCATGGGGTACCGACACACGGTTCATCCCCTCACCCCGGCTTGGTTTTGTGTGGGAATCACCTCTAAACGCTCAGACCTGGCGACAGTTGGGCTGTGTGTAACCTTTGTATTGGTAAATTTCCTCGATTCATGGCACAATAAAGTGTGCAGGTAGCTTTGTCAGGAGGGAACTTTGCGTGCGCACCAACGTTCTAATACAACGGGAGCCTGATGCAATGGACCTACCCCTGCCCCAGTACGCAACGCCCGGGTCGGTGGGGGCAGACCTGTATGCAGCAGTACAGCAACCGGTCGTACTGCACCCCGGTCAACGATGCCGTATTAGCACGGGCATCCGCATCGCCCTGCCGCCCGGCTATGAGGCGCAGGTGCGCCCGCGCAGCGGACTGGCTGACCGATATGGGCTGAGTATGGTGAATGCGCCGGGCACTATTGATAGCGACTATCGCGGGGTGATACAGGTCATCCTGATTAACCTGGGACAGGAACCGATTACCATTCGCCGTGGTGACCGTATCGCGCAGCTGGTGATAGCGCCGGTCGTGCAAGCCATCTGGCAGGAGGTAAAAAATCTTCCCGAAACCGAGCGTGCCGAAGGCGGATTTGGCAGCACCGGTTTCTCTGCAGACGAGTAACGGAAGAGGTGTGTAAACGATGAAGTTCTGCGACCACTGTCTTGCGCCATTAAGTCAGAATGCAACACATTGTCCCGAGTGCGGTCTACCGGTAACATCTGGCACCGATGACCCGCTGCTGATTGCAGAAGAGGAGCGTATAGTCAACCCGCGTTTGGCTCATGCGAACCTGCTGCGACTGCGTGGTCAGTGGGAAGAAGCGATGCGCGCATGTGCAGACGTACTGCGCCAGTTTCCCGGCAACGTGCACGCACACGCGCTCATGGGCGATATCTACCGCGACCAGGGTAACCTGGAAGAGGCGGCGCAGTGGTACAAACTGGCTCTGGACCTCGCGCCGGACAGCGCGGTAGACCGCCAGCGACTGGAACAGGTGCAACGGGAGATGGAACTGCGCCAGAAGGCACAGAGCCAGTCTCAAGAAATGGAACACTTGCAAAGGCAGGCACGCACCCTGCGCATCTTCAGCGCGTCGGTGCTGGGACTGGCGGTGGTTATCGCCATCGGCATCACGTGGGCTTTTCAGAGCCGAATCGCCGGAGGCTCTGCTCCACTCAACATCACTACATCCCGTCTGCCGGTAGAGGCATCTACCGCCCCCACCCTGCCTGCGCCGGATGGAAATGCGGGAACCGCTCCTGTGGCTCTCCCAGAAACCCAGCCGGAAGTCGGTGCGCCCGCAACAAAACCGAAGGCGGAAGTACGCCCGCGCACGGAAGACGATCTGGTTGCAGAGAAGATAAAGGAGTGGCTACGTCAGCACGAGGTCACCCCCAGCCTGCTGATGGCCACTACCGACCCGCTGGCGAATCACCTGCTTATCACTTTCGGCTATGCCTCAGAGATGAACAGGGAGACGCTCTATCGCACCGCATGGCTCTCCGCAGCAGCCGCCTTTGCCGTACAACCCAACGTCCAGACCGTCCGGATACGCTGTCTGGTGCCGGTCAGCACACCTTCTACGGAGAAGATGCTGGTACTGGGCTTTGCTGCCGACATCTTACGCAAGCAGATGCCCCCTCAGCCCGTAGATACCCCTGCCAAAGACATTCCCGCCTTTTTCCAGAACGTGTATTACAACCCGGTGGCGGGGATGACACCTGCACAGTGAGAGACTACACGATAGAACGCACATCCCTCTGGAGAGACACGCTCCGTCGCGCCCACAACCACGTCCGGTCACGACGGAGCATGACCCTCTTCTGGATGGAGATTACGCTTACTTCCCCGAAGCCCGCTGCTGCAGACCTTTGAAGAAGTTACTCCAGTATTCCGCCGCTCTTTGCCCAAAGGGGGTGCTGGTATCCGGCTTGAAGGGGTTGAAATCCTTCATCTGAGCAGGATTGGGCATGCGGAAGCCGCCTCCCGGCCTGCCGCCCGCTCCGGGTGCACCACCCGGTCTTGCCCCAGGCGCACCTCCGGGCTGTCCACCCGGGCGCATCATCCCCATACCACCGCCCGGGCCGCCGGGCCCGCCTCGACGATTGCGTCGCTCCGCCTCGATGCGCGCGATAGCGTTCAGCTGGTTCACGTTCAACACCGCCTTAATGCCTTTGAGCGCGTTCTTGGCATCGTCTTGCGTCATCTTTGGTTTATTGCGGTAAGGCTGTAACACCGCGAGGATCTTCTTCGCCTGCGCTGGGGTGAGCTTCGTCCTGGCGTCCTTGTCGATCTGCTCTATCGCCCGAAGCGTGCTGGTCAGCTGGAAGGTGTATTTGTGCGCCTCGCGCCACTTGCGGAACTCCTCCATCCGCCTCTGCATCTCGGGGGTCATCTGAAAGCCCCCTGCGCCCGGAGGCGGCTGAGCGACGGCAGTGAAGGCTGCCATCACCAGCAGCAACATGCCTGCCCATAGTGTCAATCGCTTCATTGTGTTGTCCCTCCCTTACAGATTGTTTTGGTTACTCGTAGCGTAATGCTTCTATCGGATTTAGAGCCGACGCTTTCTGCGCCGGATAGATGCCGAAGAAAATACCCACTCCTGCCGAGAACCCAAACGCCAGTAGAATGGGCTGTAAACTGATATGCACCTGCCAGCCGGAAGTGCTCGCCAGAACGTACGACGCCCCCAGCCCCGCGCCGATGCCGATGATTCCGCCGACAAGGCTCAGCGTCATCGCCTCAATCAAGAACTGCAACAGGATATCGCGCCGCTTTGCGCCCACCGCCTTGCGGATACCGATTTCGCGCGTGCGCTCGGTAACCGATACCAGCATGATGTTCATGATACCGATGCCGCCTACCAGTAGAGACACACTGGCGATACCCGCCAGCAGCATGGTGAACGTGCGCGATACGTCCTCTGCCGTCTGCACAAACTCCGCTTGATTCATGATGCGGAAGTTGTTGTCCTGCCCGGGGTTCAATCGCTGGCGACGGCGCATGAGGCTCTCTATCTCCTGATACGCCGCGTTCATCCGCTCCTCGCTCACCGCTTGTACGCTGATGCTGTTGATGAAGTCCATACCGAACAGGCGGCGCATGGCGGTAGTGTACGGCACGAAGATGATGTCATCGGGGTTACCGAAGCCCTGCGCCCCCTTTGGAGCGAGCAACCCCACCACCTTGAAACCGACGCCACGAATGCGGATGGTCTTGCCGATGCACGAAGAACCGTTGAACAGGTTCTCGTACACCGTCTGCCCGATGACGCACACCCGTGCCATACTGTCCACCTCGCGCTGGGTGATAAACCGCCCCTGCTGTACCGGATAGTTGCGGATTTCGGAGTACTCGGGCGATACGCCGGCGATATTGGTGTTTGTGTTGCGGTTCTTGTATTTCACCTGCGCGTTGCGCCGTACCTCCGGCGAGGCGGCACGCACGGAGGGACAGCTGCGCCGGATGGCGTCCACATCATCGGGCTTCAGAATCTGCATAGAGCCGAACCCGCCAAATGACGCCCCCATGCGCATCTGCCCGGGGAACACCACCAGCACGTTTGTACCTAACTGCTGGATGCGCTGCATGGTCTGCTCGCGCGCGCCCTGCGCCACCGAAATCATGGCGATAACCGCCCCTACGCCGATGATGATGCCCAGCATGGTCAGCGAGGAGCGCAGCTTGTTCGCCAGCAAACTGCGCAGGGCTATCTGGAAGTTCTCCACGAAGTTCATCTGCTCACCCCCCTCGCGTTATCTCATGCGCATGGGCGGACCGCCAAACATGGGCATGCCTATTCCTCGCGGCGCACCGCCGCCGCTCTGCTGGGTCTGGGGCTGAATCACCTGCGTGACCACCTCTTCACCCTCTTTCAGCCCGCTGACGATTTCGACGGTGTCGTTGCCCTCCAGCCCGATTTCCACATCGCGCTGTTTGGGCACGCCGTTCTCCATCACCTGCACGTAGTACTTGCCGTCCCCTTCCTTCACCGCCTCGGCGGGTACCATCAGCACGTTCTCCTTGCGGTCTACCACAAACTCGCAGGTGGCGTTCATGCCGGGCTTCAGGCGCGCATCGGGGTTCTCTATCTCCACGCGCACGTATACCACCGTCACGTTCTGCTCTACCACCGCACGGGGGTCAATGCGCGTCACAGTTCCCTCGAAGATTTCGCTGGGGTAGGCATCCAGCGTCACATCCACCTTCTGCCCCGTCTGGATGAAGGCGATGTCGGTCTCGTCTACCTGCACGTCCACGAACATCCGGCTCACATCGGCGATTTGTACGATGCTGGTGCCCTGCGAGAAGACGTTGGTTCCGGGCGGGATGATGGTTCCCTCCTCCACATACTTCTGGATGACGATGCCGTCACGCGGCGCAACGATGGTAGTGCTGCGTAACTGCTCCTGCGCGTTCTGCAAGCTCGCTTTACTGCGCACCTTTTGCGCCTGCGCGGAGCGAATGTCCGCCGCACGGATGCGGTTCTGCAAGGCATTGGCTTCCGCCTGCTTGAGTGCAGCTTCCGCCTGCTTGACAGCTGCTTCCGCCTGCCGTACATCCGCCTCACGTAGTGCGACCTGCTCGGCGTTCGTACGCGCCGATTCCAGAGCGGCTTTTGCCTCGTCCAACCGCTTCTCTGCATTCCGCAGCATCGCCTGCAGGTCACGCTCCAGCGTGGACAATCGCTTCTGTGCCGTGTCAAACTGCGCCTTTGCCACATCGCGCTGTGTACGCGCGGTATCTACCGCCTGCTGGGAGACGAACCCCTTGCGCAGTAGTTCCTCCTGCCTCGCCAGGTTCCTTTCGGCGTTTTCATAGTTCGCCTTCGCCTGCTCGTATTGTGCCTGCACATCCGTACGGGTTTGCGGGATGGTCACTTCCTGCAGCTGGCGCAGGTTCTCCAGAGCGGTCTCATAGCTGGCTTCCGCCTGCTGAATCGCCGACTGGCTGAGCTTCGGCTGCATCGCCAGCTGGCGACGCGCCTGCTCTAAGCGCGCTCTGGCGGATTCCAGATTCGCCCTCGCCTGAAGCACGGAGACCTCGCTCTGTATTGCTTGCAGCTGCATGTTCAACCGCGACTGCTCCTCGCGAGCCTCTGCCGCCTCCAGGTCCGCCCGCGCTTGCTCGTACATGGTCATCGTGTCGGTAGGGTCGATGCGGGCAATCAACTGCCCCGCCTTCACCTCCGTACCCACATCTACCGCCAGCTTGGTCACCATACCGCCTGCTTTGGACTTCACGTCCACTACCGTCAACGGCTGTAGAGTCCCTTCTGCGGTCACCGACTTGGTGACCGTGCCGCGTTCCACCTTCGCCGTGCGATATTCGGGCTTGGGCTGGTTGTTATTGCGTAGCCGGCTCCACGCAATAGAGCCTCCCGTTACGATGATAATCAATATCACGGCGATGATTATCGCTCGTCTCATCCCTGTCCCCCTCCCTCGGAGAATGCATAGTCTTTACCGATAGCACGTTGCAACCGCGCGTCCGCCGCCAGCAGGTCGTATATCGCCTGAACGTAGTTCGTCTCCGCATTGACCAGTGCCACCTGCGCATTGATTACCTCAATCAGGCTGCTGACACCCTCTTTGCGGCTCTCCAGCGCTGCCTGATAGTTTACCTGTGCCGCTTCCAGAGCCTTCTTCGCTGCGTTCAGTCGCTCTTGCGCCTCTGCTCGCGTCAGATACGCCTGCTCCACGTCCAGACGCACCGTCAACTTGAGCTGCTCCAGTTGCTGGAGCGCGCTGTCGTAGCCTGCCCGCGCCTCGCGAACCGCCGCCCGCGTCGCCCCTCCGTCAAACAGTGGATAGGTGGCTGTGATGGAGAAGCTGCGCGTGTCGCCGGGGTCGGGTTTAATGCGACGGCCATACGTGAAGTCGCTCTGCACCTGTATACTGGATTCAATCTCTGCCAGACGCAGGCTCAGCCGCTGTATCTCACTGCTGACGCGCTGACGCTGGTAGTCCGGTCGTTGCGCAAACGCTTCTTTGAGATACTCCTCCAGCGAACCCAGCGGGGGCAACTGCTCCGCCTCTCTATCCCCCACTTCCGCAACCTGTAAAGGCATCTCCTGTCCGATGCCCAGCTCGTTGCGCAGGCTCGCCTCCGCCAGACGCACCTGATTACGCGCCTGAATCAGCGAAACCTGTGCGTTTGCCAGCTCCGCCTCCGCCTGAAGCACATCCTTCTGCGCCGCGACGCCCACCTCCACCTGTGCCTTCACCACGTCCACCGTCTGCTGGGCGCGCTGCACGTTGGCTTCAGCAACCTTTTGTAACGCCATGCGCCGCAGCAGCTCGTAATAGGCGGTGGTCACGCTGAGCACCTTCTGTTGCACCGCATCTCGATATGCCTGCTCCGCCGATTCCACCGAACGACGCGCCTGCGCTGCCGAGATCTCGCGCTGTCCTGAATCGAACACCGTCTGGCGCAGGGCAATATCCGAGCGCGTCTCATCGATCTTGCCGACCCGAGTACCAAACCCCGGTAGCGCAGTGCGTGTCTGCTGGTTGACATAGCTGACCGAGGGGCTCAGGGTCGGGAAGTAGCGCGCTTCCGCCTGAACCCGCCGCGCCCGCGCCTGCTCCAGCTGGTTCTTCGCAATCGCTACCGATGGGTGCTTTTGTAACGCTATCCGTATCGCGTCTTTCAAGGTTAACGGCTGGGGAACCTGGGCGTTTTCCTGCGCCCACACGGTTGCCGCCAGCAACAGCACGCACAACCACACTCCTCGTCTAAGCATTATCCCCCTTGTTCCTTTCCCGTCGCTTTCTCTCGAACCGTTAGTTACTGACGTAAAAAAGAGGAATTCGGTTGCGGGATTCTCCACTACCCCCGCTTGCTCCACAACCGCCCCTGTCTGGAGGATGAATTTTCCTGTTGGGTGAATAAAAAGTACCCTGCTTCTGGAGGGCAAGGCTCCGTCCGAACCGAGTTCAACTGACCATTTATCAATCGCGGGTTCAGCATGGTGGATGCTGCCTTGCCTGCACCCAGATAATCACGTGTGGCCAGGTACCGCCGAAGAGAGGAGAAGATTCTTGCCTCTGTCCCTACCCAAAATAGAAGCCTTTCCCGAGCCGCAGTGGGAACGCCATTTCCACCGGCGGACGGGCTGGGTCGGCTCAGACTGCGCATACTCTGTGCCGCTGGATGCGGAGCGGACACTCTGGCTGTTTGGCGATACCTATTTCGGCGAGGTGCGCGACGGTCGGCGTGTGAACGCCCAACTGGTGATGGGCAACTCCATCGCCATCCAGCAGGGGAAGGACGCCCAAACCGCACGCCTGCAGTTTTTCTTTGGCAGCCACGAGGGAGATAAGCCGACCGCCTTCATCCGACCGCGTACCCCACGGGGCTGGTTCTGGTTTGGACACGGACTGGCAGAAGGTAAAAGATTATGGCTTTTCCTTACTCACATTGTGCCTACCGGCGAGCCGGGCGTGTTCGGTTTTCGCTCGCAGGGAGTGTGGCTGGCAGAGGTGTTAGACCATTCCCTTCCGCCCACGCAATGGCGGTATCACCTGCACCAGCTGCCCTTCTATCACCGCGACGACCGGTCTCACCTCTCTTTCGGTAGCGCGGTATGGAGCGACGGCAAGTGGGTGTACATCTACGGTATCCGAGATGACCGCTCGCGCAGCCCGTTGAAGCGCGGCCTGGTGGTTGCCCGTGTGCCTGTGGGCAGAATGGCTCATTTTACCGCGTGGCAGTTCTGGACGCTGAACGGCTGGAGCCACCGCTGGCGCGAATGCTCCGTTGCAGGTGATGACATTGGCGCGTAGTTCAGCGTGAGCCTTGTGCCCGCCTTGCGCAAGTGGTCTTTGGTCTACTCCC
>BEHS01000060.1 GCA_002898895.1 bacterium HR16 | reverse complement strand
GACCACGAATACATCTATCGCGTGATCGAGGCGGTCAGCGATGCGGGTGCGACCGTCATCAACGTGCCCGACACCACCGGCTATACCGTACCGGAAGAGTTCGGCGCGTTGATTCGCGGCATCATGAACAACGTGCCCAACATCGACAAAGCCATCGTGTCGGTACACTGCCACGATGACCTGGGCATGGCAACCGCAAACACGCTGGCGGGCGTGCTCAACGGTGCGCGACAGGTGGAAGTGACTATCAACGGCATCGGCGAGCGCGCAGGCAACACCTCGCTGGAAGAGGTGGTAATGGCAATCCACACCCGCAAAGACGTGTTTCAGAACATGTACACGGGCATCAATACCACCGAAATCTACAAGACCAGCCGTCTGGTGAGCACGCTGACGGGCATCCTGGTGCCGCCCAACAAAGCCATCGTAGGAGCAAACGCCTTCGCCCATTCCTCGGGCATCCATCAGGACGGCGTGCTGAAGGAGCGCACGACCTACGAGATTATCGACCCGCGCTCCGTGGGCATCACCGAAAGCAAGATTATTCTTACCGCGCGAAGCGGACGGCATGGCGTGCGCCATCGGCTGGAGGAGCTGGGTTACCACATCGACGGCGAGCAGTTCGAGCGCATCTACGAAAAGTTCCTCGAGCTGGCGGATAAGAAGAAGCAGGTGTACGACGAGGACCTGGAGGTGCTTGTCGCCGACGCCGCATCCACCGTAGTGCAGACCTATGAGCTGGTGCACGTGCAGGCTCTGGCAGGCGACAAGGTGGTGCCGACCGCTACGGTGAAACTGCGCCACGCCAACGGCGAGGAGCGCGTCGCTACGGCAACCGGCACCGGGCCCGTAGACGCCGCCTACAGTGCGATTAACAAAATCGTGCAGGCGCCTAACGAGCTGCTGGAGTTCACCATGCAGGCGGTGACAGAGGGCATCGACGCGATGGCGGAGGTGACCGTGCGCATACGCGGTCAGGAGGGCGACGTGTTCACCGGCAGAGGCTCTGCCACCGATATCGTGGTCGCCAGCGCGAAGGCGTACGTGCAGGCGCTGAACAAGCTGCTGGACAAGCGGTCGGGCACGCGACGCACCGCCATCTCCGAAGAGCTGGAGCGGGTGTAGCATGGGCTACTGGCAGATGGTATTGGGGATGATGCAGGTGTACCTGCCGTCAATCGGCTTGTTTTTCGTCGGCGGCATTCTGGGGCACGGCATCGCTAACGGGTTGGGCTTCTCCCTGCGTGCCGAATGGACTCGCTGGATGACCACCCTCTATCTGTTCAGCCTGCTCATCCCCTTGCCGCTCTGGGTGGAAGGGGCGTTATTCTATAGCCGTATCTGGCTGGTGTACGCCCTGCTCTCGCTGGTGATAGGCATTGCCAGAGGTCTGGCGTTCCCTGCTCGCGAGCAGATGCAGCGTCACGCCCGCGAGAGGCTTGAACGCGCCCAGCAGTCCATCCAGCAAACTATAGAACAGCAACAAAACGCAAAGAAACGTGATATGTCTATAAACTTCTTTTTTCGTGCAGGAACTTACGGGAGGGATGTCTAAAAGAAACACAACCTACACGCACATTGAAAGGAGGAACTATGTACTCACGCGACACGTGGAAAGTCGAACGGGGCATCCTGATACGTCAGCCGCCCCTTCGCGTGAGCATCTTTGTGGATGGGGCGAACATGTATTACGCTCAGAAGCGACTGGGCTGGTTTATCGATTTTCGCAAAGTGTTGCATTTCTTCGGTCCGGCGCAGAACAACATTATCAGCGAGGCGTACTATTATACCGGCGCGGACAGCGCGACCCTGGCACGAGACATACGATTTCACGAGTATTTGATGTATTCCGGCTATATCGTGCGCACCAAAAACATTAAGCAGGTGATCGACGACACCACCGGGGAAATTGTAGAGAAGGCGAATCTGGATGTCGAGCTGGTCATCGACATGTTCAACACAGTTAACCTGTTCGACATGTGCGTGTTGATGAGCGGAGACGGCGACTTCGAGCGCGCGCTGGAGCTGCTGCGCTGCAAGGGCAAGCGCGTGGCGGTAGTCGCCCATCCAGAAATGACCGCGCGCGAACTGCGCAACGTGGTGGGGCGCAACTACTTCGACCTGCGCGAAATGGCTCCGCATATCGCACGCACCGATAGAATGCCGGAATACGACGAAGTCGCAATAACGCGCGAGTACGTGTCGGAGGAGACCCCATAGTGGTAACCAGTTGGCGTACGGAGTACGCGCTATCAGAGAACACCTGTTTGAGACGCGGTTTCGTGCCCGCGACGAAACCACGCACGCGACCGCGTCTCCTCTTACCCTGCAACTGGCTCTCCGCTGAGGAAGCCGACACGGAGGTTGATATTTGACGCCTCGTGGTGTCGGCACGAATCGCATCCCTCTGTAGCCACAACCTTTGGATTGCGTGCGCAGGCTTCAGCCTGCGGCTACGGGTTGTCTTTCCAAACCGATTCGCATCCATGCACGGGAGGTCATCACAGTGCATAAGAAGATAGCTGTCTTACCCGGCGACGGCATCGGTCCGGAGATAGTCTCGCAGGCGGTGCGCGTGCTCGACCGCATTGCGGAGCGTTATGGCGTGCGTTTCGGCTTCGAGCAAGCGCTGGTGGGAGGAGCGGCGTACGACGCGACGGGGCATCCCCTTCCTCCGGAAACCCTGGACCTGTGCAAGCGCTCTGATGCGGTATTGTTCGGTGCGGTAGGCGGACCGAAGTGGGACAATCTGCCTCCTGCCCTGCGTCCCGAGGCCGGCGCGCTGCTGCCCCTGCGCAAGCAACTGGGGCTTTACGCCAACCTGCGCCCCGCCCTGCTCTTCCCTGCCCTTGCAGAGGCATCTCCGCTCAAACCGGAGGTGCTGGGTGAAGGGCTGGACATCCTGGTGGTGCGCGAGCTGACAGGCGGCATTTACTTCGGACAGCCGAAGGAACGACACGATGAAGGGCGCACCGCTGTCGATACCTGCGTCTACACCGAAGCAGAGGTGGAACGCATCGCGCACGTCGCCTTCCGCGCGGCGCGACAACGGCGCAAAAAGGTGGCATCGGTGGACAAAGCGAACGTGCTGGAAACATCCCGCCTGTGGCGCGAAGTGGTCACTCGCGTCGCCCAGCAGTATCCTGACGTGGAGCTGCAGCACGTGCTGGTAGACAACGCCGCCATGCAGTTGATTCGCAACCCGCGCCAGTTCGACGTGATACTCACCGAGAACATGTTTGGCGACATCCTCAGCGACGAGGCGGCGATGCTCACAGGCAGTCTGGGAATGCTACCCTCGGCGAGTCTGGGTGAGGGTACGTTTGGGCTGTACGAGCCGGTGCACGGCTCCGCCCCCGACATCGCCGGACAGGGCATTGCCAACCCGCTCGCCACCATCCTCTCCGTCGCGATGATGCTGCGGCACAGCTTCGGCATGGACGAGGCGGCAAGCCATATCGAGAAGGCGGTGGACGCCGCCCTGCGCGAGGGGTACCGTACACCGGACATCTGGCAGGAAGGGTGTCGCAAAGTGGGTACAATCGAAATGACCGATGCGGTGATCAAACACCTGTGAGGCGATACACGATGAAGAAAGTGGAATGTATCATCCGTCCTATCAAGATCGACGAGGTCAAGGAGGCGCTGGAGGAAATCGGCATCACCGGATTAACGGTGACCGATGTGCGCGGCTACGGACGCCAGCGCGGACGCACCGAGAAGTATCGGGGAAACACCTATACCATTAACTTCTTGCCGAAACTGAAGCTGGAGGTGGTGGTTCCCGACCACCGCGCGGAGGAGGTAGTGCAGGTGATAGCAGAAGCCGCCCGCACAGGCGAAATCGGCGACGGCAAGATTTTTGTCTCGGAGGTGGAGGAGGTCATCCGTATCCGAACAGGTGAGCGCGGCGAGTCGGCGTTGTGAGCAATCAGCGCAACAGAGCAAGCCACACCGACTGGCTGAGGGCGCTGAGCAACGTGGAGGTGGTCACAATCTGCGAGGCGAACGCCTCCCCTGTACGGTACTGGGCGCTGAGAATGAAGACGTTGACCGCAATGGGTAACCCGGCAGTGGCTACCAGCACCGCATCGATGTCGCGAGGAAAACCGAATAACGGCACTATCGCCAGCGCCAGCAGAGGCGCCAGGACCAGTCGGAGAGTGACCGGGGTAACCAGTAAGGCGATAGACGGTCGTCCGATGCCCCTGCCCAGCTGGGTGCCCAGTGTGAGCAACGCAACCGGCACAAGGGCGTTCGCTAAGAACTCCAGAGGGAGTGCGAGCGGTTTGGGCACCGGCACCGATAAGGCGTTCAGCAAGATGGCGGTGAGCAGAGCGTAGATAACCGGCAAGCGGGCAATCGCTCGCAGCAGATGTACCTTGTGCGGTTGACCGCTTTCCATCAGCAGCACGCCAAAGGTGAAGGTCATCAGGTTTTGCACCAGGAACACCACCGCGGCGACGCTCATGTAACGATCGCCAAAAGCGAGCAGGACAAAGGGGATACCGTAGTTGCCCGCATTGGTCAGCACGGAAGCAAGCAAGAGCACCTTGCGGTAGGGCTGAAACAGGGGGCGCCGATAGAGCAAGAGAGCGAACAGGAACATGACTGCGCTGTGCGCCAGAACAAAGAGGGCGATGTTGCCCATCATCAACAGGCTGAGGTCCGCCTGAAGCATTTTGATAAAGACCAGCGCGGGCACGAAAGCATAAAAGTTGATGCGCGTGAGCGTAGTGATGTCCAGCGTGAGGGCGCGTTCCAACACCGCCCCCACGAGAATGATGAAGAAGATGGGGAATATCA
Organism: bacterium HR16; assembly: GCA_002898895.1. Taxonomy (GTDB): domain Bacteria; phylum Armatimonadota; class HRBIN16; order HRBIN16; family HRBIN16; genus HRBIN16. The sequence goes on along the minus strand of BEHS01000060.1, from coordinate 12,444 downwards.
CTTGCCAGAAGATGCCGAAGGCACTCACGCACTGCCTCCGGTTATCTCTTTCAGTTTCTGGAAGAAGGCGAGCTTATGCTCATCGTTAATCGACCAGTTCACGGGAACGGTTTGAAAACCGCTCAGCTGGGCGAACTCGCGTTCGCGGGGTTTTACCGTCCAGTCCATGCGGCGGTCTTTGTACATGCTGCCGTAGCCCTGATGGTAGAAGCCCCACGAGGCATACTCGCTCAGGGCAGCTTCAAGGTTGTCGAGATGAACACTATCTTCGTTGACCACAATCGGGCGTGGGCGTTTGCGGTAAGCGGTCGTCTGGCGAATGCGACGGATTTTGCTGCGCAGTTCGTCGGGCATGCAACCGTTGCCATGCGGCAGGGTAATGTCTTCCGCCGCCAGCCAGTCCTCGGCAGGTATCTGGTCGCCTCCGCCGGTACTGCTCCCCACCAGCAATCGCCTGCCCTGATAGGTCACACCCTTCACCATGTCGATCACGCGGTGGATATTGCCCGGCTCCAGCACGGGGAACTTCCACCACTCGGCGGATTCGTTAGCCACGTCTACCAGAATGTTGCGGTAACCGGTAGAAAGCAGCCACTCGGTGGTACGCACTGCCACGTCGTAAACCACCTTCTCAGACACGAAGCGGCGAGCATGTTTGACGTAGAAGTAGTTCACAATTACCACCATGCCTGCCTCGTCGGCGGCTTTGAGCACGCGCAGCAAACGGTCAAAATAGGTCTGTTTGAACTTGCCGTCAGGTGTGAACGCGGAGTTGATGTAGCGGTCGTACACCTCCGGGGTGTACACCGAACCGCCCCCCTGCAGCCCAACGGTCACCGCCAGCAACCCATAAGAGCGATACACCGGAAGCATCTTGCAGAATTCGTCCGTGTTTCGGTCGGGGTCCCATACGCCCGTGTCCGGGTATGCCCACAACCTGCGCGTCTCTTCGCACTCGTCGTCGAAAATAGCCTGCACCATCCGCGAGTTAAACAGCAGTCCTTCTACACGCATCCCCCGGTACTCCCTGCCGGGGTAGGTGGGACGACCGTTGATCAGGAAACGGTTGCCGTCAACAGCTACTTCGGTTTTCATACTCTCTTTCTACCTCATACTAAGGCTGAATGTTCTGGATGCGACGGAGCGCATCCCTCCAAAGGGGTTACTGGAGGGTCACACTCCGTCGTGGCCGATGCCGTAACGGAGCGTATCTGGCAATACGGGATTTCTTTCGCCACAGGCTATCTTATCACCTACAATTTGCATGTTTCATCAGGAGGTTTACTGAATGGGAAAACAACGAATTGAAGTGTATGACACCACCTTGCGCGACGGCTCGCAGGGTGAAGGGGTTAACTTCACCGTGGATGACAAGATCAAAATCGCCCAGAGGCTGGACGAGTTCGGCATGGACTACATCGAAGGCGGCTGGCCCGCCTCGAACCCGAAGGACACCGAATTCTTCCAGCGGGCGCGAAAACTCACCCTCTCCCACGCCAAGCTGGCGGCGTTTGGCAGCACGCGCCGTGCCAGGCTGAAAGCGGAAGAGGACGAGAACCTGCAGGCGCTGGTGGCGTGCGAAACCCCGGTAGTCACCATCTTCGGCAAGAGCTGGGATATGCACGTGACACACGCGCTGAAGGTGTCGTTACAACAGAACCTGGAGATGATTTACGATTCGGTGAAGTTCCTGAAGGAGCGTGTGCCGCAGGTCATTTACGACGCTGAACACTTCTTTGATGGCTATAAGCACAACCCCGAATACGCCATCAAGACATTGCTGGCAGCGGAAGAGGCGGGGGCAGACCTGCTGGTGCTGTGCGATACCAACGGCGGAACCCTGCCCCACGACATCGCGCAAATCATCGACGAGGTCAAACCCCGTGTGCACACGCCGCTGGGCATTCATGCGCATAACGATAGCGAATGCGGCGTCGCCAACAGCCTGATGGCGGTGCTACACGGAGCGGTGCACGTACAGGGCACGATTAACGGCTACGGCGAGCGTACCGGCAACGCCAATTTGTGCTCCATCATCCCCGCGCTGGTACTGAAGATGGGCTACGACTGCCTCAAGCCCGATTCACTGAGACACCTGACCGCGCTATCGGGCTACATCGATGAGGTAGCAAACATGCCGCATAACCACCGGATGCCCTACGTGGGGCGCAGTGCGTTCGCGCACAAGGGGGGCGTGCACGTAGACGCGGTGCTGAAGTACGAGCGCACCTACGAGCACATCCCACCGGCTGCTGTCGGCAACGAGCGACGCATCCTCGTTTCGGAGCTGGCAGGGGGAGCCACCGTCGCCCACCACGCGCAGAGGCTGGGCTTGCAGCTGGATAAGAGCACGCCCGAGGTACGCAGAGTGTTGCAGAAGGTGGCACATCTGGAAAACGAGGGCTACTCCTTCGAGGCAGCAGAAGCCTCGTTTGAGCTGCTGCTGATGCAACAAACCGGTCAATACCGCAAACTGTTCGAGCTGAAGGGCTTCCGCGTCATCGTGGAGAAGCGCGGCGATAAGGGCGAGGTGGTCACCGAAGCCACCGTGAAGGTGGCTGTGGATGGGCGCGAGATGCTCACCGTCGCCGAGGGCAACGGTCCCGTGCACGCGCTGGACAGCGCACTGCGCAAAGCGCTGCTGGAGTTCTACCCCGAACTGGCGCAGATTCGCCTCACCGACTACAAAGTGCGTGTGGTGAATGTGCGCGAAGGCACCGCCGCCAAAGTGCGCGTTATCGTGGAATCGGAAGATGGTGGGCAGACGTGGAGCACTACCGGCGTCTCCACCAACATCATCGAAGCCTCGTGGCACGCGCTGGTAGACAGTATCGAGTACGGTCTGTTGACGATTCGCAAGGGGTGACCCCCTTTTTACCCGTCCCCTCTCTGTGCGTGTTGAGAGGGGACGGCGTGCTTGATTTTTTCGTACGGTTTTGCCATAATAATATTGAACATCTGCTCAAATGTTCAAAGAGGAAATCCAACGATGAAAACAATAGACCGCGCCATAGAATGCGCTCCGCACGAGCAGACGGATGAGGCGACTGTCGCTCGTGTTCAACAGTCACTCCCTGACGCCGGCGTGCTGCTGCGCATGAGCGAGATATTCGGCGCGCTGGGCGACCCCACCCGCCTGCGCCTGTTGCTTGCGCTGTGCCGACAGCCGCTGTGCGTACACGACCTGTCGCAGATACTCGGTGTGACCGAGAGCGCAGTGTCGCACCAGCTGCGCACGTTGAAGATGCTCCGGCTGGTTACCGCGCGACGTGCAGGCAAGCGCGTCTACTACTCACTGGACGACGCCCACGTCCATCGCCTGATGGACGAAGGTTTGAAGCACGCTCTGGAGAGGTAAACGATGGATAGCACACAGCATTCTCCTGCTGTCCAGGTTCGGACGTTCCGTGTGGAAGGTATGGACTGTGCGGATTGCGCGGTTGGACTGGAACACGCCATGCGTCGGGTACCCGGCGTGCAACAGGCAAAAGTTATCTTCAGCACCGGCACGTTGCGCGTGTGGGCATCGCCCGAGGTGAGCGAAAGCACGCTCCACGAAGCGGTACGACAGGCTGGCTTCCGGCTCCAACCTGCTCTCTCGCACGACCACGCAGAAAGCAACCGGTTGCGTATGGGAGCGGTCGCGCTGGCGACACTGTTCAGCATCGTGGCGTTCGTGCTGCAAAAACAACAGGCTCCCGCATGGATGTTCATCCCCCTCTATCTCGGAGCAATTGTGCTCGGTGGAACTCCCACCTTTATCGGTGGCTGGCGGGCTGTGCGCAACCGCAGTCTGGACACCGATGCGCTGATGACCATTGCCATCCTCGGCGCGGTGGGGCTACGCGAATGGGCGGAAGCGGCCGCGGTGGTGTGTCTGTTCGCCATCGGCAACCTGCTGGAGCATCTGACCACCGAGCGCACGCGCCGCGCCATCCGCCAGCTGATGGACTCCGCCCCGGAGACCGCTACCCTCATCACCCCGGAGGGTTTGCGCACCGTGCCCGCTGAACTGGTGCAACAGGATGAACGCATCCGCGTACGCGCTGGCGAACGCTTCCCGCTGGACGGCGAGGTGGTGGAAGGCTATTCGGATGTAGACCAGTCCATGATTACCGGTGAGAGTCGCCCTGTGCCCAAGTCGCCCGGCGACGAGGTGTTCGCGGGCACGTTGAACCAGACGGGCATGGTGGACGTGCGTGTGACGCGAACTTACGAAAACACCACCCTCGCCCGGCTCATCCATCTGGTGGAGGAGGCGCAGGAGCATAAAGCCCCGCTTCAGCATCTGGTGGACCGCTTCGCGCGGGTGTATACCCCCACGGTGATTGCCCTGGCGGTGCTGCTCTCCACTGTTCCTCCCCTCATCTGGGGTGAGTTCGGGCGATGGTTTTTCCGCAGCCTCAGCCTGCTGTTGATTGCCTGTCCCTGTGCGCTGGTTATTTCCACTCCGGTTGCACTGGTCGCCGCGCTGGGAACCGCCTCACGGCGAGGCGTGCTGATCAAGGGTGGCATCTTCGTGGAGGCGATGGCACAGGTACGTGCTTTCATCTACGACAAGACGGGCACCCTCACCACCGGCAGAATGCGCGTGCGCGAAGTACAGCCCCTTGACAACGTGCCGGCTGAACAGATTCTGGCGATCGCCGCCGCGGTGGAGGCGGTATCCACCCACCCGCTGGCAGAGGCGTTGCGTGAGGAAGCGAACCGACGCAAGCTGCCTTTGCCGACAGCGCAACAGTGCACCGTCGTGCCCGGCAAAGGGGTGGAAGGCATCGTAGAGGGGAAGACGTGTCGGGTTGGGAACGCCGACTTCGCGTGTGCACACCTTGTTCAAGATATGCCCCTTGTGTCCGGCGGCGAGGATGGGCACTCGGCGCAAGTATGGGTGCAGGTAGATGGCAAAACGATAGGACGCATTCTCTTTGAAGATACACGACGGGCGGAAGCGACAGAGGTCGTCAATGAGCTGCGCGCCGCAGGCATTCGCCATCACGTGATGCTCAGCGGTGACGTGGAATCGGTGGCGCAAAAAGTGGCGCAGGAACTGGGGCTGGATGAAGTGCGCGCTCCGCTGTTGCCGGAACAGAAGGTAGAAGCGGTACGTGAACTGCGCGAGCGCTTTGGGGCAGTAGCGATGGTTGGTGACGGCATCAACGACGCTCCCGCGCTGAAGGCGGCGACGGTGGGCATCGCGATGGGCGCGATAGGCAGTGACGTGGCAATAGAGGCGGCGGACATCGCCCTGATGAACGATGACCTGCGCCTTTTGCCTTATCTGGTGCGTCTGAGCCGGGCCACGGTGGGCATTATCCGCCAGAACATCGCCTTCTCTATCGGCACGAAGCTGCTGCTGTTGATTATCGCTGCACCCGGCTACCTGCCCCTGTGGCTGGCGGTGATGGGCGACATGGGCGTCTCGTTGCTGGTCACACTGAACGCGCTGAGACTGGTCAGGCAGGCGTAAAACGCCTTTTGACATTTGTGAAAAGGTAGCGATGAGCAACCACTACATTAAAAGTCCTTTGCGCTTCCCCGGCGGCAAGTCGCGGGCGCTGGGACAGATTGTGTCTCTTATTCCGTCGTTTCGTGAGTTTCGAGAACCGATGGTAGGAGGAGGTTCCGTCTTCCTGCGGGTAAAGCAAATCTATCCGAGCAGATATTACTGGATCAACGATATTAACTACGAGCTGTACTGTTTCTGGACAATGGCACGGGATAATATCGGCGCCCTTGTTGAGAAAGTGAAGGAGATAAAAGAGCGTACGCAGGATGGCAAAAAGCTATTCTACGACCTGCTGGAAAGTTATGGCTCTGGCAGCGAGTTAGAGCGCGCAGTGCGATTCTTCGTGCTGAACCGCATTACCTTCTCCGGCACCGTGGATTCCGGAGGTTACTCCGAGCAAGCGTTTCATGGACGCTTTACCCATTCGTCTATCAAGGCGCTTCGGCGTGTTTCACCCATCCTGCAGGGTGTGCGAATCACCAATCTCGACTACGCGGATGTGGTGAATGCGCCGGGAGAAGAGGTGTTCCTGTTTCTCGACCCGCCATACTACTCGGCAGCACGTTCACGCCTTTACGGAAAGCGCGGGGAGCTGCATACAAGCTTTGATCACGAACGCTTTGCCTCTGTAGTCAGGAGCTGCCCTCACAAATGGCTGATCACGTATGACGATTGCCCGGAGGTCAGACGTTTGTTCCGCGACGCCTGTATTGTGGAGTGGGAACTGCAGTACGGTATGAATAACTATAAACAGCCGGTTGCACGTCCGGGCAAAGAGCTGTTCATCGCTAACTACGACATCGCCTCGCGCTACCAGAAGCAACTCGCCCTGTTGCTGGAGGAACGTACGCGCTACCGCGCCGATGAAGGTGAATAAGCCTCTTCGAGTACCCTCAGCGTGTGTTCTGCTACCTCGTCCCAGCGAAATAGTTTCGCACGCTCCAAGCCGCGCTTTATCACCTGCTGACGCAACATTTCATCGAGGGTAATGCGCAGGATGCCATCGGCAATTTTCTGCACGTCGCGAGGGTCTATCAGTATCCCACCATCCCCCACCACCTCGGGCATGGCGGAGGTGTTCGAAGCCAGCACCGGCGTACCACAGCCCATCGCCTCCAGCGGAGGTAGCCCAAACCCCTCATACAACGACGGATACAGCAGAGCCGAAGCGGCTGCATACACGCCGGGCAGATGCTCGCGGGGAATGTAGCCCGCGAAGAGGATGTGTCGCTCGATGCCCAGCCGGCGTGCCTGCGCCAGAATGCGTTCGTGTTGCCAGCCGGGCGCGCCCACCAGCACCAGCGGAGGAAGGTTTGCCTGACGCCGCGCCAGCGTATAGGCTTCCAGCAAGCGAGGCAGATTCTTGCGAGGCTCCAGTGTGCCCACAAACAGCAGGAACCGCTCGGGTAGAGAATAACGCTTCCTCACCATCGGCTCCAGCGCACGGGCGTTCTCAGGGTTGAACATAGCGTCCAGACCATACGGGATGACCACCAGCTTCTGGCTGGGTACGCTATACAAACGCACGATGTCCGACGCGGTAGATTGTGAGATGGCAATGACCTTTCGGGCGCGCTGTGCACTCCAGCGGGTGATGCGCCTCAAATACGCCCGACGCACGGGATGGATGGTTTCGGGGGAGACCTCGAAATTGAGGTCATGCACGGTGACCACACCTGCCCCACCCCACAATATCGGCAGGACAAAAGCGGGGGAAAAGAATACATCTACCCCATCTCGCCGAAGCTGGCGAGGTAGCACCGTCTGCTCCCACAACACTCGTTGCGCGCCGGAACGCAGAGGGCGAGAGGCGGGAACCCAGCGAACTTGTTCACCGGCAGGGACAGGTAGCTGCGCAGACTCACCGTAGAGCACGATTTCATGCGAGGTTGCCTGCGTTGCCATCTCCGGCACCAGCGCACGGATATAGTGCTGAATGCCGGTATGCGTGGTGGATAGCAGGTGCACATTAATGCCGACACGCATTCCCTACAGCACTTCCAGCGACTGCAAAGCGCGGCGCAATGCGTCTGCCTGCGGCGCAGTGAGGTCGCGAAGCGGCGGGCGTACCGCCATCTTCGGTAGACCACGCCATGCGCATATCTGTTTGATGGCAGGAATAAACGGTACGGCGTCCACCGCTTCCATCACCGCCTTCAGTCGCTCGTTCAGGGTAGTGGTATCCTTGCGTCGGCGCGAAGCAACATCGATCTGGAGTAAAAGCTCAGGGAAGGCATTCGCCAGACCCGAGATGCCTCCCGCCGCTCCCGACGCCAGCGCATCTGCCAGCAGATTCTCCGCCCCGACAAACACCTGCAGGCGAGGGAAGCGCAGTATAAACGACAGTGCCGTTTCCCAGTCGCCGGAGCTATCCTTCAAGCCGACCAGATGAGGATAATCCAGCAGGCTCTCTACCACCGCCGGAGTGATGTCTACCCCAGCCAGTTCCGGGTAGTTGTACAGCAGGGTGGGCATCTCCACTGCTTCCAACAGCCGCATGTAGTAGGCGACCAGCCCCTCGTCCGATACGCCCTTGTAGTAAAAGGGCGGTATAACCAGTATCGCGTCACACCCTTGCTGCTGAGCGAAGCGGCTAAGGCGAATGGTTTCGGGCAGGTTGGCGCACCCTGTGCCGGCAATCACCTTCAAACCGTTGGCATACTCGCGAACGGTAGCAATGGCACGCTCACGCTCTTCCACACTCAACGAAGTGCCCTCACCGGTGGTACCGCAGACCACCACCCCGGCCACGCCGTGCTGACGTTGCCAGTCCACCAGCGCTCGGAACGCGGAATAATCCACATCTCCCTGTTCGGTTAAGGGCGTAACCAGTGCGGTATAAACGCCCGGTGGTAATGAGGTAGCCATGTTGGAACTATTCCCCTCCTGCCGGTTGAGGTGCGGGTTGCGCAGGCGGCGCTGGTGGAGTGCCAGCCTGCCGGATGAACGGCAACAGCAGGTCCACCGGAACCGGAATGATGGTGGTGCTGGTGCTCTGCGCGCTCATCTCGGCAATGGTCTGCAGGTAGCGCAGTTGCAATGCGGCTGGTTGAGCGGACATCATCTGCGCCGCCTGCACCAGACGCTCCGCTGCCTGGTACTCACCCTCGGCGTTAATCACTTTGGCACGGCGTTCGCGCTCGCTTTCAGCCTGGCGCGCCATTGCTCGCTTCATGCTATCGGGTAGCACCACGTCGCGTACTTCCACCGCCACCACTTTCACGCCGTACGGCTCGGTCTGCTCGTCGATGATGCTCTGCAGCTGCTGGTTGATTTTGTCGCGGTGCGAGAGCAAATCGTCCAGCTCCGCTTGCCCCAGAGTACTGCGCAGGGTGGTCTGCGAGATGAGCGAGGTGGTACGGATGAAGTTCTCGATACGGGTTACCGCAGCGGCGGGGTCTATCACGCGGAACAACACGATGGCGTCTACGGTCACCGGCACGTTATCGCGTGTCATTACCTCCTGGCGAGGCACGTCCATCGTTACCAGTCGGGTATCCACGCGGATGGGACGGTCAATATATGGCAGCAGGAAGATGATGCCGGGCCCCTTTACGCCCAGCAACCGTCCCAATCGCAGCACCACGGCGCGCTCCCACTCCGGCAGCACGCGCAGGGTCGCCCGTATGACCAGAATAACGAAGATGATGAGCGCAATCAGAAACGCGCCTGATTCGCTCGCCAGCAGTTGTTCAATCGTGTTCATGATGTTCCTCCTCTTTTCGCACCACGGCGGTTAAGCCCTCCATCCTCTCGATAACCACACGTTCGCCCGCCTTAATCGATTCTCCTGCGGTGACCGCGTTCCAGTATGCACCGTCGTAAAAAATCTTTCCCCGCGGGGAGATGTCAGTGCGCGCTACCGCAACAGCGCCCTGCATTGCCTCCATGCCGGTAACCCGACGTGCCCGTTGCGCACGAACACCCGCCGCAACAATAAACGCGAAGAAGAGCGAGGTGAGCCCTGTAAGCGTAAGCGCAACCACCCATGAGACTCGCAAAGCCGGGTCGGGCGATTCAAAGAGCATCAACAGCCCGAGCAGCATAGAGATAGCACCGCCCAGCGTCAACACCCCATGCGAGGGGGCAAAAGCGTCGGCGATGAACAGGATAATCGCCAGCACCAGCAGAGCGATGCCCGCCCAGGAGATGGGCAGCACCGAGAAGCCGTACAACATCAGGAGCAGAGAGATGACCCCAATCACTCCGGGGAAGATGGCTCCGGGGTTTTGAATCTCCGCAATCAACCCGTAAAGCGCCAGCACACCCAGAATCGCCAGCACGTTGGGGTTCACCAGCACCTGCAGGAGACGCTCCCGCAACACCATCTCTGATCGCTGGACAGGGGCTTCGCGCGTCTTCAGTACCACCGTACGCTGAGGGAGCTTCACCGTGCGTCCATCTATCTTCTGCAGCAGCGTATCCAGGCTCGGCACCACAAAATCTATAACCCGCTTCTCCAACGCCTGCTTTTCGCTGATTGCCGCGCTTTCACGCACCGCCATCTCCGCCCAGTCGGCGTTACGTCCGCGCTGTTCGGCGATGGAGCGAATGTACGAGGCGGCGTAGTTGACCACCTTCTTCTCCATCGTGCGGGACATCTCTTCCCCACCCGCAGAGACCGGGTGCGCCGCGCCGATGCTGGTGCCGGGCGCCATCGCGGCGATATGCGCCGCAACGGTGATGAACACTCCAGCCGAACCCGCTTTTGCCCCGGACGGCGATACATAGACGGCAATGGGAACGTCGCTGGAGAGCATCTCCTTCACTATCTGTTCCATCGAGCTCATCAAACCGCCCGGCGTATCCAGCTCTACCACCAGCAGCTGTGCCCCGCGTTCGCGGGCTATCCGTAGTGTGCGCGAGAAGTACTCGGCGTTCGGCGGGGCGATAACCCCTTCCATACGCATAACAACCACCGGAGGTACCTCTGCAGGTTTCTGAGCGAATGCGAAGCCCACCCACACAAGCAGTGCAAGGAGCGAAATCCTTCTCAGGCCGCGCAGCGATGGATTCATGTGTTACACCTGTCCCTTCCCCGTAATGAAAGGTTACCTTCAATAGTGTATCACCAGAAGCCATCTCAGGTCAATCTAAACGGCGAAAGGACTGCGCATCCCATCAGGCAGGCTGGTCTCACGCACCGGTAGCCACGATCGGTACACCGTGCCAGTTACACCCGCGCCGGCAAAGTCGCACAGTCGCAGAGCACGCCCATCTGTACCGGTAAAGCGCAGAAGAAAGAGCGGTGGGAGCATTCCGGTTTTCTGCTCCTCCGCGTAGTGCAGGTGAGAGAAACTGAGCGTCGGCACGTTATCAGGGTCCATGGTGTTGAAACGCTGGTCGTACGCCAGCAGAATCGGCCCCCGATATAGCGCAACTTTTCCTGCTTGCTCTCGTTCGCCCAGCCAGGCGTGCAGATTGAAATCGAAGCGAATGCGCAGGGTGTCGCCGCTACGCCACTCGCGCTGCAGGGGGAGATAGGTTCCGGGCGTCATATCAGGCACACGCTGACCGTTCAGCCACACTCCCGTCTTTTGCGACCAGGCAGGGATGCGCAGGTACAGGGTGAACTTCGTCGGGTGGGTCACGCTAATCCCAATCTGTACATCCGGTCGGCGCGGATAGTCGCCTTGCACATCCAGCGTTAGCGCTCTCCCGCGCGTGAGAGGAACCTGCATCTTGCCCGCGCCGTAGTAGTTCAGGTTCACACCCTCGGCGGTGCGCATTACCATCCACTCGGAGAGCATCCCCAACCCGCGTGGTGCGTTTACGGCGCAACAGTTCAGCTCGGGTGCGCCCTGATGCGCCTGAAATACGATGTCATGCGCAGAGGCGCGGCGTACGCCGTCCATCGGTGTGTTGTATGTCCACCACCTGCCCGATGGATGCTGCGCACCTAACACGGCGTTGTAAGTTGCCAGTTCCAGCTCATCAGCGACGGTGGGGTCGCCCGTGATGCGCAACACATCGATGCACAGCGCCATCCACGCAATCACGCAACAGCTTTCGATGGGGCGAGGGTCGTAGGGATTGCCCACTGCCTGCTCTGCTGAAGAAAATGCACCGGTGTTGTGGCGATCGGTTTTGCGGATACTGTGGTAGATGTGCAACACCGCACGGCGATAGCGTTCGTCGCCAGTGATGAAGTACAGTTCGGCAATCGCCTGCACATTGGGCAGGCTCTCCCAACGGGGCTTGGGCGTTTGGTAGAACTCTGTACCGCGTAGAGCGGTGCGCACGTAGTCGCCGGCGGGAGGTGTTTCCCAGTCCTTTTCTATCTCACGTGCCATTTGCAGGTAGCGGGCGTTGCCCGTCGCCTGATACAGCAGACAGAACACATGGCTGATAGCCATATTCATCTCCTCTGCGCCTGCGCTGAGGATGCGCGTACCGCTATCCAGAAATCGGCGGCAAACCAGGTCCGCTGCTTTACAGGCGGATTGCAGGGCGGCAGTATCACCCGTTTCACGCCACCAGAGGAGCAAGCCCAGCATACAGTGATAGTGCCCCCACAGGTCCCAGAGCGGGCTCTGCCCATCATGTGTTTTGCCGGTCAACCGCTCCGACTTCGGATGCGGACCGAGGTAGCCGTCTGTATCCTGTACGGAAATCAGCTCTTTGACGAACCACCGTAATAAGTCGCGCAGGCGGCGGTCGCGGCCGAGGCGGTAGCCCTGCACAGCAGAGATGAGGTATTTTCCGGCAAACTCGCCTGCCCAAGGCACCAGCGCACGACGGGGCTGACGGTCGCGGTCGCGAAACATTTGCAGTATAGCCGGATTGGCAACAGGTGCAGTTAACAGCCAGTGGTTCAGATTAGCTTGCAAGCGATCGCCCATCCAGCCTTCCAGATGGAAGCGTGCCTCCCTGGGCGGCTCGCAAACAGGTGTTACGGGCACGGAAACCACCTCCACCCATCGTCTGGCTCCTGATTC
>BEHS01000059.1 GCA_002898895.1 bacterium HR16 | reverse complement strand
GCAAAGGCATGTCCAGCACTGGTGAAAACGTGTATCTCTACCTTCTTGCGCAGACGTTTCAATTCGCTTTCAAAAGCCCGCACCAGTTCGACGGGGATTCCTCTGTCGCTGTCGCCAAAGATGCCAAGTACGGGACACGTGATGCGCTTGAGCGCAGATTCCTCCGTGAGCAAGCGTCCGTAGTAAATAACACAGGCGGAGAGGCGCGGTTCGTTCATTGCGAGGGTCAGTGACCAGCCGCCTCCCATGCACCAGCCGATAACACCCAGCTTCTTCCCTCGCGTCTGGGGGAGGCGACGCAAATACTCAAAGCCCGCCTTCAGGTCGCGCAGAGCACGGTCCTCGGGCAGAGCGCGGCTGAGCTCATGCGCCTCCATCGGTTCAGTAGCGACTCGTCCGCGATACAGGTCTACTGCCAGTGCTACGTAACCCTCTTTTGCCAGTGCGTCCGCTTGCCCTTTTACCCAGTCGTTCAACCCCCACCATTCGTGAATCACCACGATACCGGGGAACGTGCCTTTCTGTGCCGGGGCGGCAAGGTACGCCTGCACGGTATCCGCTCCGCTTGGGAATCTGACCTTGCGTGTTTCTATCTTATACGGCATTTTGCCCACTCCTTTCGCGAATCTAGATTTCGTGAAATCTCATGGACCTCCTGCACCATTTTGTGCATACGGGGCAGGAGAACAGGGTGCAGGAGCAGGAATCCTTACAAAGCTCCAATACGAGGGAAGGGGCAGTCGCTATGGTAGCTTTTTGGCGCCGGTGGTTAGGGCGCAAGCAGGTGGTCCTCTCTTTGGGCGAAGGCGTAGAGCTTCGCCAGCTCACCATGCAGGATGCTTCGGCGTTGTTTGACCTCACCATCCGCAACCGCGAACGCCTGCGTCGCTGGATGAGCTGGGTGGATTTCGTGCGTAGCGAGGAGGATACGCGGGGCTTTATCCGCGAGTCGTTACGCAACTTTCGTTCAGGACGCAGCTTGCAGATGGGGATATGGTGGAACGGTAGCATGGCAGGTACCATTGGGCTGTTCAGCACTGCTGGCGCGGAGCAGGAGGCGGAAATCGGCTACTGGATCGACGAGGCAGCAGAAGGACAGGGGTTAGTGACCCGCGCTACACGGGAGATGATTCGGTACGCTTTTGAGCAGTGGCAGGTGCCGGCGGTGCGCATTCGCGTGGAGCCGGAAAACGTCCGCAGTCGCGCTATCCCCGAGCGACTGGGCTTTAGCCTGCGCGGAGAGGTAGAAGAAGATTGGGCGGACGGCAGCCAGCGCACTTTGCTGATATATGTGATGCATGTATCCGAGTTCCATGATGAGTACGCTGAAGGAAATGGATGAGACGGGTTGGCGCGGATGACCCAACCGTTTCCTGACCTCGTGAAATACCTCACAAGGATCGAACGCACAAGCCATTTTGCTATTGAAAATATCCGCTTCGTCGGGGTACACTAAGAGCACTAAGCAAGCAGGAGGTGTCCGCTATCGCGCACGCAGCACACGAACACGACGAGGGGCGCAGACGCTTCCTCAAAGCCTCGGCGCTGGGAATCGCCGCGATCATCAGCGGATTGCCCACCGTTGAGAGCTTGGCAGAAACAACAGGAGACGTTTCCAGACTCAACAGGAGGATAGGAGAGATGGAGGTTGTGAAAATCGTAGCGAAGCCGCTACCGGAGAAAGTGTACAACACCGAGAGCGCAGGCATTTCACGCAAGACACATGATGAACACTACAAGCTGTATCAGGGCTATGTGAACAAGGCAAATGAGATCCGCGAAAAGCTGGCTGCACTGGACAAGGACCCGGCAAAGGCAAACCAGACCTACTCGGACATCCGCGTGCTGAAGGTGGAGTATACCTTCGCGCTGGGCGGAGTGAAGAACCACGAACTGTACTTCGACATTCTGGGCGGCAAGGGTGGTGCCCCTACGGGACCTGTCGCCGAGGCGATTAACAAGCACTTCGGCTCGTACGAGGCATGGGCGCAGGACCTGAAGGCGACCGGCATCGCCGCGCGCGGGTGGGTATGGCTCGCGCTGGACCATGATGATGGGAGCCTGTTCAACTATATCGGTGACGCGCAGAACACCTTCCCGATATGGAACGCGACGCCCATTCTCGCGCTGGACACTTATGAGCACGCCTACTATTATGACTTCCAGACCGCCCGCGCCAAGTACATCGACGCCTTCTTGCAGGTGATCGACTGGGATGCGGTGAACGCACGGCTGGAACAGGCGTTGAAGATGTATAACGCCGGTAGATAACCGAAAGCCGGGGGCGACCAGCAGGTCGCCCCCAATCTGTCGGTATGCACCACTTCATGCCAATCCTCAGTACGCCCACCCTCCGCCTGTCTCCAGCGATTGTCCGAACTGTCCGATGCCAAACCTCTGCACCTCGGGGAAGGCTTTGATGCGCAGGCGGAAGACCACCTCGCGGTCGGCGCGGAAGCCCAGCGGGTTGTCGATATACCCGACGCTCAACTCCCAGCAGTGCAGGTCCCACGTCAGCAGGAGCTGCCTGCCCTCAAAGCGATTCACGTAGCCGTTGTAGGTGAGAACGGTCTGCACACGCAGGGGCATTCGGAATATCTGCGCATCCAGCCAGAGGTTCGCGCTTGCCCAGCGGTGGCGGATGGGGTCGTACACTCCGTTCAAGTTCATCGAGAAGGCATCGGTGCGGGCACGCAGGTACGCGCGGAGATAGTTCCACTGCCCTTCGTTGAGGTTCAGGGTAGACTGCACGTTCAACTGCCACGCGGGATTCGGTTGCCACAGTAAGCCGAGGTTCAACGGCTGCCAGGGGCGGCTGCCACGCTGTCGGGCAAAGAGGTCGTAGCCGGTATACGCCCGGATGGATAGCGCGCGGCTCGCGTTCCACTCCAGCCCTGCCGAGGCGAAGTTCGTCGTACCAGTATACTCCGTGCGCAGGGGGGTAAAGCCGTACGGACGCAGGTAACGGTAGTTCACGTACCACCGGCTGTTTTGCCCGAAGCGCAGTTGCCAGTCGGTATTGCCCTGCAGGATATACTGAGCGGTTCCATCGCTGGTAAACACCTGTCGGAAGAGCGCTGAGGTGCTCAGCGAGCTTCTCTCCCCACCGGAGGTCGTGGGGTTCCAGCGGGCTTCAAACAGGATGCGCTGAATTGGACTGCCCTGTGGCAGCTCGCGAAAACTACCCAGCCCCAGCTGCATCTGCAATCCCATCTCCTTACCGAACAGGCGACGGTCGGTGGTGGAGAGAAGCAGCTCGGGTGTTTTTTCTATACCGCCGAAGGTGAAGCCTCCCGTCTGCCCGCCGATAGGGATAATCCGGTTGAAAGCAAGGCTCCAGTCAAACTTGCTGCTGCTCCCGCTCAGGGATGCCTGCGTGGCGAGCTGTTCCTGCTGAGAGCGCACCTCCCCACCGGATTGCGAGCGGAAGCGCGACAGGTCGGTGGAGAAGGTGAGCGAGGCGCGCGTGCCCCACCGTTGATTCCATCGGAGCGAACTGGTGGAGGAATCGGTAGAGTAGCCCGCACTGCTCTGCTGACTGAGGCGTGAGAGAATGGACAGGTTGCCCGATGACCACGCCCGGCTCAAGCTCATCTGCCAGCTGGATGCGCGGGTGTCCGAGTAGTACAGATAGCTTCCCGAACGCAGGTCGCCGGTGAGCCGAGCGTTAAAGCCCAGTAGTTGCTGTTCGTGACGGATCTGGGCGGTGACCGAGCGGGTAGCGCGACTGCGGTCGTTCAAGTAGTAGAGCGAGAGTAGCCCCGCCGCACCCTTCCACAGATACTGCTGGTCGATGCCCAATCCGATACCCTTTTTCTGCATCAGGTCAATGCGCGCCGTGCCCGCGTTGTCGCCGAGCAAATAGCCCAGCGCGGTTTTCACATAATACCCCTCTTCCACCGATTGCCCCACCTGCGGCAGGGTGCCACGTGAGAGGCGTTTGTCCAGCGGCACCACCAGCGTGGGTAAGGTGAACAGTTTTCTATCCAGCGCACTCAAGCTCACCCCTCGCGCTACCAGACGCTTATCCACTACCACATCCACGCTGCTAGCGGAAAAATGATAGTGTGGATGTTCTAACAGGCAGGTGGTCACTTCGCCGTGCTGCATTTGCGCCTCCTGTTGCTCTCCCTGCAGCTGCTGTCCGGACAGACGCACCGTGCCGCGCAGCTGATTTTTGAGGAACTCAGGCAGGAGGTCTGCCCCCGCGCCCTGCATCTGCCACAAGCGTCGGCGCACGTTCAGGCGGAGCATCTCACCGTGTGCGTCGATTCCACCGCCCTCCAGAGTGACTCTGCCCTGAAACAGATACTCACCCCTGTCCAGATTGCCTTCCACGCTTTCCGCCTGAATGGTGTACTCGCGCCAGTGGGCAAGGATGTCGGTCGCCAGCAAGTTGTTCTGGGCGTCCAGAAAAAGGGTGCTGAACCGCTCGACGTCCAGTCGTTCCACCTTACGCGGTCTGGTTTCTGCAGGCGGTTGCTGCTGGGCGAAGGCGATACCCGCGTAGAGTATCATTGTCAGGGCGAGGGGGAGGAAAAACCTGCCCCCCTTCCCCCCTTCCCTGCGAGGGAAGGAGAAACTCCCCGCTCCCTGTGGGAGAGGGGCTGGGGGTGAGGTGCGTTTGAACCTATCCCCCCAACCTCCTTCCCTACAAGGGAAGGGGGAACTCCCCTCTCCTCGCAGGATAGAGGCTGGGGGTGAGGTCGTCATTCGCTTCACCCCGTCACCCCCCTCTTGCGCCGGGCTGCACGTGCATTCAAGGTGAGCAACAGAACGAAAAACAGCGCGTAAAATACCATAATGCTCCACTGCGAAGGGGCGGATACCGTCACGCTTGCCCATGCCGGCAATGCCAGCAACCGAACGCTTTTGTCCACCATCCACGCGCTCATTGCTATCGGAGCGGAAAACACATCGGGTAGCCGGGGCAGACAGGCGGCTGCCAGTCCTGCGCAGGTAAGCACCTGCACCGGCACGGCGATAACAAGGTTGGCTATGGGCGCAATCAAGGACATCTGACCATAGTATAACGCGGTCAGCGGAGCGGATGCCAGTGTGCAGATGAGACTCAGGCACACGATAGCAACGGTCCCCCGCAGGGGGCGCAGTCTGTCGTTCGTCGCGCCGGTAGTGATGGTGCTTATCCATCCTGCCGAAGCCACTATCGCGGCCACCAGCGTAAACGAGAACTGAAAGCTGGGGTCGCGCAGTGCGCCGGTGTCCAACAGCACAATCAGGAACCCCGCCAGCGCCAGCGAGGTGGGCAAATCGCCCTCTCGTTGCAGGGCGGCGGCTCCCGCAACCAGCGTGCCCATGACGGCGGCGCGGAAAGAGGGGTCTCCACCCGCAGCCACTCCAGCGAACAGCCAGATAACCGATATAACCGCCAGCGCGGAAACCCTGCGCGACAGATTGATAAATCTGCATATTGCCCATACCGCTACCGCCAGCATCGAGACGTGCGTCCCCGATGGCGACAGGATGTGCACCGTGCCGGTACGCCGGAAACTTTCGCGAACGGCGTCGTCTAGGTTCACGCGGTCGTTCAGCACAATTGCAGCGGCGATGTGTCCTTCGCGCGTGGGCAAATGGAGGCGCAGGTTGCGTATCAACATCCGGCGCAAGCGTGAGAAGAGAACGGTCCAGTGTGATTGGGGCAGGCGCTGGATGTGATATGGGCGCAGGGTTCTGGAGATGCCCTGCCTGCGCAGGTACCGCGCAAACGATGCGTCGGGGTCCGTCGGTGTGGCGGATGGTAACCGCAACCTGCCTTCCAGACGCAGATGTTCACCTGCGAACACGGTATCTACCAGCGTTTCCGGTATATGTACCCACAGGCGCACCGGCGTGCGAACCGTACCGTGCGCAGTAGCCACACTCTCTGTGTGGAACACAAACCGCCACGTGCCCGCTTTTCGGGTAGGCTCCGTGAGCACCACGCCGGTAGCCACCACTGCCTCATCGCGGGGCAGGGTGTACCAGAGCAGGTCATCCTGTTGGGTATAGCGAATGCCCTGTGTTGCGCCCAACCACAGCGCCAGCACACCCAGCAAAGCGGTTGTTGCGGAAAGCAGACGGTTCCGCCAGAGTAGCCACCCGCTGGCGGTCAGGAGCAGACATCCCTGTATCACCGGGAGAGGAGAGAAGGTCACGCCTGCGGCAGCTCCCATCAGGTAGCCGCCGCAAAAAGTTGCCAGCGGTCTGCCGTTGACCGCATGAAACCGCTTGCGCCACCTCCTCTGTAACGCCGCAGATTGCATCCGTGTCCGTGCTCCGGCGTAGTGGTTTGTTATACCGCTTTCTCTGAAGGGCGCGATGTTCCTGCCTGCGGTTTTGGGTGGGGGAGGTTCGAACCGCCCGAATACCCGCCACCCGCCTCACAGCTTGCTTTCGAGCGGCGTTTGCTGATACCATTATGAATGTCGGAGCCGGTTTTTCGGGATGGTGACGAATGGGCGCTGAAAGAGTGTGGTTTGACCACCCGCGTGAAGAGTGCGGGGTGTTCGGCATTTACGCGCCGGGCGAGGACGTGGCGCGTATCACCTTCTTCGGGCTGTACGCGCTACAGCATCGCGGGCAGGAGAGCGCGGGCATCGCCGTCTCCGATGGCGAGCGGGTGCTGGTACACAAGGAGATGGGGCTGGTCTCGCAGGTGTTCGACGAGGAGACGCTGGGCTACTTGCGCGGTCACATCGCCATCGGGCACACGCGCTACTCCACGACCGGTTCCAGCGTACTGCGCAACGCCCAGCCGGTGATTTGCGAATCGCCCATCGGCACGCTGGCAGTGGCGCACAACGGCAACCTGATCAACGCTGCACCACTTCGCCTGCGCCTGCAAGAGGCAGGCGTCCACTTCCACAGCACCAACGATAGCGAAATCATTGCCCGCTTGCTTGCTACCGAACTGGCGGAAAACCGCGACCCTGTGGAAGCCATGCGCCGGGTAATGGAGCAGATTTCAGGGGCGTACAGCCTGGTCATCCTGACCCCCCACCACCTGATTGCTGCACGAGACCCCTATGGTGTGCGCCCGCTTTGCCTGGGGCACATCAACGGGCACGTCGTTATCGCTTCTGAGACCTGCGCGTTGAACGTGGTGGGAGCCAGCTTCGTGCGCGAGATAGAGCCGGGCGAGGTGCTGGTGATGGACGAGAACGGCTTGCGCGAGGAGCAGGTTGTGCCCCTGCAAAAGCATAGCCTGTGCATGTTCGAGTTCATCTACTTCGCCCGCCCTGACAGCCACATCTACAATCGCACCCTGCACGAGGTGCGCAGGCGCATGGGACAGGAGCTGGCAAGGGAGCATCCCGCGCCGGGCGCACAGGTGGTCATCCCCATCCCCGATACGGGCATTCCGGCTGCGCTGGGCTTCGCACAAGCCAGCGGTATCCCCTACGCGGAGGGGCTGATTAAGAACCGCTACATCCAGCGCACCTTCATCCAGCCTGACCAGCGAATGCGCGAACTGGGCGTGAAAATCAAACTGAACCCCCTGCGCGAGGTGATTGCAGGACGCAAGCTGGTGATGGTGGACGACAGCATCGTACGCGGCACCACCACCGGCAAAATCGTGCGGATGCTGTTCGAAGTGGGAGCGAAGGAGGTGCATGTGCGCATTACTTCTCCGCCCATCCGTTACCCCTGCTTCTACGGCATCGACATGGCGACGCGCGAAGAGCTGGTCGCCGCCTCGCACAGTGTGGAGGAGATTCGCCAGATGATTGGCGCCACTTCGCTGGGTTATCTCAGCATCGAAGGAATGCTGCGCGCGGTCAGAATGAAGCGGCACAATTTCTGCCTTGCCTGCTTCGACGGCAGGTACCCTATCCTTGTGCCCCGCGATGTGAAGCTGAGCAAGCAGCTGTGGGAGAGAGAGGAAGAGGAGTCCGTTCCCGCCTTCTGCGGCAGCCCGGAGGGCGGAGAAGAATAGAGACCGGCAGTCACAACAGCCCGCCCGTCACGCAGCTGAAGAAGCCCAGCACGGCATTGAGCAGGAACACCTCGTACCAGTCCATCTCGAGGAAATGGCGCAGTATCAGCAGGTCTACAAACCATGCGGCGATGAGCAGTAGCCAGAAGCCGGTAATCAGCGCCAGCAACAAGACAGTGCTGGAGTTCAGCACCATCAGCATCGTAATCGCCAGCATGTTGCGGTAGCCTTCCAGAAAACCCACCTGAAACGGCTCGCCGGCGATACTGCCCGTTATCCGCACCGCTATCCACAGGATAAGCGTGTCGAACAGCCATCTGAGCAGTGTGGTCGCCACCATCACCGGTATCGCCAACGCGCCAAGCCGGGCAAGCAGGTCGTAATGCCCCAATGGACCCTGCTGTAAAGTGCGCACCGCCACCGCTACCACCACCCCGTCCATGACACCTGCCGCCACGACAACCCCGGCTACCGCCCACAGCGGCAGACTCAATATCCGCTCGCGCAGGTCCGGTGGCGGAAGATGGTGCTCAACCGGGGAAAGAGCGCTGCCAGAAGAGGACGCAGACAGTGGTGTGTTGCAAAACGGACACACCCGTTCCGAGAGATATACCTCTTGCCCACAGCCGGGGCAGGAAACCCTGGGGTTATTCATCGCATCCCACCGCCTCACTATTCGCGGACGGCAACCCAGCACCCTTTATACTCCGGGAAAGAGCTTGCCTGCTGCCCGTATTTTGACTATACTATGCGCGAGATACCACAGGAGGCAAGGGACATGCTCTTTCTCGCCCGATATAAAATGGCTACTTTGTGTCGACTGCTGATACTCTTGTGTCTTGGAGTGATAGCAGTCCATGCACGCGCTGAGGAGAGTATCGAACTGTGTAGCAGAAGTCGTCTCCTGCAACAGGCTCATGTGCGCGGTTTGTCCCCTGCTCTCCTCCCCCAGCAAACGTCTCCCTCCGACACCGATGTGCTGCATTACAGCCTCAGCCTCACGGTTCAGCCGCCCGATTCCTATCTGACAGGCAAAAACGTGATGACCATACGCAGTCTGCGCAACGACCTGAACGAGTTCCGTTTCCAGCTCGCCGATAGCTTCACCATCACCACGTTGCAACTGGACGGATGCCCCATTTCCTTCACGCGCATAAACCCGGTGACCGTACAGGCAGAGTTCGACCGTGCTTACCGCGCGGAGGAAACGTTTGAACTGACGGTAGGCTATGAGGGGTTTACACGTACAGAAGGGTTCGGTTCCATCGTTTTCGGCGTGCGGTCATCAGGAGCGCCCTACGCCTACACGCTGAGCGAGCCGTGGTTCTCCTACACCTGGTGGCCCTGCAAGGACGACAACACCGATAAGGCGACCGCAGACATTACGGTAACGGTGCCCGAAGGGTTGGTGGTGGCATCCAACGGACTGTTGCGCTCCGTTGAGAGCACCGGACAGGGGCAAACACGTTATCACTGGGTACATCGCTATCCCGTCGCTCCCTATCTGATCAGCTTTGCAGCCACTAACTATAACACATGGACGGTAAACTTCGAGCATGCCAACGGCACGATGCCCGTTCAGTTTTTCATCTTTCCAGAGGATGACACCGCCGAGCATCGCGCGGCATGGGAGAAGTGCGTGGATATGCTGAGCGTGTTCAGCCGGATTTTTGGTACGTATCCTTTCATCGAAGAGAAGTACGGCATCTATCAGTTTGGCTTTCAGGGTGGGATGGAGCACCAGACGATGACAGGGCAGGGCGGTTTCTGGGAGGGCGTTACCGCTCACGAGCTGGCGCATCAGTGGTGGGGCGATATGGTCACCTGCAAAACATGGCATGACATCTGGCTGAACGAGGGTTTCGCCACCTACTCGCAGGCGCTGTGGGCAGAGAACAAGCCGGGCAGCAGTGGGTTCCCTGCCCTGCGCAGCACAATGCAGTTGCTGAAGCCTTCCAGAGTGGACGGCAGTGTCTACTGCTATGACATCAGCGACATCGGGCGCATCTTCAGCTCCAGCTTCAGCTACCGCAAAGCGGCGTGGGTGCTTCACCAGCTGCGCCATGTGGTGGGCGACGCGCCCTTCTTCGCCATCCTGCACGAGTACCGCAACCGCTACCGCTATGACAGCGCGAGCACCGAGGATTTCATTGCCGTGGCAGAGAGCGTATACGGCAAAAGCCTGAGATGGTTCTTTGACGAATGGGTATACGGCATCGGCGCGCCCGCCTACCGCTGGGGATGGGCGAATCGCCAGGTGAACGGCAAGAACTATCTTCTGCTCAGCGTGGAGCAAACCCAGCCGGACACGTACGGGGTGTTCACCATGCCGATAGACATCCGCGCCACATGCAACGGACAGTCATGGACGCGAGCGATATGGAACGACGCACGAACAGAGTACTATGTCCTTCCGATACCCGCTCCCACTTCTTCGGTGGCTCTCGACGAGGGCGGATGGATTCTGGCAACCGAGATACAAAACGCACCCTATGTGCCGGGTCCGCCGGTTGTTGTAGACACCGCACCCACCCCCGGCGCGCGCGTATCGTACGGGCTGGACCAGCTGCGAGTGACCTTCCATACAGAAGTTATCGTCTCTGCGAGCGACTTTGAGGTTAGAGGACAGCGACAGGGCGTGCAGCCCTTTATCTTCCAATACGACCCCGCTACCTGCACGGTCACCCTGCGATTTCTTCAGCCTCTACCACCCGATGTCTACACTCTGCGGGTGAGGGATACCGTGCGTGCGGCGGATTCGGGGCTAACGCTGGACGGAGAGGTTCGCGAAGCGGTTTTGCCCTCCGGGGACGGGCAACCGGGCGGTGACGCAGTGGTCTATTTCAGCGTCACGCTTCAGGCTCATCCCTCGCCGCCGCCTCCGGTGGGGAGGCGACCACGCCGTTAGGCTTTAACGTCGTTTCTTCAGCAGAGGCTCCAGTGGCAGGCTCTCCTCCTGCCACTGCTCCACGTTGCGCCAGACCACATGTCCATCCAGATACGCCACGTTGCCGCCGTCCTCATGGTTGCCAACCCAGTTCGAGTACATCACATCACCAAAGACCGCAAGAGAGCTTTCGTCGCCTGCGGACGGTGGGCGGCGGTACCAGTAGGACACCACAACTTCCGCGCGTTCGCGTTTGGGACGGGGGCGGTTGTCGGATGGGCAGAAGAATACGTTCAGGCTGTCGGTGTAAGCGGAGACCAGGCGTACCCAGCGCGTCTGTGCGGGGTAGTGATCATCGTAATCCTGGGCGTACAACCGGAGCGCCTGCACCAGATGACGGAGGTTGGTGCGGCAGACGGTGCGGTTGGCGGCTTCACTGCCTTTGCCGTAGAGGTTCAGCACCATGCCCATCACGGTCAGCATGATCAGGAACACCACAAAGGCTTCGAAGTGGCGACGGTGCAGGGCGCGATCCAGCCAGCGCTCTTTGAATTTGTACGGCATGCTACATCCCTCCTTTGTGTCTGCAGAGGGTGCCTCTATTCATATTGTAGCACGCCCGCAACAAAATGGAAACCGCCCACCGATACTCTGACCCGCTTCGCTGACGTTCAGCACGACACGGTGGGAGGTGTATTTAACCTAACCCCATGTTCCCCTTCCCCACGAGAGAAGGGGGCATCCGAAACACGGCTCCCCTCTCTTTGTAGGAGAGGGGCCGGGGGGAGAGGTTAAAGCGCTTGATTTTTCAAAACCCATCAATGCTGGGAAGACGACAAGGTAGCAGAAGAGGTCTTACAACATCAGCGGAGCAGTCACGCTTCTCTGTCATTCTGAGCGAAGCGAAGAATCTCATTGTATCGCCACCCTGAAATGCTTCGCTCACGCTCAGCATGACAAAAAGCACACTAAACCTGTCATTCTGAGCGAAGCGAAGAATCTCACCGGTGACCTCAATGAGGGAAGCTGCGCCTCACGATTAAAATCATGGGCTACGAGAAAATAAAATCCGCCTGCGCGGATTAGACAACCTGTGAAGACAGGTTTGTTGTCATCATAGCCCACCATTTCAATGGTGGGGTGACTGCACAACGGCATTGGGGTATGAGCGAGGTAGTTCCACCAACCCTGTCATTCCGAGCGAAGCGAAGAATCTCATTGTATCGCCACCCTGAGATGCTTCGCTCACGCTCAGCATGACAAAATGGGCTACACGATAGCCTTTATCGCTGTTTCAATCCCTTATAGGTAGGCCTGTAACACATTGAAGCAGGAAGTAGGCAAGATAACGAGGTGGCTCGGTTTAAGGGTTGAGTTTGTCTTTTTGGGTTTCCAGTTGGGAGATAGCGGTTTCTATGTCCACGAGAGCACTTTCGATGTCGGAGATGGCTTGTCGGTAGGCATTGAGGCGGTCTGCAGCGCGGGCATCGTCGATGGCGCTCTGGATGGTATCATGTGCCAAGTGCAGGTCTTCGATCAGCAAGTCCAGTTCATCGCGCACGTCCTGCATGGTTTCCTCACAGCGGTCAGACTCCAGTTTCTGCAGTAACAACAGGGCAGAGGTATTTCGTTGTGGTTGACGTCCTCCCCTTAGTAAGGCTGCTGCCCCAAACGCCGCGACGAGCAGGACGAGTACAACAAGCAAACGCTGGTTGACTTTCATTGCCTATCCCCTCTCTCGGTGCAACCAAGCAACTACTTCCGCGAGCACACGTCCCCCCAGCAAGGAATACGAAGCATGTGTCAATCCCTTATAGGTAGGCTCGTAACGAGGAGATACGAGCAATGCGAATCCTGATTAACATTCGCGCCGAGGAGTTTCAATCCCTTATAGGTAGGCTCGTAACGTGGACATGTACTCCACGTTGGTTGCCGAGCTGCGGGTTTCAATCCCTTATAGGTAGGCTCGTAACGCGACGACGTGAGTGGCGCCCACGCAATTCGGATGACGAGTTTCAATCCCTTATAGGTAGGCTCGTAACCTTCGCTCTTCTATGGCGTGCTCAACCGCGCGTTTGGGTTTCAATCCCTTATAGGTAGGCTCGTAACCTGACAGCAGCCCGACGGGCGATATTGCCCGCCGCGATGGTTTCAATCCCTTATAGGTAGGCTCGTAACCCATCCACCGCTGTAGTGGCCCCCACTTCGTGGCAGGTTTCAATCCCTTATAGGTAGGCTCGTAACGATGGAACGAGAGACGAAGAAGACGTTAGTCTTGTTCATGTTTCAATCCCTTATAGGTAGGCTCGTAACGAGGTCGTGCTGATAGGGGAGTCCGCCGACTCCTTGAGTTTCAATCCCTTATAGGTAGGCTCGTAACCAAACAGTTTTTGTCGTTTTATGAGAAAATTAAAACAGGTTGTCAAGGAGCACCCGCTTTTACTACCCCCGCTTTGGCTCCATTCTACCATACCCCCCGCAAAAATGCAAGCCTTTTGCGAGAAAATCGGGGAAAATTTCTGGTTAGCTGCGCAAAAAGAGTCGTCGGTCCCCTTCGTGGAGATACCGAATCGGCGACCGACGACTCCCTTGCGACAATAAATGTCGCGCGTTACCTCACCTCACCCCAGCCGCTGCCAGCACCGCACGCTTCACCACCGCCTCCGCCAGAGGCACTTTGTACGCGTTGTGCTCCAGCGGAGTCGCCTGTCCTACAGCCGCTTTGCCCGCAGCGGTGGCGGCCTGCACGGTTATCGGTTTGCCCACCAGCACCTTCGCCGCGGAGGGGCTTTCGTAGGGCACGGGCGCAACCCCGCCCAGCACCACCGACGCCGCACGGCATACCTCGCCCTGCATCTGCAATACCACCGCCGCCGAGACCAGCGCCCAGTCAAAGGAATCCTTCTCGCGTACCTTCAGGTAGGTGCTGCGCGTGCCCGCCTTCGGCCTGGGAACGGTAATCTGTGTCACCACCTCGCCCGGCTGCAGCACGTTCTCGCCCTTCAGGTTCTTGTCGGGCATCTGGAAGAACTCCTTCAGCGCAACCGTGCGAGTGCCCTTCGCCCCGACGATGGTTACCTTTGCCCCCAGAGCCACCAGCGCGGGAGCGCAATCGCTGGGATGCACGATGTAGCAGGGACCGGGGCTGATAATCGCATGGTAGCGGTTATCCCCGCGCACCGCATAACACTGGTCACCGCCCTTCTTCAGGCAGTGCACGTGCGGGTCGCGGAAATACCAGCAGCGCGGTCGCTGGCACAGGTTTCCGCCGATGGTGCCCACGTTGCGGATTTGCAGGGTGGCGACCGCCTCCGCCGCCTCCGCCAGCGCGGTGTAATCACGCCGGATGACGGGGTGCTCGGCGATGTCGGAGAGCGTGACCAGCGCACCGATTTGCAAGCCGGTGCTCGTCTCCTTGATGTCGCCCAGACCGGGCAGGCTCTTCAGGTTCACAAGATGCTCCGGCTCGAATAAGCCGTCCTTCATCGCCCCCAGAATATCTTGCCCGCCCGCAATGGCCATGGTGCCCCGCTGAGAGAGCAGGCGCACCGCGTCGGCGACCGTTTTCGGTTGGTGATATGCAAAAGCCTTCATCTATGTCCCTCCTACACTTTGCCCAGCGCTTCCAGTACTTTGGCAGGGGTAATCGGCAGCGAGTGAATGCGCTTCCCGATGGCGTTGAACACCGCGTTGCCGATGGCGGCGGCGGTGGGAATCACCGGCGGTTCGCCCATGCCCGATACCTTCCCTGTCGGGTTGTCGTACACGATGGCTTCGATGTCGGGCATATCCAGCGAGCCGGGCAGCTTATACTCCTCGAGGTTGGCGTTGAGCATCCGACCGGTCTGCTCGTCGAACAGCCTCTGCTCGAACAGCGCCATCGCCAGCCCCTGGGTCACTCCGCCGTAAATCTGGCTCTCCACCGCCAGACGGTTCAACACCAGTCCGCAGTCCTGAATCGCCACGATTTTGACCACGCGCACCTTGCCGGTTTCGGTGTCTACCTCCACCTCCGCGAACTGGCATCCGGCGACGCCGCTACCCTGCAGGTTGGCGTTCCACTCGCCCTGCACCTCGATGCCCTCTTTGCCCAGCAGGGCGCACGCCTGCTTCCACGTGAGTGACTTCTCCGAGCTGCCCCGCGCGGTCACCTTGCCGTCTGCCAGCACGATGTCGGCGGGGTTCACCTGCAGGTGCTGGGATACCATCGCCACCAGGCGTTCCCTTGCCGCCATCGCCGCCATCTTCACCGCCGGGGCGACCGAAGCGGTGGTGGTGCTACCTCCGCTGGCACCGGAGTAGCCGTAGTCGGTATCGCCTATCAGCGCCTTGACCTGCCGCACATCCAGACCCAGCTCCTCTGCCACGATAGCCGCCACGTAGGTGCGCGTGCCCGTGCCGAGGTCCTGCGTGCCCAGGCGCACCTCCACACTGCCGTCGGGGTCGATGCGCACGGTGGGACGACTGCCCGCGCCTCCACCGCCTCCCCATACCGCGCTGGCAACGCCCAGCCCGCGCTTTACCACGCCCGGAGCCTGCCCTGCCACCCGATTACGCCGATGCCAGCCGATGCGCTCCGCGCCCAGCCGGTACTCCGCCTGGCGTACGGGGTTGGGGTCGTTCTTCAGGCGAAACTCCAGCGGGTCCATGCCCAGTTTGTGCGCCAGGTCGTCCATTGCCGACTCCATGATGAACGATGCCTGCGGGTGCCCGGGTGCACGCAGCGCGGCAGAGGCGCCGATGTTGGTGGCGACATCATAGTGGCGGGTGCGCACGTTGGGAACGGGGTAAATATATGGCAGGGGGATACCGCTACCGCCCCCTACCCCGCCGCTGCCGTAGCTTTCGCTCTCCCAGGCAATCAGTTGCCCGTCGCGCGTGGCGGCGATTTTCACCTTCGCGGTCACGCCCGGTCCGTATCCGGTGGCCAGCTGCTCCTCCTCGCGCTCCAGCATCAGTTTCACAGGCGCGCCCGCAACCTTCGCCAGCCGAGCGCAGATGACGCCCTCCGCGCGCGCGCCGAACTTGCTGCCGAAGCCGCCGCCCATGTGCTCGCAGATAACGCGCACGTTGCTTGCGGGAATGCCCAGCGCGCCCGCCAGCTCGTCGCGCACCGAGAAGATGCCCTGTGTGGAAGCCCACGCGATGAGCTTATCGCCCTGCCACTGGCATACCAGCCCATGAGGCTCCAGACAGCAGTGCGAACGGGCGGGTACGCTGTAAGTGGCTTCATGCACCACCACGTCGCTGCGTCGGAAGGCGGAGTCCACGTCCCCTCGTTCGCGCGGGTTGCCTCCGCTGACGTTCTGACCGCCATGCACGCGCGGCGCGCTCGGCTCTCGGGCGGTTTCCGGCGTCACCACGAAGGGCAACGGCTCGTATTCCACTTTGATCAGCTTCAGCGCGTCGCGCGCCACCTGCTCGCTCACCGCGGCGACCGCTGCCACCTCCTCGCCCACGTACTTCACCTCGCGCGTCAGGTCGGTGATTACCGCCTTCACGCCGGGCAACTTCTCCGCCTGCGAGGCGTCTATGGAGCGAATACGCGCATGGGGATACGGAGAACGCAGAATCTTCCCGTAGAGCATACCCGGCAGCTGGATGTCGTAGGTGTACTTCGCCCTGCCGGTCACCTTATCCGCACCCTCTACGCGCGGGATACGCTTGCCCAGCCGGCGCATATTCTGGGGGTCGCCCCATGCCGCCTCGATATCCGGCACCTCTATCTCTACCTCGCGGGTCTCCCCGTTGACGGTGACGGTGGTCTTGATTCGCTTCGTCTTCTGCTGTGGCATGGCGTCAGCCTCCTCTCCTCATGCTTTGCACTGCGGCGAGCGCCGCTTCGAAGATGCGGTTGTAGGTACCACAGCGACAGATGTTGCCTGCACACGCCTCTTTCACCTGTTGAGCGGTCGGCTGAGGTGTCTTGTCCAGCAACGCCTTCAGCGACATGATGAAGCCGGGCGTGCAGAAACCGCACATGAGGGCATCGCGCTCCACAAACGCCTGTTGAAGCGGATGCAACTGCTCACTCTGCGCAAGGCTTTCTACGGTTTCGATCTTTTTGCCCTGCGCATCTACCGCCAGCACCGAGCAGGAGTACACCGGCTTCCCATCCAGCAACACGGTGCACGCCCCGCAGCTGCCCCTGTCGCACACGCGCTTGGTGCCCGTCAGCCCCAGGTGGTCACGCAAGGCGTCCAGCAGGGTCACACGCGGCTCCAGCTGCAGGGTATGCTCTTTCCCGTTCACCTGCAGGGTCACCGCAACCGTTCCGCGCAGCTCCGTCGCTCCGCCCGGTGGTGTCTGTAAGGTCTCCGCCTGCGCCCGCTTCGCCCGTCGCTCTTCCAGAATCGCCCCGGAGGAGAGCAGGCTCGCCACGGCTGCGGTCACGCCGAGATTGCGCAGGAACTGCCGTCGGGAAGTATCTACCTCTTCAGGGGTATGTTGGGGTAACTTTTCACGCTCCTCGTCCATTC
>BEHS01000058.1 GCA_002898895.1 bacterium HR16 | reverse complement strand
GGTGGTGCCCATCACCAGCTTCATGCCGTAGTCGTCGAGAGCCTTTTTGAACTCCTTCACGATACGGTCACGCTCGGCGGGGGTGGCGTCGATGGGCACGAGGTCGTTATCATGCAGGTTCACTCCGTACGCGCCCAGTTCGGAGAGCTTTTGCACCGCACGGATGGGAGTGACCACATCACGCACCACGTCGCCAAACGGGTCGCGCCCGCGGTTGCCGACCGTCCACAATCCGAAGGTGAACTTGTGTTCCTTGCGAGGGGTATAGGCGTCCATAGTGGAAACCTCCTTTCAGCCAGTGTACCCTTGCTTTCGCGAAGGAAGGGGGATATTCCTGTAGGTGCACAGGAGGGGAGGCTACGGTTGTCGCTATGGGCTATGAGTGGAGCAAAATCCGCCTGCGCGGATTAGACAACCTGTGAAGACAGGTTTGTTGTTCATTATAGCCCACCATTTCAATAGTAGGGAGCGCGATGGCAGGAGAGCTAAACCCCACAATTGAAATCATGGGCTATGAGCGGAGCAAAACCCGCCTGCGCAGACTGGAAACCGGCGAAGGCAGGTTTGTTATCATTATAGCCCGCCATTTATGAGTCTTGAAAAAATAAAGCGATTTAACCTCTCCCCCGGCCCCTCTCCTACAAGGAGAGGGGAGCCTCGCGTCGAATACCCCCTTCCCTTGTAGGGAAGGGGGACAGGGGGATAGGTTGAGTTGAGTCAGATCTCCCCCGTCCCCTCTCCTGCAAAGAGAGGGGAGCTATGCACCCTTTACCCCTTCCTTCTCAGGGGAAGGGGGTCGGAGGTTCGGTTTTAAGCCGGCGTCAGCTCCATGCCGTATGCGTATTCATCCACCGTGCGCACGGCGAAGTCGTCACCGCGACGCAGAGACTCCAGCGCTTTCAGCAGAGCGCGTGCAGTGTCCAGCGAGGTGAGACACGGAATGCCCTGGTCCACGCTGGCACGGCGAATGATTAGCCCCTCGCGTTCAATCTGACGGTCGCGCGTGAGGGTATTGATGAGCAGGTCTACCTTGCGCCCTCGAATCAGGTCCAGCAGGTTGGGCGAGCCTCCCTCGCTGATTTTGTATACCGGCGTCGCATCCAGACCGTGCTCCTGCAGGAAGCGGGCGGTGCCCCGCGTCGCATACACCCGAAAGCCCAGCGCGATAAACTCTTCCACGATGGGTAACGCCTCGTGCTTGTCGGGGTCGGCGATGGTTACCAGCAGGTTGCCTCGTGCCGGGCACTGAATGCCCGCTGCCACCATCGCCTTATACAGCGCACGCGAGTAATCGGTATCCACACCCATCACCTCGCCGGTGGACTTCATTTCCGGTCCCAGAATGGGGTCTACCTGCGTCAACTTCAAGAACGAGAAAACCGGCGCTTTGACCGCAATCAACGGTGTCGGCTCCGCCAGACCCGACTCGTAGCCCAGTTCGCGCAGGGTCTCACCCATCGCGGTGCGCGTCGCCAGCTGCACCATCGGGATATTGGTGATTTTGGAGAGATAAGGCACGGTGCGGCTGGCTCGCGGATTCGCCTCCAGTACGTAAGCGGTTTCGTTCTCCACCACGAACTGGATGTTCATGATGCCGTGCACATCCAGCGCGCGCGCGAGGGCGATCGCGGTGTCCACAATCTGCTGTTGAACGTTTCGCGACAGTGTCTGCGGAGGGTATACCGCCATACTGTCGCCGGAGTGCACCCCTGCCCGCTCGATATGCTCCATGATTCCGGGCACGAGGCAATCTACCCCATCGGCGATGACGTCCACCTCTGCCTCTTTGCCCACTATATATTTGTCCACCAGAATGGGCGCTTTGGGCGACACGTCCACCGCATAGTGCATGTAGTCGCGCAGCTCCGCCTCGCTGTACACAATCTCCATCGCGCGCCCGCCCAGCACAAAGGAGGGGCGCACCAGCACCGGATAGCCGATTTCGTCCGCCACCTGTATCGCCTGCTCCACCGACACCACCGCACGCCCGGGCGGTTTGGGGATGCCCAGCTCGCGCAGGATGCGCTCGAACTTGTCGCGGTCCTCGGCGATATCGATAGACTCCGCCGACGTGCCGAATATCCT
Source organism: bacterium HR16 (assembly GCA_002898895.1). Lineage (GTDB taxonomy): Bacteria > Armatimonadota > HRBIN16 > HRBIN16 > HRBIN16 > HRBIN16. The sequence continues at coordinate 15,421 of BEHS01000058.1, read as the reverse complement.
GACCCCTGCGCGATGCAAAGGAAGCGCGAGGTTGATGGCGGTCTGCCCGCCGAACTGCACTATCACCCCATCCGCGTTCTCCCGCTCCAGCACATTCAACACATCTTCCAGCGTGAGCGGTTCGAAGTAGAGGCAGTCGGAGGTGTCGAAGTCGGTAGACACCGTTTCCGGGTTATTATTTATCACAACTGCACGGTAGCCTGCCTCCTGTAACGCCCAGACACAGTGCACCGTGCAGTAATCGAACTCGATACCCTGTCCTATTCGAATCGGCCCCGACCCGATGACGACAACCGTGCCTTTGGTGGTATGGTTCATGCGCCTCCTCCGTGCTTGTTCACCCTATTATATCCAAACAGAGGGGCGGTTGTCAAAGCGATGCTGGTTCTACGGTTTTACTGTAAGGCTTGACAGGTGGGGGCGATCATGCTATCGTAAAGTCATAAGGTTCAAGTTTTCGAATCTGCTCAACAAAGCACATAGGGAGGGAACTGACATGGGTGTTTGGATAGATGCCGGAAATAAGAACAGGGAAAAGGATGAAGAAAGGATCGCCCCTTTCCTGGAGGCTATGTCTTTTAAAGGCACGAAGCGAGACATGAGGCGTCAAGTTGCTGCATTGATCACCGGCTCTTTCATTTTGTTATTTGCAACTTTCGCTTCAGGCGAAGAAAGCATCATTCAGGCAGGAAGCATCCGCAAAGGATGGGTTGGGGGCTACATAATCGCAGGGACAGAGAAAGTGGACCTCACCTATAATGCCGGTTTCTCAATGTACTCGGCAGCATGGCCCTTACTGAAAGAATATCCCGGGCATGAATTTCAATCCGGTTTGTTCGGCACCTGGATGTTTCCACTTCGTGAAAAGGCTCCAGAGGGAGAGATGTATTCAGATATTGAAGGAGGACTTGGCTGGTGGCGCGATACGCATTTCCCGACGGTTTTTCCAAAATTCATCATGGGAGGAGTCCAGCTTAATTTTGCCGGGTGGGCTAACACCCCCGGTTCCGGGCATGGGGATGGGAAATATGGTGTCGTCCAGCTGAGTCCGTGGCTTCTGTTCCCTCCCGATGGTCTTAATTTAAAGCAAGGAACGTGCGGTGGACTGTTTGGTTACGGCTATCTCCCGCTTCCGCTCACCGAGGTGAAGTCGAAAACTGCGGGTAAAGATTTCCCAACCGGGAATCAGTGGTGGACGTTGTTTATCAACGCAGCTAACTTCAAAGGTCCGGTTGCTGCTTTTACCCCCTTTTTCTGGTCACGGGTGGCTATTGATAATCCAAAGGCCAGGGGTATGTTTCTTGACATACTTCCTTCCGATCCCAATAAAGCCTATGAAATGGAGACGCAGTTTATCCCGTGTGCAATCGCCACCGACTCCAAAGGGGAACAATACCTTCGTCTTGCCTCAACTCAGTTCCCTGTCGGGCCTGATGGGGCTTCGCTCATAATGAACAACGTTATGGTTTACAGCCGGAAGGCTCTGTGGGATAGAGTTAATGGCTGGCTTGAAGGGGGACAGCCGGTTGACAAGACTATGGATGTCGGTGGTGCCTGCCAGGTAAAGTTTAACGGAAAAATATGGACGACATGGAGAGTATACGAGGAAGGCCTCCCCGGAGAAAAAGCTACCCCTATAGATATAGGTTCGTTCATTGCCGTCGATCAATCTGATCCGGCGAGTCTAAGGTTCATCTGGAAGAAGAGCAAGTTGATAGGGATAAGAAAAACCCGCTACGGCAATTTGCTGGTACTTCCAGAATATTATCGCCTGGTGAACGGCACATGGGTTGCGGTTGCCCCAGAAGATGTTCCTCCTGAAACCGGACTGAAAAAAGTAACTTTTGCCAAAAAGGAGACTCTTGGGCCAAGGGTTACTCCTGCAGAGAGTGAAAGGTATGGAAAAGAACCAGGTCCTGTTGCTGGTCCCTTTAAGGTCAAACTTGGAGATGGAAGCACCGTGACCTACTACTGGTATAGATTCGCCGACCAGCCTTCGCTTCTCAATGCGGATTTAACGCCTGAGGAGCGCGAGGAGATACAGAGAAAAGTGGAAAAAATCCACAGATTGTGGACTAAGTATCGCAATTATCTACCGCCACCAAGTGCAGGCAAGCTGGCAGAAATTGACCCGGCGTTGATCGTCACCCCCCCTAAAGGTCTGGAGGCAGGCTATGTGCCCATAGTTACCCGGCAGGAAATCGAAAGGTAGCAGCTACTCGCAAGGAATACAGCAACCATGCTCAAAAGCGTCTTCTTGGGCTTTTGTGTCTTGTTACCGTGCGTACTATTCCCGTTATCCCCCGCGTTACGGAAGGCAGACAGCACGGGGCGTCAAACTGGGGTTATTGGAGGCAAGTGGCTTGAGGGGTTATCCGCGCTGGAACGTGTCTACTGGGTAGCTGGTGAGGTCCTTTATTTCAAAGAAGTATAGCAGTGCCAGAAGGCTCGCCGTAGATGACGCAGATTGGGCAAGCCTCGGCAGTGGTGGGCAGGTTGAAAAACCTGTTTCTCTACATCCCTTTGCCCATTGCCTGAGCGATGGCGGCACGGTTCATAGCGGTTATCAGTAGTCTGCCACATATGTTATTCGGGCATGAGCGAAACGCTCTCGCCTGTCTGTCATTCTGGGCGTGAGCGAAGAATCTCGTGTTAACGACAGACGTAAAGACTCCCCAATCTGGCGAAGTCGGCTCGGCAGGAGCCTCGCCCTCCAGAGGGATTGTTTTGGAGGGTCGCGCTCCGTCACGACCATAAAAGGTCTTCGGATGCGACAGAGCGCATCCCTCCAAACAAACAACGACCACCGTCCCATTGGAGGGTCGCGCTCCGTCACGACCACAAACCGCTCTGCAGGAGCTTCGTCTCTTCAAGCCCCGGATTTGGCAAACCACTACTCCGGCAACGGCTTATCCTTAGTCTCCGGCGCCCAGCGCAATATCACATATCCCAGCAAAAACGCCAGTGAAAGGATGGTTGCCGCCCACTGGATGCCGTACGCCGCGCGAAGTGAACCGAACACCCAGGGTCCCGCCGCCGCAATATACCACGCTACATTGTACGAGAAGCCCGTTCCCGTTGCACGCAGGCGCGTTGGGAAAATCTCCGGGAAGTACACTGCGTAGCACCCCAGCAACGCCAGCAGGCTGAAGCCCAGCAGTGAAAAGTATATCAGCGCATCATTAAATGACCTTGTGTTATGGAAAGTAAGAGAGGCGGTTATCAGGCACAGCAAGAGTGCAACGCCGATAGCGCGCCGTCTGCCAGCCTTTTGCGCCAGCCACGCCGCGAACAGACTCCCGAAAAAGGCGCCGCCGTTTTGAGCCATTGCCGCCCAGCTCACCTTACGGGCGACCTCCGGTCTCAGCTCGGGCACATCGTTGGGGTTCAGAATGTTGCGTAAAAGGTCAGGAGACCATGTGCTGATGCCCCAGAAGCCAATAATGCCCACTGCGCCTAACCCGATGCCGACCAGCAGATTATTACGGAGGTGCGGTGTATGCCACATCTCGCTTAGTGCGCCGAGCTGCTTGTGCTCGATAAGGGCTTGCTCTTTCGCTTTCTGCCAGCGTTCGGGTTCCTTCACAAACAGGCGGATAACGAACACCAGCAGAGCAGGCAAAATGCCCACCGCAAACACCCACCGCCATCCCCAGTGAGGCGCGACGGTGAGGTTGATGACGCCTGCCAAGATGTTGCCAATGGCAGAGGAAGCCTGCATAATACCCAGCGCAGTGGCACGGGCATGGGCTGGAAACACCTCCGCTACCAGAGAAGCCCCCGCTGCGAACTCCCCACCAACTCCCAGCCCGGTGAGGAAGCGGAACAGGGCAAACTCATGCCACGTTCGCGATAGCCCGCTTAAGCCTGTGAAGCCTGCATACATCAATACCGTCAGCGCCATGGTGCGTGTACGCCCTAGCCGGTCTCCCACGATGCCGAACACGAAACCTCCCGTCGCCCACCCTGCGATGAAGATGGCTTGCACAATGCCGGAGTAATAGCCTACATTGGCGTCCGAAGGCTCTATACCATGTACAGCAAGAAGTTCTCTCATGGCGGGCTGGCGAGAGAGCACATACAGCCACTGGTCCATCGTATCAAACAGCCAGCCACAGGAAGCCACGAAGAGCACCAGCCAGTGATACCTCGTCACACCCTCATACCAGCGTCGGGTGGTTACCTTTTCTGATGGTTGCATCCCTCACCTCACACAGGCGGTTTAGGCAAAGAATTCGTGGTGGAGGATAGGGTTTTCCTACCTCATTGCCTCCGCTTTCCGAAATGGAACCTGTTGTTGCCGTCTATCAGAATCCGGAGGCGAAGCATGAGCAGATCTGGATGAGATTGGTGCTACCGACCTGTGTGCAACTGCTAACGGATAGGGACGTAGCGCTGATAGTAGTATGTAACCGGCAGAAGCACATACTTATGCGCAGGAAACAAAGTTTTCATTGAATAATTGCATGGAATGCTTGACAATTTCAGGAATAAGTTGATAGAATGGCGGTAATAGGGGTCTATCCAAACTCCAGCATCCGGAAGTGCGAAGAGGAAGGAGGACTTACAGTGGCACACAACCTCGATATTTTTGGAGGACAAGCTTCAATGTTCTATGTCGGCACGCCGCCTTGGCATGAGCTGGGCACCCGTTTTGAACGTCCGCCAAGAGACTCCAGCGAGGCTATCCATGCTGCAAGACTGAATTGGCGAGTGAGAAAAGAACCTTTGCTTGCTGAGGACCCCGATGGCAATATTCCGGTTCCCAACAAATACGCCATAGTGCGAGAGGACCGCCGGATAGTTCTTGGCATAGTTAGCGGAGAATACCAGCCGCTGCAAAATGAGGAAGCTTTTCGCTTTTTCGACGGCATTATCGATATTGGGGCAGCCGAATACGAAACCGCAGGGGCACTAGGAAGCGGTGAGAACATCTGGATACTGGTGAAAATGAAAGCCGAACCCATGCTTATTGCCGGCTTTGATGAAGTGCAAAAGTACATCCTGTTAGTCAACAGTCACGATGGTAGTAGCAGTGTCCACATCCGATTCACACCCATTCGCGTCGTATGCCAGAATACATTGACAGTAGCTATGCACAAAGGTACCCGACTGCGAGCAATCGTCCACCGCCACGGGCTACATCGTCGCCTAGAGGAAGCGAGGCAACTGCTGGAGAGCATCGTCAATACCTATCGCGACATCGAGCGCCATTTCGACCTAATGGCGAAAGTGAAGGTAGATGGAAAGCGACTGCAAGAATACATAGAGGCTGTTTTCCCAATGCCCAAGACGGCGATTGAAATGGGCGGGAAAGAAGAGCACGAGCGGGTTCTTTCGCTTCGTGACGAAGCAGCGCGTCTGTTTACAGACGGGATGGGTAACCGCAACCCCTCCATTGAAGGTACACTGTGGGCTGCCTATAATGCTGTAACAGAGCTGGTTGACTATAAATACCGGCAGTGGCGCGACTTGAAAAATCGGCTCCGAGATATATGGCTAGGAGAAGGTAGCACGATCAAAGTGCAGGCTTACCGAGAGGCAGTTGCCCGGCTAAACACATGGGGATAGCTGCTGCGTATCCGGTTTCCTAGCATTGAAACCTTACCTTCTTGTATGCTATACTTTCTTATACCAGCACGACAAAACCGAAGGGCTAGCCTATGTGGCGCATTTGGGAGCGCATTCGGGAAGACATTCAAACCGTTTTCAGGAAAGACCCGGCGGCGCGCAGTGTGTGGGAAGTGCTTACCTATCCCGGTCTGCACGCCATCTGGATGCATCGCGTGGCGCACTGGCTGTGGAACCACCGCCTGCTGTTCCTCGCCCGTCTGTTGTCGCAAATCAATCGCTTCCTCACGGGTATTGAAATCCACCCGGGAGCGAAAATCGGGCGGCGATTCTTCATCGACCACGGTATGGGTGTGGTGATTGGCGAAACCGCCGAAATCGGCGACGACGTGTTGATGTACCATCAGGTCACTCTGGGAGGAACCACGCTGGAGCGCGTCAAACGCCACCCCACCATCGGCAACAATGTGCTGATCGGCATGGGCGCGAAGATTATCGGTCCCATCACCATCGGCGACAACTGCCGTATCGGCGCGAACGCGGTGGTAAACAAGGACATCCCACCCAACTGCACGGTGGTGGGCGTGCCAGGGCGCATCGTTATCCGCGACGGCAAGAAGGTAGAAGAACCGCCTCCCGTCATGGACAACGTCATCAACAAGATCGACCCCGAAGATGAAATCATCCAGAACCTGCGCCAGCAGATAGAGCTGCTGCAACAGCAGGTGGAGATTTTACAAAAACAGATTGACCAGCAAAACGAAACAATTCAGCACTTCGGTAGCGAGCTGGATAGCGTGCGCTACCACACCCTGACCCACGCACATCAAGATGAGGGAGAAACATGCTGCCGCTGAAAATCTACAACAGCCTCACTCGACGTGAAGAGGAATTCGTTCCGCGAGAGCCCGGTAAAGTTTCCATCTACGCCTGTGGGCTCACCGTGCAAGGACCACCCCATGTGGGTCACGTGCGCGGGGCAATAGTGTTCGACGCCATCCGTCGGTGGCTTATGCATCTCGGCTACGAAGTGCACATGGTGCAGAACTTCACCGACATCGACGACAAGATTATCGCCGCCGCCGCGAAAGAGGGCATCACGCCCGCGGAAGTAGCGGACAAGTACGCCCGCAAGTATATTGAGGTGATGGAGCGACTGGGCATCTTGCCTGTGCACTACTGCCGCGTGACCGAAAACATCGACGAAATCATCGCCATGATACAACGGCTGATTGAAAAAGGTCACGCTTACGTCGTGGACGGCGACGTGTACTACGATGTGTCCAGTTTTCCTGAATACGGTAAGCTCTCTGGGCGCAATCTGGAGGAGGTACGCGCCGGTTACCGCATCGAAGTAGATGAACGCAAGGATGACCCTGCCGACTTTGCGCTGTGGAAGGCAGCAAAACCGGGCGAGCCGTACTGGGAAAGCCCGTGGGGTAAGGGGCGACCCGGCTGGCACATCGAGTGCTCTGCCATGAGCCTCAAGTATCTCGGACCGGGCTTTGACATCCACGCTGGCGGCAACGACCTGGTGTTTCCCCACCACGAAAACGAAATCGCGCAGAGCGAAGCGTATCTAGACGGAACCTTCGCCCGTTACTGGATGCACTGGGGTTCGGTCAACCTGCGCCAGGAGAAGATGAGCAAATCGGTAGGCAACTTCTTCACCGCTGAGGAGATCCTGGCGGAGTTCGAAGCCGACGTGTTGAGATTGTTCTTGCTCTCTACCGCTTACCGCAGCCCGATTGAGTTCAGTCGCGAACGGATGCAGGAGGCGCAATCTGCCCTACGACGCATTCGCACCGCCTTGCGTAATGCCGGGCGCGTCTTGCATTCGTCTGACGGCGATGCCCCTATCGCGCAAAGCTATTACGAGCGCTTCGCCAATGCGATGAATAGCGACTTCAACACCGCCGCGGCGATTTCGGTGCTGTTCGACGCGGTGAGCGAAATCAACCGCCTGACCACCGACCTGCAGATTCACGACAACCCGGAGGCGCGGGAAACGCTTGCCTCGCTGGTGGCAACCGTTCGGCTCTTCGGTAACCTGCTGGGTATCCAGAAGCTGGAAGAGGAGGAGCGTGGTCTGGACGATGCTTTCGCTCTGCAGTTGATAGAGAAAGCCATCGCGTGGCGTCAGATGGCGCGCGAGAAACGCGAGTGGACTATTGCCGACCGCATCCGCGACGACCTGCGCGAACTCGGCATCATTCTGGAAGATAGCGTGACAGGCACCACGTGGAGACGAAGCTCCTGAAGCGGGATGAAAATCGCTCGAAAGGCTTCCGTATCGGCACACGTCACATGCTCTTGCTCTTCGTGATGGGCGTGGCGGTGCTGGCAGGAGCCGCCTCTTTTCAACTACAACAGGAGGAAGACCACTTTCCCCCCGGCTGGCGAGTTGCTGGTATAAACCTGTCCGGCATGAGCCTCGCCGCGGCACGCCAGCAGATGGAGCAGGTTGCTCAGGCATGGAACCGCACCTCTTTGACCGTAGAAGCACGAACGCCGGACGGTATAACACACTGGCGCGGACAGGTGACGCGCGAGCAGCTGGGAGCCTCTTTAGACGCCGACGCTACACTGCAGCGCGCCTGGCAGCAGGTGAAGCAGTATCCTCCGCTGGCGCGCATGGTGCTGGCATGGGTGCGTCGGCAAGCGGGTAAAGAGATTGCGCCCGTTGTGCGGGTGGACGATTCGCAACTTCAGGCGTGGCTGCGATCGTGCAGGAAGCAAGTAGAAACCTCGCCACGCAATGCTCGTATCCGCTATATCTCCGCAGGACGATGGGAGGTGTTGCCAGAACAGCCCGGGCTTCGCTTAACCGCCGACGCTGCGCAGCGGCTTATGGAGGCTCTGCAGTTGTCTGAGACGACCTGTGTCCTCCCTCTGGAGGAAACGCCACCCCGTATCACCCGTCAACATCTTCAATCCATCGACTCCGAGTGGACGATAGTTGTGACTCATTACTCCGAGCGCGAACGCAATCGCTCATACAACATCCGCAAAGCGGCGGAAAGCATCAACGGTACCGTGTTGCTACCCGGCGACGAGTTCTCTTACAACAGGGTGGTTGGTCCGCGCACCCTCAAAGAGGGTTTTCGCAGAGCGCCGGTCATCATCAAAGGCGAGCTGGTACCTGGCGACGGCGGTGGTGTGTGTCAGGTTTCCACTACAGTATATATGGCGGCGCTACAGGCTGGATTGCGGATAGTACAGCGCAGTCATCATGCTTTTCCCATCCACTATGCACCGCCCGGCATGGACGCAACCGTCGTCTACGGCGCGATAGACCTGCGCTTTCGCAACGACACCCCGTCGCCCATCGCGCTGGTAGCAGAGGCGAAAAGGGGCAGGATGACCGTTCGGGTACTCGGCTCCTCCGTCTGTAAACGCGAGGTCAAAATCCAGCGCATCACCCATGCGGTTTTACCTGCGCCGGTGAAAACTTTTCCCTCAGCCACTCTTCCGGCCGGCGTCCGCAAAGTGGTAAATAAGGGGCAGCGCGGCTGGCGGGTCAGTGTCTACCGTGTGATTACCGAACCCGGCAAGCCCCCTGTACGAGAGAAGGTTACCACCGACTACTACCGCCCGCAGGCAAGAGTGGTGCTGATCGGACAGGGGCAACCGCAGCAGAAAACGCCGCCTAGCTCCCCTATTCCCTCAGTCCCCTCTGTAGAGGAGCAGCTGTAGTACTTTACAATGCTCCTGCGTTAGTGTATAGTGATATTGTCACCATGCTTGGGAGATTGCACAACCGTGAAACACGTCGTCTCGGTCAGTCTCGGTTCCAGCAAGCGGGATAAAATCGCGGAAACGGAAATTCTCGGCGTACCCTTCCGCATCGAGCGTCGCGGTACCGATGGGGATAAAAACCGCTTCCGCCAGATCCTATCGGAACTGGACGGCAAGGTAGACGCTATCGGACTGGGCGGATGCGATCTGTACCTGTGGGCACAAGGACGGCGTTACACCTTCCGCGATGTGCAACGCCTTATCGCGCACGTCAAGCACACGCCCGTAGTAGATGGTAGCGGATTGAAGAACACGCTGGAACGCTGGGCGGTGGAGCGCATCGAGCAAAAGGGTATTCTGGACTGGAGTGAGCAGAACGTGTTGCTGGTCAGCGCGTTGGACCGCTTCGGCATGGCGGAGGCACTGGCAGAGCGGGCACGAGCCACCGTTTTCGGCGACGCCTTGTTTGCGCTTGGCGTTCCTCTCCCTATCCGCAACATCCGCATGCTGGCGAGGCTGGCACGCCTGGTGCTGCCTGTTGTGGTACGACTGCCCTTCGAGTGGGTCTACCCTGTTGGTGAAAAGCAAGAACGCAACACCCCTCGTTGGGAACGCTACTTCCGCTGGGCGGACGTGATCGCCGGCGACTGGCATTACATCCGCCGCTACGCTCCGTCTAATCTGAAAGGCAAGGTAATCCTGACCAATACCGTACGACAGGCAGATATCGAATTCCTGCGCGAACGCGGCGCCGACCTGCTGTTAACCACCACCCCAGTCTTTAACGGCGAAACCTTCGCCACTAACGTACTGGAGGCGGTGATTGTCGCCCTCAGCGGTGCTTCCCCTGAGGATTTGCGCGAGTCGGACTATCACCTCTGGCTGTCGCGCCTGGGCTGGGATGTGGGGGTAGTTGCACTGACCCCAGGTGTACTCACCTGAAGCACCTTCCACTTGCCGTGCCGGAATACCTCTGGAAAGGCGGAGGGTTTCTCTACAGGCACAATCCAGTAGTCGATGCGATATCGCGAAGCAATTCGCTTCACGTCTTCATCACGTAGTTTGAAGTATAGCTCATTGATGTTGGAGCCGTCCACAGGTGAACGACCACGCAATCCTAATTTCTGCTTACGGATATCGAAGCCGATTGCCGCAATGCGATTGACCCATTCTTCCGTGTATTGAGGGGCGAAGAGGATATGTGTCCCATCTTTCCACGTGACAAACACACTTCGGCGCGACAGGGCACGAAAGGATGGCCAACCATCCTGGTCGCCCGGAGGAACAAGAAAAACCGCGTCTCTAGTGGTATCCCTCTGCGCCCAGAGCGCAATTGGATAGATACCAGATGACTCTGCGAAACGAACCCGCGGGCCACTATATTGTAGTTGGCGGAACACGCCGATTACCAGCGTCAAAGCCAGGCAGATGGTAAGGGCATAGCGCAAGGAGGAGCGTACCTCGCCTGCCTTTTGTTCTCTCCTCCACACGCTGTAAACGATAACCACGAACGATGCGATTACCAATAGAAAAAGAACAATCTCAGGATGAGAATTATATGACCAAAGATTGATACTAACAGACCACAACGCTAAATATAGCAATGTTGGTACCACTCTTGGTTGGCCCAACACTGTTTCTAACAAGCGAGATACAACGCAGGCAACCAACACGCCAGCAGGAGCAACCAGGAGGTCAACAGATCTAGCAGGCTGAGATGCGGCGGCAGCCAGGGATTTCACCCCATAAGCGACGACAAATGCCATGGACAAGGCGGTGCCATTCGCAGCAAGCCACGCGACACTCAAGCGGCTTAGCAGGGGGTATGACCTGCGTGTCAGTAAACAAACCACTCCCACAAGAGCACAAGAGAGCAGAAATGTTGCCCAGTACCGAAGCGGAAATGCGAGCGGGAAAAGATGGTGTGCCGAACGGAATCGATTGGCTTTATACCACAGGGCGACATCTGTATGCGCCGTACCTCCCTGACTCATCAGCAGGGCGATAACAGGTAACGACACTGCAAGCAGCAGCCAGATAGATTTCACCCACCGTCTCCAGTCCGCGCGATAATCAGGTAGCAAGGCTATGACGAGTAGATATACGGTAGTGTACGCCGCGTACATGACGGTAAGATTGGCTACGATACCCAACCAGATTGCCGAGCGCCAATAGCGTTTCTCGATGAAATCCGCCAGTGCGAGCAGCACAAACGGCATAGCGGTACCGCTTTGCTCAAAAATGCTGACCATGATTGTTCCTTCAGCAAGAATGGGCTGAGGGACCAGTGCGAACACCGCCATGCTGCTTGCCGCCGCCAGAAAGCTGCCAGGAGCAAGCGCTTTTGCCAAACGATACACTGCGTAAAATAACAACGCACGGGCAGCAAGGAACAGAACAAGTTCCATCGGCTCTAGAGGAAAGTAACGAGACAGCCAAGCTACTACCCACCATAACACAGAAACATATCGCGGCAACGTGTCGCGAATGGGGTCAGATGGATATAGGCCAGGATCTCTTAGCAGCTCCACCACTGACAGGGAAACCGCCCTGTTACCACTGATAGAGTAGTACCCAGTATAAAACAGAGAGGCCAAAAAGCAAAGGCAGCCGTATGCCCACAACCACCATGTCGCAAGGTGCGTCTTCATGATTTCATGCCATCATCTGCATTACGACTTCCACCAAGCGTGCACCGTCCACGCCCCAATTATACCTCTCCTCTACCGCCTTACGCCCATTGATGCCCATTTCCGCACGCAGAGCAGGGTCGTGTAGTACCAATACTTTCTCTGCCAAATCTTCGGCATCCTGCGAGCGAAACACGATCCCGCATCGGTGCGTCTCCACCACCCGCTTCATCGGACGACAGTCGGAAACCAGCACCGGCTTGCGGAAAGCCATGTAATCATACAGCTTGTTGGGCATGGTGTTGTGTGTGTGCTCAGAGGCGTGCGAGCCGTCATAACCCACATGAGATCTGTACACAAATGCCATCAAATCCGGTTGCCAGCCCATAAAGCAGACGGTATCTGTAACGCCTTTGCCCTGCGCCAATGCCTGCAACCTATCCATCACTTTCCCCGTGCCCACTATCTTCCAGCGCACATCCTGCACCTGCTGTCGCTTCAGTATTGAGGCGGCTGCGATGAGGGTGTCGATACCCCGATAGAAGTGCACATTGCCTCCATATACCACCTCCAGCCCCTGCTCGGCAGGTTGCCATTCGGATTGACCTGCATAGTGGGTGTACAGGACGTCCAGTTCTTCCAGCACCGGCGTATTCTCCACCACCTCAATCCCATCCGCTGTGCCTCGTAGCGATGCGATGCGCTCCACATGTTCCGGCACCACCACCAGTATCCGTTTCGCAGCACGGATACTCGCCTTCTCCACTATCCGTGCTAAAGCGATATTGCGAGCGAAAAAATTAACTACTGCTCGCTTGCGCCCCTCCCACCGACGCCAGACCGCCATCACCGCCGGATAGTTCTCCGCCATGTCAAAAATCACCGGTACGCCGTACCGCTTGCCCACCGCCGTCGCCGCCAATACCAGCGGCATGTCGCGCACAATGAGCAGCCGACAACCGTCCTCCACCACTAGATCACGTATCGCCCTGCGCCATATAGGGTTGATGTGGTAGGGAAGTGTCAACGCTCCGCGCCACCTTTCGGGCGTGTCGTCCAGCAGGCGGCGTATCTGCAACCGACTCCGCCACTCCTCCCCACGTTGACCCAGCAGGTGGGCATAGGGATGCGCCGCGCCCGGCTCATTCACCCCCTTGATGTTACGCGCCAGCACGATAACCTCAAAACCCGCCTTCGCCAGCGTGTCGGTCATCTTCACCACACGGATATCGGGGTAAGTGCCGAAATGGACGAAACCGATGCGGGCAGTCATCCCAGAACCCTCAACCTGCTCTTTACCCGCGCCCACTCCCCTGTTATCCACAGCGCAAACCTCGCCTCGCTGAACCGCCCTCGGTGGTCGACGCACGCCGCTTCGTGCACATCCACCCGCTTCAAACGGTAAGGGTCCTCTCCGGGCAAGTTCCAGCCCGGTAGCGTCGTGACCGCTGTGGAATAACCCGCTTCCTTTACCAGCTGAACCACCTTGTCGTTGTGATCACCGTTTGGATAAGCGAAGTGCATTACGGGCTGTGCGGTCAAACTCTCCAGTATCCTCTTGCTTTCCTTGACTTCCTCCAGGGCGATATCAGGCAACTCATGTGTGAGCTGGGGATGATTGACAGTATGCGCCCCTATCGTTACCCCTTGTTCCACAGCCTGCCGAACCTGCTCTCTGCTCATGAACCATCCTTCAGGCAACCGTTCACTCTGGAAATTTGACTCCTTTGCTATGCTTTTCCACAACTGCTCGATGCGGGCGATATCCAGTAACTTCAGTCTGCTAATGGCTGTGTCTGCATTGGGGAACGGTTCGAACTCTCCCAGCTCGTGCGCCAGTGGCTTGAGTAGATATGGATGCTCTTTCAGCAGTATTCGCCAGCGTACATACCAGGGCAGTTGCCCGCCCAGCACACAGGTGGCCACGTACACCGTTGCACGCCCCCCTGAAGACACCGCGTGTTGATAAAAGCCTGCCCAGCCGTCATCGCTGGTGACTACCACCGCCCGACTGTCCTTTGCCGAACCATCACGCAATCGTTTTTCCGCCTCGTCCATGCTGATAACTTCAAAATGTCTCTGGAGCCACTCCATCTGCTGGCGAAAGGTTTCGGGCGTAGTGCACAGCACAGGGAATAGGCGAAAACGGGCGTCCTTGCTTGGCGCTACCTCGTGATACATGAGGATAAGGATACCGTGACATCCCTGCACAATCTCGGCACGCCGATGGTAAACGAACTCCGCTATCAATGATTTGATAAAAGCACGTAACCTACTCACCGTTCTCTAGGTACCACCGTACTGTACGCCTTAGTCCCTCATCGAAAGGTACCAGCACGCGATAGTTCAAATCTCTCTGCGCCTCGCTGATGGACGCCTCCGAATGCTTCACGTCCCCGGCACGTGGCGGTAGGTACTGCACCTACAACTTGCGCCCAAATATCGCTTCCAGCTGGCGTATCAGCTCGTTCAGTGTATACCGCCCGCCACACGCTACGTTGTACACTTTGCCCACTGCGCGGGGCGAATCCATAGCCAGCAGGTTCGCCTGTACCACGTTGTCGATATAGGTGAAGTCGCGCGATTGCTCGCCGTCGCCGAACACCGTCAAAGGCTCACCCTTTAGTGCCGCTGTGATAAACTTGGGAATGACTGCCGCATACTGCGAGTGCGGGTTCTGGCGTGGTCCGAACACGTTGAAGTAGCGCAGGCTCACCGCCTCTAGACCATACACGCGCGTGAATACCTGGCAGTAGTATTCCCCTACCAGTTTGCTTACCGCATAAGGTGACAGCGGATTAGGCAGCATCGTTTCCACTTTGGGCAGGGTGGGTGTATCGCCATAAGCCGATGAGGACGCCGCGTATACCACCCGCTTCACGCCTGCATCGCGCGCCGCCATCAGCACGTTAAACGTACCCGTGATGTTCACCTCATGCGTGGTGCGAGGATCTTCCACCGAACGGGGCACGGAGCCCAGCGCGGCTTCGTGAAACACCATCTGCACGCCCTGCATCACCTCTTGCAGCAGCACGGTATCGGTGATAGAGCCTTTGACGAACGTTATACGGCTTTTCAGATGCGCGATATTCTCCTCGCGCCCGGTGGAGAGGTCGTCCAACACGATGACCTCGTGCCCCAGTTCCACCAGTTTCTCCGTGATATGCGAGCCGATGAAGCCCGCCCCGCCGGTAACAAGGATACGCATTATTTTCTCCTCTTCCTCCAGTTCTCCACCGCTGCCTGCAATGCCCGTTCCCATGCCTCCGCCTGCCTTTCCACCGTAAAGTTCGCCAGCAGGTGTCTATATGCATTTTCGGCGCGGCGGCGCGCCTCTTCAGGGTTCGACAACGCCTCTCGAATCGCCTGTGTCTGGCTGCAAAGAGACAAACCTGTTGTATCACTACCTCCTGAAGCGTATAAACTTCACTAATCGGTGTATCAACCACAGTAAGCTCGTTCTCAACAAATAGGCGCTCGAC
>BEHS01000057.1 GCA_002898895.1 bacterium HR16 | reverse complement strand
AACGCTTGACAAACGCAGGGCAATAGGTGTATATATAAAGGTGGATGCCGACGTGGTGAAATTGGTAAACACGCTAGGTTCAGGGTCTAGTGCCCGAACGGGCTTGGGGGTTCGAGTCCCCCCGTCGGCACCATTTTTATTGTACTGCCTCAAAACGCTCCTTCGCCCGGTGTAGCTCCCCTGCCGACAGTGCGTTCCCGCCAGACGTTATCGTAAAAGATACCGTTGGCTCCTGCAGGAAAAGCGCAACGGAGCACGTAGTGTTTAGAAGAGCAGAACACGCGGAGGAGGAAATATGCCAGGGCACCTGCGTTTCCGACAAGAGACCTTCAAAATCGTGCAGTTCACCGATACCCACTGGACGAACTTCGATGAGCGAGACCGCCGCACCCGCCAGGTGATGGAGGTAGTGATAGAGCATGAAAAGCCGGACCTGGTGTTCCTCACCGGAGACATGCTGGGCGGAGCCGATTGCAAAGACGCCGCCAGAGGGATGCTGCAGCTGATAGAACCTGTTGAGGAACGCGGTCTGCCCTGGACGGCGGTGATGGGCAACCATGATGATGAAGGAACCCTGAGCCGAGAGGAACTCTGGCGCGTGATGGAGAGCTGCGCTCACTTCGTAGGCAAACGCGGCCCGCGCAACGTGACCGGTGTGGGCAACTACGTGCTGCCGATAATGAACAGAAAAGGAGAACGTCCCGCCGCCTTCCTCTGGGGCATCGATTCCAACAGCTACGCCACCACCGACATCGGCGGGTGGGGATGGATTACGCGCGACCAGATAGCATGGTATGTGCGCACCGCGCGACGGGTTCGTCAACAGTGGGGCATCACGGATGAGGAACGCTCACGCATTCCCGCACTCGCTTTTTTCCATATTCCCCTGCCCGAGTACGATGAGGTGTGGCGCACACAGGTCTGCTATGGGGAAAAGCACGAGGACGTTTGCGCCCCCAAAATCAACACGGGATTCTTCGCCGCGCTGCATGAGGTCGGCGAGGTCATCGGCACATTCGTCGGGCATGAGCATATCAACGACTTCTGGGGCAATCTATACGGTATTCGTCTGTGCTACGGCAGAGGCAGTGGATACGGGGGCTACGGCAAAGAGGGCTTCCTCTGCGGTGCAAGGGTGATTGAACTGCAGGAAGGTGCACGCGACTTCCGCACATGGCTGAGACTGGAAGATGGCACCGCCATATTGCACCAGCCGGAGCATCTGCCAGCCACCGCAGAACCGCAATGCTGTCACGCCGAGTAAAGGAGTGAGCGAGGATGCGTGTGGGGTGGGGTTTTCTTTTGCTGGTCTGCACACTGGCTCGGGCGGTCCCGCTACACGACTTCGAGACCGAATCGGGCTGGAAGCAGCACCCCGACGGAGGGGTGGAGGTGCGTTTTCAGATAGATAGCACCCTGGTGAAAGAGGGCGAAAAGGCACTGCGCCTCTTCTACAAAGACGCGCCACCCCACTGGGGCAATCTGGTAGGTTCGTGTTTTGTGCCTGCCAATGCGGTTGCTCTGCGCTTCTGGTTACATGTCTCCACAGCCCATCCCAGCGCGAAGATGCACATCTGGTTGATAGAACCCGATGGCGATATGTGGCTGCAACAGGTTACCGTTCAGGGCAAATCCGTTGGCGAACTGCCCCCAGGCTGGCACGAGGTGACCATGCCTATCACGGGCTTCCAGTTCGACGGACGTGGCAATCGCAGGCGCGAGATATTATCGGTGGACAGGATGCTCATCGGCTGTAACTTCGGCACGATGGAAGTAACGGTGGACTGTATCTAGTGGGAGGTACGCACCATGCCCGATTCCACACCCTTACCCCGCACACCGGGCTTGACCGTCGAGCAGGGTGAACGGGGACGCATCGCCGTTCTGGAGATGGGAGGTTCGTTGCCGGACAACTTCCATACCGCACATCCACCCCGGCAGCTGGCACAGGCGTTGCGTCAAGCGGGCTATGGGGTCACGCTACTGCAGGCGGGCGACCTCGCCAGCAAAGAGATACTCACCCGGAGCAACTTCGACGTGGTGGTGTTGCCATACGGTGCGTTCTTTCCTCTTGAGGCGCGAGAGGCTTTTCTGGCGTACCTGCGCTCCGGCGGCAGTTTTCTCTCCATCGATGGATACGCCTTCGACCGACCTGTTGTGTGGGATGGCGAGCGATGGCGCGAGGTCGCACAGACGGCTACAGCCGAAGAGCACAACCGCAGCGACACCGAAAGCCGAGTGCGTCTGAATACCCGCTACGGTACACCCGGAGATGCGATGAGCCTGTCTCCTGAGCAGATTGGCGTGTTTGACCCTTCCTTCCTGCTGGAAGATGCGGTATGGGTTAAAGCTGCAGGCACGTTCGCCGGTGCCGGACTGTCCTGGCGCACCGAAAAACCCCTGCAGGGATTCTCTGCCAGCGGATTGACAGGTGATAACAACCCGGTGTTTCCGCCTGTTTATCGCCGCTGGATACCTGTGCTGGAAGTAGCCGACGCGAAAGGCAACCTGCGCGGTACCACCCTCAGCATCCTGCATAATTTCGCCGGGGTGTACAAAGGTTCCAGCTGGGCGTTTAGCGGTATCACCTCCGGACAACCCCTGTTGATAGGGGACGCCAACCGTGAACGATTGCTGATACAGGTGATGGAACGCATCGTGCAAAAGGTGTATCTCCACAGCCTGCGCACCGATCTCGCCTGCTACGAGAAGGGCGAAAGAGCGGTGATCAGCGTGGAGGCGGTAAACTTCGGCGCACACCCTGTCACTGCGCGCGTGGCAATCAAGGTCTCCAGACAAACGACATCGCGCCACGAAGTCGCTCTGCAGCCCGGCGAAACGAAAACCCTCGTTGCGACGGTGGACACCAGCAAACTGCAAGGCGATTTCCACCCGGTGCAGGCGGAGCTGTGGCTGGAGGGAAAACCGGTGGATACGATAGAATCCGCCTTCTGCCTGCGGGACGAAGCGGTTATCGCGCGAGGTCCGAAGGTCGGCTGGAAAGATAACTACCTCACCATCGACGGGCAGCCGGCTACTCTGGTCGGTACCAACCAGACGGGCATGATGTTCTTCTCCGCGAACGAGAACCCCGCCGTATGGGAGCGCGATTTCCGCCTGATGGCTCAGCACAATATCCGCATCCTGCGTATCCTGCACTTCTCCCCCTTCGCCAAGGACGGCTATAAAGGGCTGGGGCACCATTCCCCATTAGACCTGTTGCCCCTTCCGCCTGCAAGGTTGCAGCGTCAGATGGACGCCATTGTGCAGCTGGCGCAGAAGCATGGCATTGTGATATTCCTTTCTCTGCACGACTGGTTGGGAGTGGTGCTGAGTGACGAGGAGCTGCAGGCACAGCGCGCGTGGAACCGCTTCTGGGCAGAGCGATACTGCAACGTGCCGGGCATCCTGTACGACATCCAGAACGAGCCGTCGGTGGAGGTACCGAATACCCTTCTGGTGCATCGGCTCTGGAATGAGTGGCTCAAAGCACGCTATGATGGCTCGGATGACGCCTTACGCGAGGCATGGCGTGTACAGCCGCCGGAGACATTCCTGCCCGATGTCCCTCTGGGTGGACGCACCGATCGCTGGGACGACGTGCGCACCGCCGACCTCAAGCGATTTGAGACCGAACTGTTGAACCGCTGGATTCGGGCGAACGTGGAAGGCGTCAAAGCAGGCGACCCCGACGCGCTGGTGTGCGTGGGCTATCTGCCCAGTATGTCTCCTGCCGATAAGATTCTGGGCACGCGCTACACCGATTTCTCCAATATGCACTATTACGGTGCCCTGCGCGACTTTCCGCTGGAGTTCAAACTGATTGACCGCCGCGCGTATGGCAAGGGATTGAGCCTCGGCGAGTTTGGAGCGCAGGAGGCGCACAACGCACGAGTCAGCGGACAAACGGGACTGCCTGTGGAAGCCAGTGTAACGAGATTCCAGCGGGTGCTGCACTATGCCGTAGGGTTGGGCGCAACCTTTGTCTGCAACTGGGACTGGAAGGACTTCGACGAGATGGTCTTCCCATGGGGATTGGTGCATCACGGCACGCCAGTTGGCAAACCCTGGCTGCATACGCTGGCACAGGAGGCGGAACTGCTAAAGCGCGTGAAACCCGTTTACGCACCGCCGCACGTGTACCTGCTGGTGCCTGACAGCCATCGCATTGGCGCGCAGTTCGAACGCATCCACCGGGCGTTGCAGGATGCGGTGCAGGCACTGCTGGATTGCGGGATAGACTTTGGCGTGCTGAACGAGGAGCACCTTACGGAAATACCCC
Organism: bacterium HR16; assembly: GCA_002898895.1. Lineage (GTDB taxonomy): Bacteria > Armatimonadota > HRBIN16 > HRBIN16 > HRBIN16 > HRBIN16. Next base: position 13,429 of record BEHS01000057.1, on the reverse strand, counting down.
CTGCAGCGAAGGTCATCTTCTGGGTGTTACCCTACTGCCCAGCGGACGATACCTTCCATACGGTGCTGCAATGGGTCAAACAGGGCGGGACGTTGTATCTCTCCGGTCATATCGGCTTCGACCGCACCCGCCAGCCCACCCGAAGCGAGCGTTTTCAGCTGCTGGGGCTTCCCGAGCAACCTCCCCTCCCTCCTTTTGAGAGAGAGCCCGGGGAATGGGAAGTGCAACCCATCATCGGGGGCACCGGCAGGGGGAAGGTGGTATATGTGCCGTCGCCGGTGGAGCTGGCGCTGTCTGTTGGGCTTGCCCAAATCTACCGACAGGTGCTCCAGCTGGCAGGGATAGATTCTCCCGCTTTCACCGCAAGCGGGGGCAAGATACATATCCTGACCGTTCCCACACGCGACGGGGGCAGGCTAATCGTTCTCGTTCGCGCCGATGAAGAGCAGGGGGAGAGCCGTGTCACCCTGCCCGCGTACAGGGTGTCCCTTTTGCTGAAGCCGATGGGTTGCGCGTTCGTTCTGGTGAGCAGGAAGGGTGAGGTGCTTGCAGCGGAGAGCGAAGGGGAACTGCAACTGGGCGAGAAGGTAGTAGCGAATGCAAAAGGGCATTATGCACTGGTGTCGCTAGACGGGCAGGGGCTTGTCCGCTCAAAGCGGATTCTGGTGTTGCCACACCAGCAACGCGAGGTAAGCCTGCACCTGCACCCTCTCGGACGTGTTGCGGTGGGCACTCTGGCGAAGGTATCTTCCGCCCGAATGGAGCGACGAACCTCACCTGTCATCCGTTTTGGGATAGGCGAGGTAGCGATAGCAGGAGCTCTGTGATACGTACTACCTGCCCTTGGGGCGCGGTGAAGGATGTACCAGCAACGCACGCAGCTCACAGGCATCAAGCGAGAGGTTCAGCACCGTTCTGCCCTTTTCTAATCGCAAGGGCTTTATCTCCTTACCTGTTACCGCATCTACCACCTTACCCGTCAAGGGAAGGGTGATTTGCACATCCCGCCTGGGTTGCCAGCCAACATGAGCCACCGCCACATACGTGCCGTAACGATTGCATGGTGTAGGTATCACACGCACCACCACTTCCGGGTTGGAACAGGCATCGGTCAACCGACGGCTGGGCAAGGCGGGTAATGCCAGAAACGCCGTATTGAAGCGGCGAACATATTCAGGGAAGCCTCGATAATGCGTATTCCCCACCAGATACCCCAGATAAAATGGGTCGCCGAACGCGACAGCGCGCACCTCCGCCGCCATACAATAGGGTCCCGCCAGCTCTACATCCGACAGGAAATCACCCAGGATACCTCCATCCCGATGCTCGTTCAGCGAATACATGCGCACCATCGCCAGCCCAGAGCGGGTGCGGAAGGCGTCCATATCCTCCGGTCGCGACACCGAGTAGATTCGGTGGAAGGGATAGGTGAATAGCACCCCTTCGGTATCATGGTAGTTCTCTACATCGGCACGAGGCTCACCGTGCTGCCACTCATCGGTGCCCCAGGTGTCCGGATAACGAGTGATGCTGCGCAGGTAACGGTCGGTGCGCAGGAGCCGATGCAGGGATTCTGCTTCCCACCACTGAGGGAGCAGTGGCTTCCACAGTTCAAGGTCATCGGTGACCACCGTCTTCCCGTGATCCAGCGGCGGGCCCGGCTCGCCTGTCCAGTTCGTCCAGAACAGCAGACAATCCGACGACACCTTCTCGCGCAAGTAATCGCGCAGGGCAAGGAAGAAGGCTTTGCGTTTGTCCAGCCACCAGTTGCGGTAACGCTCCAGCAGCTGGCTATCCGCTTGTAGCATCTGCCGGGTGATTGGGCGGTCGTTATTCGCCTCCCTGCTGAATCGCGCCAGCGCATCGTCCGAGAAGCTGATAGGGATGTGGCTGACACGGTTGCGGAACCACGCGCCAAGAAACTTCACCTTCCCCTTGAAGCGCACAACGGTTGCGTCCAGCAAGCGTTTGGCGTCTTCCAGCGTACGTGGGTCGGTGATGTCTGCATGGTACAGCTCGCCCCACCAGATGCCGGTATACGGCTGCCCCGGTCCCTTCAGCGGCGCACACTGCACCACCCTGTTCAATCCCATACTGCCCGCGTATTCATAATAGGGTAAAACCGTCAGTCCATGACGCGCGGCAATCTGCAGAATGCGCTCCCAGCGTTTGGGGTCATGCGAGGGGACATACCAGCTGTCATCGCCCGCATCCCATCCCTGATTGTGCCCGAACTCCAGCAGGTCTTTGCAGAAGGTGTTGACGCCCAGGAAACGCATCGTGTGCGCCTTGAACTCGAAGAAGCGCGTCATGTCTACCCCTGGTTGCGCCTGTCGCGGATTCGTGGATTCCGCGTAAACGTCCGCCATCTCCTCGCGTACGAAGATATATCGTCTGGGAAGCGGAGTAGGCGGTAGGCGCAACGGTTGATACAGCCTGCGCACATCGGGCACACGGAAGAGACGGATACGATACACAGCGGGACCGGCGGACAGCGGATCATCGCCGGGGTCGGGACGCAGGATAATCACCCAGAAGCCGTCCTCCGGCTTATCGGGGCGGTTCAGCTCTTCGCGCGTGCGCTTGAGTCCATAAAACCGCTCAAACAGAAAGAACATCTGTCGCCACGTCCGATACTTGCCCGATAGCGGAAATTTCAACGATTCGGGGTTGCTTGCCACGTACCCGTGCATACTGTCGCCTAACGTGTTGCCGGTGTGGAAACCCTGAAACACCTCGCATCCGCGATTGACCACATGGAACGTGCGCGGCTTGTCTTCGGGGTAGTCTATCGCCAGCACGTATGCCTCGCCCGGCTTCAAACCCTTGCCCTTGCCAATGCGATAGGCAAAGTAGGCAGCGCCCTTCTGCTCTGGCGAAGAGGGCAGTACTCGACAGGGCTTGCCCAGCACGGTCTCGACGCGCGATACTCCGGGTGTGGACTCCGCGAACTCGTGAGGGTCGTTGAGGTTTCCACAGAGCACCGCGTCCACCAGCGGCAGCTTGCCGAAGGGGTCGCCAAGGTCCACCAACGGCTGTGCCCCAGCGCTCAAAGCCGATAGCGCAACGCTAAGCACCACAGTAAAAAGGCGCATGGTCATTTGTATTTATCCTTCGGCGGCGCTTTGCCGAACCCCTTTGCAGGCTTCGCTGCGCCAACTGGCGAATTTGCATTGCAAACACGCGCACGAGGGTTAACGGATGCAGCTCGGCATCGATAAGGAAACGCTCACGCAGGAATTGCGCCGCCTGGGTATCGTGCGGGGCATGGATGTGCTGGTGCACTCCTCGCTCAGCAGTATCGGCTGGGTGGAAGGCGGCGCGGATACGGTTATCGATGCCTTGCTCTCGGCGGTGTCGCCGGCGGGAACGATACTGATGCCCGCGCTCAACGGCTCACCGCAAGATTCACCGCAAGTCCCTCCGCGTATGGATGTGCGCAGCACCCCCTGCCCCAGGTGGATTGGCATCATTCCCGAAGCTTTCCGCCGTCGTCCGGGGGTAAAGCGCAGTCTGCACCCCACGCACTCGGTGACCGCGCTGGGCGCACGCGCCGATTTCTATACGCAAGGACATGAGCGGTGCACCACCCCCTGCGGCGAGGGTAGCCCCTACGTGAAGCTGATGGATAGCGGAGGCTACATCCTGCTGCTGGGCTGTAACCAGCAGAGCAACACCAGCCTGCACGCCCTGGAGGAGCTGGCGGGAGTACCCTATCACCTGCAGGACGAGTGGACGGACGGCGTGGTCGTGGATGCCGAGGGCAGTGAAATCGTTGTGCGCAATCGCCTGCACCTGTGGCGCTGGGAGCGCGACTTTACGAAAGTGGACGAACCTCTACGGCAGGCAGGCGCGATGCACGAGGAGATGGTGGGCAACGCTTACTGCCGTCTTATCGACGCGGGCGCAATGCGACGGGTACTTCTGCCTATCCTGCAGCAGGAGCCGCTCTGGCTGCTTTCAGACAGGGCGCGAGAACAGTTCTTGCGGAGTTTGCAGGGATGAAACATTTGCTGTGGTGCGCACTGTTCTTTCTCCTTTGCCCGCGTTTGCAGGCGCAACAGTCCTTCAACCCTGAAGTGCGGGTGTGGTTGACGCGCTGGCGAAATGTACCCCTGCATATCACCGGCGAATCCTCCTGGCGAGCGACCGGCGCAGGAGAATCATGCGACATCCCCGCAAGTGAAACAGTGATAGTAGAGCGAGATGCAATGCTGCTCACCCTGCGCTTCGGGAGTAAAACCCTGCGGGCGGAGGAGTGGACACTGGAAGCAGAGGCGCCGCTTACCCTTTCCAGCGCACAGGGCAATGACAGGCGCAGTTACAGAGGCAAGCTGGTGCTGCGCCTCCATAAAGGCAGGCTACAGGTGCTGAATGTATTGCCTCTGGAAGATTACCTGCGGGGCGTAGTTCCGCTGGAAATGCCCCCCGGTTTCCCAACGGAAGCGTTAAGGGCGCAAGCCATCGCCGCGCGAAGCTGGACGGTGCGCAACCGCCATAAACACGAAGCGGACGGCGCGGATGTGTGCGACGGCATACATTGTCAGGTGTACGGAGGCGTTACCGCCGAGCGGGAGAGCACCACGCTGGCGATACAGAACACCGCAGGTCTTATTCTGGTGAACGGTGATACACCGGTGGACGGCGTTTACACAGCCGACTGCGGCGGACAGTCTGTCGTCGGGGTTGCCGACCGCGACGAATCGGGTAAGGACTACTGCGCCGCCAACCCCGGGCACCACTGGTCGCTGGGTTATACTTTTCTGGAGGTGTGGCAGACAGCAGAGGAGAAGGATTCTGCACAGGATGCACCGAAAGGTGAAGTTGACGTGCAAATCGCGCAAACCGATGCAAGCGGACGGGTGGTTATGCTCCGCATCCGCTGGGGTGAGCAAACGCGCGAGGTCAGCGGTGCACGCTTGCGCAGTCGTTTGTCACTGCCCTCCACCCTGTTCAGCGTGCGATTGGATCAGGGTAACACCATCGTCTTCGAGGGGTGTGGCTCGGGACACGGAAACGGGTTGTGCCAGTGGGGCGCAGCAGGCAGAGCGCGGGCAGGACAGAAAGCGGAAGACATTCTGCAGGCATACTACCCCGGCGCACGAGTTGCGCCGCTAAGTGAGGCGATGTGGGAATGGCGAAGGGTGCAGAAACAGAATTCCGCCCGTTGAGCGAGGAGACCGTGCAGCTACTGGCTCGCCTGCAAGCGGGCGAAACCGTATGGCTGAAGGCGCAAGGGGAGAGCATGTCGCCCCTTATTCAGGGAGGAGACGTGCTGGAGATTGTTCCCTCCTTGCGTATCCGTCCGGGTATGATTGTGCTGGTGAACACGCCGTGGGGGGTACGCTGTCACCGCGTGGTATCGGTAGAAGACGGGCAGATTACCCTGCGTGGTGATACCCTGCAGTCTGAAGAAAAGGTATTGCGCGAGCAGGTGCTGGGCGAAGTGCGCACAGTATGGCGAGGCAAGAAGCGGTTCTCGCCCTACGGGGGGAAGTGGTGGCTATACGGGCTACTGCAGACACGAATGCCTCAGGTGATGCATGGACTGCGCAAGGTGTGGAGATGGAGCCGCAGGCAGAGAAGACATCGCATGTAACATCGGAGCAATATCTGGTGCGTTCGCCGTTTCTGGCGTGGCGTATCATCGAAGGGGAGGCGGTGATTATCTCGCCACAGGAGCGCGAGCTGCATCACCTGAACGAGGTGGGCACTGAAATCTGGCGTGTGGCAGACGGTAGCCGTACCTTGAGGCAGATAGCGCAGGAATTGAGCCAGATATACGAGATTACGCCCGAAGAGGTGTTACCCGACGTGCTGGCGTTCGCGCAGGAACTGGTAGATAAAGGGGTCGCCTTCCTGTGTGACCATCCGACCTCAGAGGACGAGATAGAAGAGATAGGGGTGAACTGAATGGAAAAGCATACGGAACAACAAGCACAGCAATCTTCTTTTAAGCAGAGGAAGCCTTACCGCAAGCCGCAGATGCTGACCGAAGCCATCTTCGAGACCACTGCGCTGGCGTGCGGCAAGTGCACTTCGGGACCGTTCTCGCAGTTCGCCTGCAGCACCATAGAGCGGAACTCGTGAGGGGGGTGGACGTAGAAAAGGTTATGAGGGGCTCAGAATCTGTGCTACTGCCTCTTCGATGACCTTTTGCACTCTTCTCGGTTCACGGCACACGCAGAACGCCCACCGCCCAAATTCGCAGTGATGGTTCACCGCCCTCACCCAGCGTTTTGCGGCGATTTCCTTCTGGCGGTCCTGCTCCGTTTCAAAGCCTTTGACCTCCAGCACCACCTTGACTTCTTGCCCACCCTCTGTACGCCAGCGCACCAGATAGTCCGGTCGGTACTCGTGTCTGGTGCCGTTCCACTCGTACGGTATCACGAAATCCAGGTGGTCGTTGCGCGCATAGGCAATTACTTCCCTCGCCCGCTCCAGCTGATAGGCGACACTGTGCTCCCACATCGGGGCGTCCAGCACCACGTGGCTGATGTGGCTTTTGGTTGTGCCTACCGTTGGGCGCACCGTGCGGAACAGCACTTCAGACGTAGAGCCGACGGGGCGGAATCGCTCGATGACCGGCAAAATCGGCGGTTCACCGCTCTGCGTGTCGGGTTCGATGGCCTCGGTCAGCCGCTCGATAATATGCTGTTTGTATTTGAGCAGAGCGATTTCTTCTATCGGCGTATCCTCATCCGCCACAACCACCCGCTCCTCTAAATACTGCCAGACGATGTCAAGCACCTGCGGGAAAAGAATGTGCCGGGCAGCCCAGTCCTGATGTTTGTCTTTCAGGCGATGCGTGAGTTCGGCAGCAATCTCGTAGACGGTTGCTTGCAAGCGCTTCTCGCGGTGGAATGGGTTGCGGTCGTGCAATTCCTCCATGCCCGGGCCAAGGCGGTCCGGGCGCCCGATACGATACCCCGCTGCAGGCTTAACGACCACTTCGGTTGGTTCCTGCGTTGGGTCAATCTTCAGGTAAGGCACATCCTGCAGATTTACTCGAATTCGCTGACGCACGTCAAAGACGTATCCCTCCACGCGAGGGAAGGTGATTTCCAGATGTTTGCGTTCGGGCAGGGCGCGCACCAGCGTGGATACTTTCTGCACCTCTGTGCGCCCGACAGGCTTCTTTTTGACGGGGATGACCTCAAACGGCACGCCGTAAACGTCCACATATTCGGGTTCGCTGAAGTCGTCGTAGTTCATACGCCGCAGTCCGCGTCCTACTACCTGCTCACACAAAAGCTGCGAAGTGAACGCCCGCAATCCCAGAATCTGCGTCACGTTTTGCGCATCCCAGCCCTCATTCAACATACCTACGGATACCACGCATCGGACGAATCTGCCCGGTGGGTCGCCTTCGCCTTCCCATTCGGTTTTGCCAACGGTATCCACCGTTTTGCGCAGGCGTTCGGCGGTTTCCTGGCGCGTTTCGCCCTCTACCGCGCTTTCTGCCTCTTCCAGCAATCCCGTGTCGATGCGGAAGGTCACATCGCCTTTGAGATCTTCGATAACCCTTCCGCCGGCGATATGCTCATGTACCAGCCGGGCAAGGTCGGTGTTGTCGCACACCACAATCATAGCGGGGGGAACGGGCGAACCCGCTTTTTGAAACTCGTCAAAGGTTTTCTGCCATTCGGAAGCGAGCATTGCCAGGGCGCCCTCCGCCTCGCGCAGCACCGATTCGGGTTTAGCCCGTCGACGCGCGGTTTGTCGCTCGGAGGCAGGAAGTCGCTGGTTAATGTACTCCCAGAGACGGAAGTACTTGGGGATTATTGCCCCGGTGTTGTCATCTACAGGCACGCGGGGTATCTTGACGATACCGCTCTCAATGGCGTCCACCAGCCCAAAGTCCGACACAATCCAGGGGAACGGCGCTCCCTCCTCGTAGCCGCTACCTTTGATGTAGAATGGAGTGGCGGAGAAGTCCACACAGAAGTTGATGCCGCGTACCGCGTTGATCTTATCCAATCCGGTCACCCAGACGGTCGCCTCCTCGCGTTCGGCGATTTCCTCTCTGGAGAGCTCCGCCCGCAATTCATCTGGCAGCGGCGAAGGGCGATAGGCATGGTGTGCTTCGTCATTGATGACCAGCAGGTTGCCTTTGTTGCCCAGCTCCTTCAGCACCCGTCGGCAGAAGGCGGCGTCACCTTCCATCCCCCGCTGCACCACGCTGCGCGAGCGACTGTCGTCTCTGGGCTGGAACAGGTGCCAGTTGGTAATCTCAAACTTCCCCTGCTGCAATCGCTCCATCATCCCGCGCGGAACGAGGTCAAACTTCTCGTAGTAGCTATTGCGCTTCCACGGCAACAGCACCTGCAATCGCTCGCGGATGGTCAGGTTGGGGCAGACCAACAGCACCGCATCGGAAAATCGCCGGTCTTGCGGGTTCGCCAGTTTGTTGAGCACCTGCCAGGCGATGACCATACCCATGACCACGGTTTTGCCCGAACCGGTTGCCATCTTGCAGGCGTAGCGGGTGAGCGCGGGAGAAGCCCCCACCCCAGCCCTCCCCGCAAGCGGGGAGGGAGTATCTTTGGGGATTTCGATACCCTGCTTCTCTGCCGGCGAAGCTTCCACCAGCCAGATGAGCGTCTCGACGGCTTCACGCTGGCAAAAGAATAGCTTGCGCTCCCGATCGGGGTTGTTCCAGTGATTGAGCAGCTGCCGTGTGATGGGTGTGACGCCGGGGTAGCCCCGCTCGCGCCACGCCTTCACCCGCTCGCGGATGGTGTTGACCAGCTCCAGCGGCACAAACTCCTCCTCGAACATGGACAGCTGTTCGCCGCGCGTGCGGGGCTTCAGGTAATAACCCGCCGGACGACGCCCCTCTGCCAACACAGACTGCCCCTCACGATAGTCCCAATAGCGAGAAGGTTCCTCAAAGGGCGAGTTGATGATGGGATTGTCAACAGCAAGGGACATAATCTACCCTCTCCAGTTTCTGGATATAATCCCCCGGCAACCCGTGCTCTTTGGCGCCCTCAATAATGCGTTTCAGGTAATCCGCACGAGGACGCAGCCCATCCTGTATCCTGACTGCAATATATGTGTCAGCCTCTACTTTCCCTCCCTCTATGAGCACCACTTCAATCTTCTCCCGTCGATAGTGTTTTGGCACCCCTTCGGATTCGTCCAGCTTCTTCAGTTCTTCCTCAGTGAGCTGGTACAGAACCCCATAAACGATCCCATCACGTTTTGGTTGTATATTGGCATAACCGGTACCATCCCTGGACAGCTTATTAAACACCAGCTCGTGATCTGGAGCATAACCGACCCTCGACGTTACTTTCTGCCGCCCGATGCGGCAACTCAACTGCTTCGTGTTCATATTAGAACCATAAGCGAAGTACCATTGTCCCTGTTCAGCTTCCATAATTTTCACCTCTCTGATTAAGCGTTACCACCCTTACCACCTCATTCCCACGAAAATCTATCACCTTCACCGCGATGCGTTTGTGCTCGCCCAGTTCGAACGGGAACGAGACGGTGCCGCGCATCTGTTCAAATACCTCAGGGTCTATATGCGCCTTGAGGGCGCGCTGCAGTTTCTCCCAGGCGTCGGGGTCGCCGGGGAAGAATGCCTGACAGATGTGGAAGGTTTTGCCGTCATAATCGGTGTCCAGGAACCAGGCGGCAACGTCTTCGCCACGTGCGCTGTGCACCTCGCCCGTCAGCGGGTCGTAGATGTCCACGCCGAGCAGTTCAACAACATAGGTCTGCCCCTCCCCAACCCTCCCCGCAGGCGGGGAGGGGGTAGTGCGTACATCGGGTTGGCCAAACACGGTGAAAATCTGGCTGGCACGGGTGGTCTTGAGCAAGTCGCCTACCAGCACGTCGGGCGCAATGCTGGCAAAGTGCACCTGTAAGCCTGACACCGGCGCCTTTTGAATGAGGGCTTGAGCCTCGGGGTCAAAGCTGAACCCGGCAAAGAGCAGGACGTGATAGCCATTCATCTTTGCCACCGGCGTTGCCTCCTGCACCTGATGCGCCGTAACCGGTCCGTGTTGAGGTCCGAACGAAATGGCTACCCGCAGTGTCTTGCCGTTCTGTCCGGTCTCGCCCTCTGCGTGCAAATAGCCGATGCTCAGCGGACGGAGATTCTGCAGTTCCATCTTCTTGCCGCCAGGGAAGAGCACACCGCCCTGTTGCTTGAGCAGGTTGATCATCGTGGTGAGGTAATCGCCACCGCGGTCGGAGACGCGACCTTGCTGGGCAGACACAAGGTCTGCCTCTGCAGCCTCCTCAAACTGTGGAATGGGCGCCTGCGTGGGGTCTTCCACTGCGGGGACAGGAATGGCTTCCACGGTGAAGGGACCGGAGACGCGCACCACCCCGCGCACCACCCTGGGACGGTCGTACAGCGTCTCCTGCGGCGCGTTACGCTGGATGCTCTCGTCGATCTCCTTGCGTTTGGCGCGTTTGGCTTGCCAGAAGCGACGCAACGCCTCTCTGGCTGCCTCCGGCCAATCCTCGTCTGGCACCGGTTCGGGCACATCCGAAAGCCGCTCCCAGCGGTGGCCGGTCTGTCGATACACGATATCCAGCAAAGGCGCAGCCTGGTCTTCACCGCTCAAACTGGCGGAGCGCTTCAGCTGCAGAAGCCGCCGATAGGCGTCTTGCGCTTCACCTGGCCACACGGGGTGAGGCACTTCCCTTGGCACTTCCCACTCTTTCCAGTGCTTGTCCAGCGCCGCGTTGAGGTCAGCCAGCGCGCGGTCAATCTCGGGTTGATATTTGTCGGCGATGGCGTCGATCTCGGTGTTCCTGGCGATGCTTTCCAGAGTGATATGCGGAACGGTTTCGTAGATGAAACCGCCGGCGGGACCACGCTCCGGTTCGCGCAGTTCGTAGTAATCGAACCTTGCGGTCATCAGCCTCTGACGGGCGATAGCCAGCGCGACGCGCGAGGTGTCGCAGGTAATCCAGCGTCGCCCCCACTTCTCCGCGCAGTAGGCGGTGGTGCCCGAACCGCAGTTATGCACCACGCATACTTCGGTCACAAAAGAATGCGCTCCCTCTACCTCCAGGTCGTATACCTCTTCTTCGGAGTGTTCTAGCTCAACCTCTGTAATGCGGACAGGGATACGGTCGGGACCATAGAAGAGAATATCTCCCTTTTGCAACTCTCTTGCCTCTATCCATTGGGCATACTCTATGGAGAATTGTTGTGTGCAGGCTTCCCGGATAGCGCTGCAAACACCTTCTAAGTTGCGCATTACCTCCACAGCCGGGATGCGCAACACTTTCAATCCGAGTGCGTGCATGACATCATCTCGCGCCTGATCACGCTCGGCAGCCTCTTGGCTACCATGAGCCATTGCTCCGTCCACTTCCACCACCAGCGCCGCCTCACGGCAGTAAAAGTCAGCGATATATGGACCAATCGGATGCTGGCGACGGAAGGTAAATCCCACTCCATCTTTCCTCAAGGCGTTCCACAGCATGCGTTCGGGAGGGGTCATCTCCTTGCGCAGTTCCCGGCTCCTGCCTCGTAATATCTTCGGTATACCCGACCAGTCGGCGTGACCGCCCAGGCTGTGGGGGCGTCGGTGAGCCAGCACTTTGTGGTCAGCAGTGAGCCATAGAGTCCGTTCGCAGTGTTCGTGCCGAACGCCCACCATCAATCCCCGATAGGTGCGTCGGATAGTGCGAAGGACACGGTGAAGCAGTCCATCATGAGCCAGCACGTAATCGCCGGGCTGGATGGACTCGATGGGGAGGAGGGTAGCCCCCCTGTCGTCCCCCCGCAAGCGGGGGGAGGGGTTGGGGCAGCTATCATCCTCCGGCAAGCGGGGGGATGGGTCAGACCCCCTGTAGTCCCCACGCAGGCGGGGGGATGGGTCAGGCCAGCCATCATCCTCCAAGCGGGGGGACGAGATGGCTCCCTCCCCGCGTGCGGGGAGGGATGGGGTGGGGCTAACCCACACCCCCGTCCCCTTGCGCACACACGTCGGGTCTAAAACCAGATCGCCCGGGTCGGTGGTCATCAGGATACAGCGTTCGATGACTTTGGTGGACGTTTGGACAGCGTAAACCTTCGCAAGCTCAGGGGAGGTGTCAGCCCATGTGGACGTCAGTTCCTCGTACGCGAAGTCATCGAAATACGCTACTGTGCGCAGAGCGGTTTGAAGAGCGACAATTCTCTCGGCGTTCGCAAGCCTTTGGAATCCATCAGCAGAATATCGCCACGAGCCTGCGGGAATTCCCCAAGTACGCCCTTGAAAGTCTCGCGGTTGTCTATCGCCAGGACTTTTTGAATGGACAGGCAAAGTCGTAAAGAGGCATAAACCTTCCTCACACAGTCTTTCGGCAAGGTTCTTTTCCGTTGTTGTCACCGGTCGCCGGCTTCCGTCGGGTAGCTCTACATTGGTGAATATGTCTGCGTCAATCTCCCTCCTCCGGTATAGCCGGCGAAATCTTACACACTGAGCGTTCTTGGAATACCAAAGCAAAAAGTCCATTGTCCTTTTCGGAGCACGCTCCTGTTGCGCGCCCCCCGTCGTCTTATAAGGAATCACCGCCACAAAGTTCTCCCTCCCGAATACCTCATCCAGCAGGCATCGCACCAGGTGCAGGTTCTCGTCGTTGATTTGCACGAAGATGGAACCGCTTTCGGTCAACAGTTCCCGCGCAAGAAGCAGGCGGTCGCGCAGGTAGGTCAGGTAGGAATGGATGCCCAGTCTCCATGTGTCGCGGTAGGCTTTAATCTGCTCCGGCTCGTGGGTGAGGTCTTCGTCCTTGTCCTTCACATCCCGCCGGTCAATGCGCGGCTGGAAGTTGGAAGCATACTTGATGCCGTAGGGCGGGTCGATGTAGACCATCTGCACCTTGCCCGCCATGCCCTCTTTGACCAGCAGCGAATTCATGACCAAAAGGCTATCGCCCAGAATCAGGCGGTTTGCCCAGCCCACCTCGTGCTTGTAGAACTCGATCTGCTGGTCGGCAGGCAACGGCGTCTCGCCAAATAAATCCAGTTGAGCGGGCTCCGGGCGCCGCACCGCCCGCAGGATTGCCTGAGTGGAGATACGCTCGTGGATATGCAATGAAACCACGTCCACCTCGAAGCTCGTGTGCTCCGCCTTGCCCGCCCACTGCAACTGCGGGTCCAGATGCGGGTCGTAGGCGTACGTGCGCGTCTCCTGCTGGCGTACTTCGTAGGTGGGCGCAAGACCGACAGGCGGATTGTTGCGTCGGCGCGCCTCGGCATGGCGAAAGTGCTCCACAGGTTCTCCGGCGTTCTGGTTTTGTCTCCCGCGACGTGGCATGGTCAGTTACCTCGCACAGTGATTGACCATATGTTATCACAACCCCTGCGAAGCGGTCAATCACCCCCTCTACCCCACCCCATCCCCCTGCCGATAATAGGTATGGTCACACCTCTGGAGGAAACACCTATGGATGAACATCGCCCCGTTCG
>BEHS01000056.1 GCA_002898895.1 bacterium HR16 | reverse complement strand
CATCCACCCACTCCACATGAGTATCTTCGCTTTTCATCTGCAGAAACTGCTCGTATGTCAGGTACGTCGTTTCCGACCTTAGCGCGCTCTGCATCGGGTAACCACCTCCCTCCGTCAGTACATCCTAACGCCGGGGCACAGGCGCGCGAGACTCCGGCTCTATCAGCAGTTCCACCCGGCTCGTGCCCAGTAACTGCAGAACCAGGCTACCCGACGGCAGATACTGATGCGGTGGTGCGATGGTGATCGGCGCGCCATTGACGCGCACCTGCGGCATCCGCTCCAGACCGTTTACCAGAATATAATAGCGTCGCGATAGCCACGGCGTAACGCGGAAAGAGACTCGTATGCTACGCGGGTTGCCGGGCAGAGGGGTACGCGCCACCGCCTGGTCTATCCGCCCGGGCGCGTGAACCAGCAGTTTCGTCGGGCGCACCGCGTGCAGAGAGTACACCGGCAGAGCATCGAACAACCGGACGGCGTCCGTTTGCACCGTGCCCGGGTTAATCGGCGGTCCATCGCGTACCTGCGTAGGCAAATGGAATACGTCGGGTAACAGCCCCTGTCGTTCAACGTCGTTCTGTTTCCACGTCATCTGGATACCTGTGGCGGTGATGCCGTCCGCAATCGCACGCCAGGGACCGCCGTAGGGGTCTACCTGTGCCAGTCGGTACAAAGCGTCGGCATACGCCAGCCCACACCACTGCACGGGTAACCCAAACCACACAGGAGCCACCCAGTTTGTCGCGCCGTAGACGGGGATAGTAGCGTATGTGCCTATCGGGTTACCCGTCGGGTTCACCAGGTACACAAATGGCACGCCTGTCCACGCCCAGTATCTCGCCTGCTCCAGATAGTCTTTGTAGCCAGTCAGCAAGTAGCCCATCAGGTAGGCGCGCACCAGCAAGCCGGCTGCGTAAATGTCGGGGGTATGGAGCGGAATCTCCCATGTTTGTGCGCCGCGCGGTACGCCGTTGCGAAACTTGTCCATCGCCCTCAGCAGGCGAAGCCCCTCGGCAATCAGCTGGCGGTCGCCGCTGAATGCGCCATGCTCCAGCACCTGAAGCACCGCTGCGGCGGTGTAGCCACTGGCGTCGGGAGCGTAGTGTGTGCGTCCGTAGTCGGGTTTGCCGGGTTCGGGACGGTAAATCAACGTGCCGTCCGGTTCAAAGCGCGAGACGACCTGCCATCCCACTTGCCGGGCGGTCTCCATGTTCTCGGCAACATGACCGTATACCAGCGCAGCAACCGGATACGTGTTGTGGGAGATGTTATAGAAGTTCATTGCCGAGGCAGGTACCTGCGCAATGGCTCCGATGGCAGTTTCTCGCAGGCGTTGCGCCAGGGTGGGGTCAGAGGCATATCCTGCCAGCCACTCCATCAGCACCGCCGCATCCGCTGCGGGTTGGGGGTCAAAGCCGGGCCAGACCGCATGTCGGAACAAATAGCCCTCGCGGATGCGCGAGTCCAGCCACCCTCCTGCTGCCAGCGATATATAGCCTGCGAAGCTCATGCCGATATCTGGCAGAGGTGGTAAACCGCGCAAGCGCACGTACTGCTGAATAGCCGGCACCACGCTCTCACCTCGCCCGCCGATGAGGGTAGCGTTCAACACCAGAGGCTGATTCGGCTGCAACACGATGGGAATGCTGGGGATCAGCTTGCCCTCCTCGCGGTTTACACCGTCCGAGCCGGGGCTGAGCACGCCCATCACATGCGCCCCGGAGGCAAAGAGGCGGTCGGGCGAATCGAACAGGGCGCAGAATCGCTCGTCGGGTTGCCATATCAAACCCACATACCGCCCGCGCGCCTGTATCGCCATCAGTGGGAAGGTGATCTTGAGGTTATTGGGAACCTGCCTGCGTGCCGCCGCGCCCACTACGTCCGCTTCAGAGCTGCTCGGCTCGTTTTCCAGGTATTCCAGTCCCGCAAACAGTCCCTGCCCTTTGGACGTACCGTAGCTGCCCATGCCGGGAAGTAGCAGGAGCATCGGCAGGAAGTACACCTCGCGCGACTGGTCTACGCTGACCTGCGTCTGGATGTCTATCGCGCCCGGTACTGTGCCCGAAGTAAACCGTTGCGTTAACAGCCAGTTGCCCCCATCCGGGTCGCGCAGAGTGTACTCTACAATCAACGCATTCCCCTCGCGCCACAGGCGCGCGTTCTGGATGGCGGAGTGCAGAGCTACCCATCGGCTGTTGCTACCCATCTGGTAGCCGATCATCGGTCGGGTGAAGCCGGTCGCCATGCGCTCGCCTGCTACCGTTACCTCAAAGTTGCCCGGTATCGGTAAGCCATGCCGCAACACCATGTCACCGGAGCGCACCTCGTGTACCTCACCCTGCAAATCGGGTGGAACAGGTTGCAGCCACTGCGGTTCCTGCGGGATGTGACGTACCTCGATGCTCATGTAGCGCACCCACGCCTTGCCGGAGGGACCGGGTGGGTCAATCCGAAAGCGGTAGTTGCCGGGCAAAACGGGCAGGATAAGCGTTGGCTCACCCCACTGCCCCTGCGGCACGAAGAAGCGCACGGATTGCTCCTCTGTTGCCCAGGTGCCGTCACGGAAGTAAAAAATCTGCCAGAACGTGCCCACTTCCGCCTTCACCCGGACGCGCAGATACAACGCCTTATCTGAGGGCAGGCTGTACGGGGGACCGATGGTATACGGGTCTTCACCTGAAATCTCTATCTGCATCCCGTCCCATGTGGGCAGCAGTCGGCTGATAGCATGGGTGGGTTGCCATCGGGCAACTTCGTACGGGTTGCGAAAATCGATGTAATAAAGCGTTTGTGCGCAGGCGGAGGCGCAGACGAACGCTGTCCAGAACACCAGAGCACATGTTCTCATTCGGGTGAACACGGTGAATGCCTCCTTCCAGCTTGAACCATCAAGGCAACAATAGCATCGACGAGGGGCGTTGTCAAGAACCGGTGACTGTGTGGACGGACTATTTAGAGCGTCAGGCGTGATTCCCGGCGTCTTAGCCAGCTGGAGGACGGGGCTCCGTCCGAGCCGTCGAGTTTTGGTCGCTGAGATGCTTTGCTTGCGCTCAATATGACAGAAAGTGATTGTCATTCTGAGCGAAGCGAAGAATCTCTGAGATGCTTCACTGCGTTCAGCATGACAAAAGGGATGAGAGGCTTCGCTAACGCTCAGCATGACAGTAAACGGTTGTCATTCTGAGCGAAGCGAAGAATCTCAGATCCTCGCTCGGTGTGGCAGATTGCTCAAGCACGCACGTTCTGCGTCGGTACTCCCACCCGCGCCTGCGGCGACACCAGCGCAAACGTCTCGCGACCGTCGCCCTTCCAGCGCTCTTTCACCTGCCAGATAAAGTGCGCCAGCTTCATGTCGCGGCTGGCGTCCACGAAGCCGTCATAGTCCAGATTGAGCACTGGAATATTCCCATAGCGGCGGCGCAGCTCGCGGGTAAACGCCGCCACCACGTTGCCGGGCATACAGCCGAACGGACGCACCGCCACGATGCCCGCCAGCCCGCGTCGCGCGAAGTCCACCGCTTTGCCGAGACTGCATATCGCCTCGCCGCCGAAATCGGGGTGTACAAACTCCGAGCCGAGTCGAATCACCTCGTCTGCGCTGATGTCGGGGTAGTCTCCAAGCGTCTCGTGCACTATCTCCGCCAGCGTGTGCTCCTCGCGTTTGGCAAGACGATGGTTAACCCACGCGGCGAGGAAGTTCACCAGATGTTCCCGGCGCAGGGTGTCCAGCCAGCGATTGCGCTCGTTGTACATGCCGATGCAGTTGGCGTAGGCGAAGAACTCGGTGGCGGGAGCCAGCCATGCCTCGCCGCCCAGCTGCTCGATGCGCCGAATCACGTCCTGGTTCGCGCCCTCGTGGATGCGCACATAGAACTCACCCACCACCCCGATAAGCGGTCTGCGTTCGTCGCGCTTCGGTAGCCGCCTGAACTCCTCTTGCGCCTGTGAGAGCAGCTCCTGAAGCGGCTCCAGGTGTCTGGTGGTCAGCAGGGAGCGAATAGCGTTCCACCCTTCCTGCACCCGACGTTGATGTTCGGGCATCATCTCGCAGATGGCGTCCAGATACTTGCGGTAGATGGCGTCCGCGTCACCGGGGTTGATGGCGTAGGGGCGTGTGCGATAGAGCATCCTCTGCAGCAGGTCGTGCGCCACCAGCGCATCCCACACCACCATCGCGAACAGCGTGCCTAACCCGTTCTCTTCGTCGCCCGTGCCCAGCGTGACCATATCCACCGTGTGCAAGCCCATCCTCTCCAGAATACGCTTCTGCAGGATATGATACATGCCGAATCGGCAGGGACCGTCACTGCTCCCCATGAAGAACGCCTCGCGTTCGGGGTCAAAGTCGGGCTGTTGCACGCGGTGCAGGATGTCCTCAGTGGTCATGAATGCGGGCAGGCACACGTCTTCCGTGATGGCGGCTCGCGCGCTTTTGAGAGCGGGGTCGGGCGAGCGGGGGATAATCTCCGCGTCCACGCCACACGCCCGCAGGGCGGCGGCAATCACCTTCGCCCCCTCGGATGCATAGGGCACCCACACCTTGCGCCCGCGTGCTCGCTGGGGACTGATGGCTGAGGCGCGGATAACGGGTTTCTCTGAGACGGGCTTCGCGCCGCGCACGGTGTCCGCAAACGCTTCCAGCCGGGTGATGATGCCCGCGTCGGCGGTGTGCTCATCGATCTGCAGGATACAGCATGGCTCGTTCAGCTCGTCCTTGAAGAAGGGGTTGGCGAACGAGTCGGGTCCGCAGCCGAAGTAGGTCAGCACCACCGCGCGCAGTCGTGGGTCTTCGCGTATAATCCGGGCTGTCGCCAGTTTGCGCTGTACCTGGCGCGGGTTCACCGCCTTCCACGAATCGCAGATGTGCACCTCGTTAATCGGCAGGAAATCCTGCGGGATGGGCAGGATGCCCATATCGCGTATCTTCTTGCCGATATTGGTGTTGACCGAATCATCGTACAGCACGTACTGCCTGCCTACCACCACGAACGCTTTCTCGTCTTCACCCAGCGAGTCCAGAATCTGCAGTCCGCGCTCCCTCTGCCACTGCCTGAACCGTTGCAGGGCATCCAGTCCCACCTCAAGCGCCCGCCTCGCCTCGCGTGGACTTTTGCCCAGCTCCTTTGCCACCTGCGTAAACACGCGCTCCAGATGCCGTTTGCCGCGCTGGAAGTGCAGGCGCGGGGCGAGGTACTTTACGCCCTTCTCCTCTACCTTGCAATAGGTCGCCAGCAATTCAGGCAGCGCCTGCAGGTAGGGACAGGTGAGCGATTTACGGATGTGCGGGTCGGGCTGTTCAGCAGAGACCACACCCGGCACGAACAGGATGTTCACGCCCTTCTCCAGCAGGTTCAGCACGTGTCCGTGCGCCGCCTTGATAGGGAAGCAGAACTCGCTGTGTGCGGTCAGCAGACCATCGCGCACGATGTGGCGGTTAGGCTTGTCGGAGGGAACCACTTCGAAGCCCAGCTCGGTGAAGAAGGCATGGTAGAGCGGGAAGTACTCATAAAACATGCCCACGCGCGGGATGCCAATGCGCGGCGCGCCCTCTGGCGCCCTCCTGTCGTATACCTCGAACAGCTTCTGCTCGCGCTCTGCGAACAGGTCGGGCAGTTTACGCTCCGAGCGTGTACGGTTCGCCGCGCCGAAGCGTTCGCAACGGTCGTTATAGAAGAACTTGCGCCCGCCGGGTATCTGGAAGGTGTTCACGTCACACTGGTTGGCGCAGCCGTGACACTCGAAGGAGCCGACCTGATAGCGTCCTTCCGCCACCTGCTCGAAGCCCCGGAATCGCGACTCGGCTGGAGCTTCCAGCAGAGCCAGCCGTGCTACGCCGATGGCTCCCGTCAGGTGCGGGTAAGGCGGCACGAGTATCTTCTTGCCCAGCACGGTTTCAAACGCCGCCACCATGCCTTTGTTGAACGCTACTGCCCCCTGAAACGCCACCTTCTCGCCAATCGGTCTACCGCCCACGTTCTTGCTGAGGTAATTGTGCACCGCTGCGAGACACACCGCCGCGCACAGCTCCTCCACCGGCACGCCCACCTGCTGGTAGTACACCATCGCGCTTTCGGTGAAAACTGTGCAGGTCCAGTCCATGTGCGGCGGATTCGTTGCCTTCAGCGCGCGCTCGCCGAACTCCTCGATAGGGATGCCCAGCTTCGCTGCCTGCTTCTCCAGAAACGCTCCACATCCTGCCGCGCAGGCTTTGTTCATTTCGTAGTCCACCACCACGTCGCCGTCCAGACGGATGTACTTCGAGTCCTGCCCACCTATTTCGAGGATGGTGTCTATGTCGGAAAGGAAAGCGCGGGTTCCGCTCGCCTGCGCGGTGATTTCGTTGCGGATGAGGTCTGCCCCGATGAAATCGCCGGTGAGGTATCGCCCGGAGCCGGTGGTCGCCGCCACCACCTTGCCCAGGCGATAGCCCTTCTGCTGAATCTGCTGGTGAATCTTCGAGATGGTGTCCCGCACGGCTGTAAGCGGGTCGCCGTCGGTACGCCGGTAATAACTCGCCAGCACGATGATTTTTCCGTCGCGTTCGGTCACCAGCGCGGCTTTGGTGGATACCGAGCCGATGTCCACGCCCAACGCGGCCAGGGGAACCTCGCGCAGGAAGCCGTCTTGCGCGGGAGGCTGTAAGATTTCGGAGCGTTCAAAGCACAACGCCCCTGAGCTGACGTAGGTTACGGGGCGCACAATCTGCTCGTCCAGCAGGCGAACTGCTTCGCGCAGGTTCACCGCTTGCGTGGCACACAGCGCAGCTCCTAACGCGCCCAGCTCGCGGGCGTATTCGGGTACGAGCAGGTGTTCTATACCCAGCTCCTGCTTCAGGAAGCGCACCATTGCAGGGTTTTGAGAAACGCCCCCGATAAACGCTACCTCCGGCTGAATCTCTTTACTGCGGGCAATGCGGGTGCAGAAGTTGCGACAGATTGCCTGATGGATGCCCGCGGCAATGCGCTCGCGCGAGGTGCCCTTCTGATACAGGTGGACGATATCGGACTCGGTGAATACACTGCAACGCCCCGAGAGGGAAGCGGGTTTCTCGGTGTGCAGAGCGACCTGTGCGAACTCCTCGATGCCGGAAAAGTTGAGCCGTGCCGCCATGTGCTCCAGAAACGCTCCTGCGCCCGCTGCACACCGGTCACCCATGTCGCAATCGGAAAGAATCAACCTGCCCGACTTCTCATCTTGTTCGAACAACAACAGCTTCTGGCACTCTCTGCCCATCTCAATCAACGTGCGCACCTGCGGGGTGAATCGGTTGACCGCTGTGGTGAGCGCGACCGGTTCGTCCACTGCCTTCATCCGAAGCGCGTTTGCTACCGCCACACCGCCCGAACCCGTCAGCGCAAGAAGTACCTCCTCGGTGGGGAGGATCTGCAGCAGTTCCTCGAACAGCTCTTTGGCGCGCGTCAGGGGGCGGGCGTGCACGCGACGAATGGGGAACCGTTGTAGAGAGCCATCGGAAAGGAAAACAACCGCTTTGACCGTGTCGGAGCCGATGTCCAGACCCACGCGAACCATCTGTTCACACCTCCTTCCGAGGTGAACATCTGCATTACTTTATTAACTATACTAAGTGTATCTCATTATGGAGAAAATGTCAACTACGTTGCGCGGTATGGGTATCGCGAATGCCGATGTGTGCCCCGGCAGAATCTCTACTTCGCCTGCACAAACGCCGCCAGCGCGTAAATCAACGCCGCGTTCCAGTTGATGGCGATTTCGTTGGTGCGGTAGTCGTCCTGCACGTCGTGCCAGTTTCGTGCGCCCGGGTGCGAACCGCCCACCAGATAGCCGGGCCAGGGAGCATCTACCTTATCACCACCGGAGCGACGGTCGTGCGGACGCATGGGCGGCTGATAGCCCAGTCCGGTGACGAACGACCTTCCGTAAAAATTGCGCCCGAACAGATGGTTCAACGCGTCCAGCATAGCGTTCAGGTATTCAGGCTTCTTCGTCACACGATAAGCGGCGTGCAGCACCACTGCCTGCCGCGCCACCGAGCCGTTGCATCCCCAGTAGTAAGCATCGCCTAACGGACGGGCATAGCCGTGTGAGCGCGCAGTTTGCACGATGCGCTCCGCTGTGGCTATCAGATTCGTTTTCACCTGGTTCACCAGCGCGCTGTCTTTTCCGCCTCGGCGCGACAGCAGATAGGTAATCATGCCCAGGTTGCGCACGTTTGCCCAGTCGAAGTCGTGGTCAATGCGTGCCCCCTGTGCACGGATGCGTTCCTCCAGGTTCTTCAGCAAGGCGGGGTCTCCGGTGGTCTCCCAGAGTTCCGCTACCGCCCACAGGCGGTCGTCGGGGTCATCGGTCTGGTAGCCGCCGGTAATCAGTCCGCGTGTATCAGACTTATGGTCTTCGGGATGCCGCTGCAGGAACTCCCAGCTCTTGCGCGCCGCCTGCAGGCATCGCTTGGCGGTGGAAGCATCGTATGGACGTACGGCGCGTGCGAAACCGGCGGTCATTGCTACGAAGTCGGCGGTGGCAGCGGTGCTCCAGCCTGCGTAGAAGCGTGGTTCCTTTTCCTGCTCTGGCGGGATGAACGGACCGAATTGCCTTGTGCTTATCTTGTGGTACACCGAGCCGTCCTCCGCCTGCATCTTCAGCAGCCAGTCTATCTCCCATTTTATCTCGGCGAGGTAGTCAGGCAGTTTCCCACCCGACTCGGGGATGTCCAGCCGAACGCGGCGCAGGCGCGTGCCGAAGTCCTCCCACGCGCGCAGCATCACGCCTACCGTCACCCCGGCGTTGACCACGTACTTGTTATAGTCACCTGCATCGTGCCAGCCGCCGGTGGCGTCGCGTCGCACGTGTCCACCTCCTACATAATCCAGGTAAGCATCTTCGGTATGACATGCTTCGTGCGCAAAGGTGTCACCGTTGTGTTTGCCCGACACGGCGGTACCGCATCGCCACAGGTACATTCCCTTCATGATCGTGTAGAAGGGGAAGTCGTATACGTCCGTTCCGATGCGGAATGGGGGCGAGAAGCCGATGTCCGGTATCTCCAGCCGGTATTCGCCGGGCGTTTTCAGTGCGCTAAAGTCGGCAATGGTGATTTGCTCGTCGGTGTCCGCGTTGGTAATGGTTTCGGCAGCCTCGCCCTCATACACCGTTTTCCCATCCCTGACTCTCACCACAGCAAAGCGTGAGAACTTGCCCGCTACGGAAGCCCGTTTGGGGCTGTCGGGCAGGTAGCCGATGGTGTTGAGGCGTATCAAAGGCGAAACCTCTGTAGACTGCAACATCTTTCCTCCTCCGAAGACAGCGTAGAGAGTCCATCCAAAAGCCGCTGTTGCCAGCACGAGAACAAGTGTATACCCCTGCTTCTTCATTGTGCGATGAATCCCTTCCATGTGGGGAATACCCTGCATCCTGATGGCGCGTCAAGTGCTCATCTTGTGGTGCCGCAGGTTCACTCCGCGTCTCTTGTTCTCTTTTCTCCACATGTGGTATATTTCACCTGCTATGAGCAAAGCTTCTGTAACGGTGCTGGGTAGTGGCACGTCGCACGGCGTGCCGATGATTGGATGCCGATGTGCCGTGTGTACCTCTGATGACCTGCGTAATCAGCGTGCCCGCCCCTGTGTTCTGCTGGAGCTGCCTGAGGGCAACGTCTTGATAGATACTCCGCCCGAATTGCGCCTGCAGTGCATCCGCTTTGGGGTAGAGCGTGTGGACGCGGTGCTGTACACTCACGCGCACGCCGACCACCTGTTTGGGCTGGACGATATCCGCCGCTTCAACGAGCTGCAAGGGCGCGAGATGCCCATCTATGCCGAGCGTGAGGTGCTGGATACCATCCGCCGCGCCTTCGCCTATGTGTTCATGCCCACACAGGCGGCGGGAGGCAAACCGCAGTTGAGCCTTTACCCGCTGGACGGTCCAATCGAGCTGTGCGGAGCGCAGATAGAGCCTCTGCGTGTCTATCATGGACAATTGCCCATCCTGGCGTTTCGTGTGGGCGGTTTTGCCTATGTCACCGATGTCTCGGCTATCCCGCCGGAGACGGAAGAGCGTTTGCAGGGGCTGGAGTGGCTCTTTCTGGATGCGGTGCGCTACGAGCCTCATCCCACGCACTACTGCATGGAGCAGGCGATAGAGGTGGTAAGGCGGTTAAAGCCCCGCCGTGCCGCCTTTGTGCACCTCTCGCACGACTACGACCATGAGGCGACAAATGCTCACCTGCCCGAAGGCATGGAGCTGGCGTACGACGGGATGCGCGTGACCTTTTCTCTGTAGAGGCGAGGCAGGCAATCGCTGTGTGCAGGGCGAACAGAATCACAGGAGCTTGTGAAGAGGGGAGGAGTATCCATGGAGTTCTTCAGCACCGTCCATTTCATCAGCGGGCATCATCTGGATGTGATTATCGAGGCGGACAATCTCGAAGCCGCCGTGCAGTGGTGGCAAGAACAGCTCTCGCAGGAGAAGCCGGTTCTGGCATGGCGAGGCTTCTCGCCCAAGCGACCGGTGGTGATAAACACCGAGAACGTCGCCTATGTGGACAGCATCGAGCGTGCCCGCCCCGAAACCGAACTGCGCCACCCAACGCCTTTCGGCACGCCGTAAGCTACTCTACCGTCACACCGGGTTGCAGTTCGATGATCTCCAGCCCCTCGATATCGCGGGTCAGGTTACGCAGCTCGTCCGGCGTACCCGTTAGCGGCGGGAAAGTGCGGTAGTGCATCGGGATGACCTTTTTCACGCCCAGCAGGCGCACCGCCACCGCCGCCTCGCGCGGGTCCATCGTATAGAGCCCACCGATTGGCAGAAGCGCCAGCTCCGGTTTGTATATCTGCCCGATGAGCTGCATGTCGCTAAACACCGCCGTGTCGCCTGCGTGATAGAAGGTGAAGCCGTCCTCGCACTTTACCACGAAGCCAGCCGGGTCACCAAGGTACAGAATCTGCCCGCCCTCGCCCACGTGCGCGCTGGAGTGCACTGCGTTGACCATCGTGACCGCTACTCCTCCCGCTTTCACCGTGCCGCCCTTGTTCATCCCGACGGTGTTCTGTACGCCCTGCGCGCTCAGGTAGCTGGCGAGCTCGTAGATGGCGACAACCTGCGGCTTGAACTGCTTCGCCAGTGCGACCGCATCGCCAACGTGGTCGCCGTGCCCGTGCGTCAACAGCAGCACGTCCAGTTTAGGGAATCGCTTCGCTGATTCAGGGCAGAGAGGGTTGCTCAGCCAGGGGTCTATAGCCAGGTGTGTGCCTCCGGGTGTGCGGATGAAGAAGCCGGAGTGCCCCAGCCACGTGATGTGCAGACCGGGATGTATCTTTGCCATCTCCGTTCACCTCCCTTTTCAAAAAAATTATCTGCGTGAAGGTGATGCTCCTGCCGGTGGGAAAAGTGCCGGTGGCGAACAAATAAGAAAGCGTTCTTGGTCGCGGCGCGGTTGAACCGTTTATCTGGATGGATGCGCTCTGTCGCATCCGGAATGTGATGGTCGCGACGGGGGGCGAGGCTCCTGCCGAGCTGTACGACATGCCCCACCTGACCTCCCCTGTGGACGGGGAGGGCTGGGGTGGGGGCTAAGCTGGCTCACCCGAAGGTTCGCCCTCGGGATGGCACAGACTGAAAAAACGAACGAGCTACAACTGCCCCCCCGTCACGCTGTACGCCTCGCCCGTGATGTAGCTCGCCTCGTCCGAAGCGAGGAACACCAGCAGGTTCGTCACGTCGTCGTAGGTGCAGCCGCGCCCCAGCGGAACCTGGTCCTCGTACTTGCGCCGTACCTGTTCTACGGTTAACCCCCACTTGCGGGCGTACTGCTCGTACAGGCTGTCGCGCCACAGGGGAGAGTCCAGCAAGTTGCCCGGGCAGATGGCGTTCACCCGCACACCGTACGGCGCGAGGTCCAGCGCAATGCTCTGCGTCAAGCCGATGCCGCCGAACTTGCTCGCTGCGTATGCGCTGTTGCGGAAAGAGCCTTTCTTGCCCGACTTGGAGTTAATCTGGATGATGACGCCGCTCTTCTGTTGTACCATCACCTTCGCCGCCTCGCGCGCGCACAGGAAGTAGCCGTACAAGTTCACGTCTACCACCTTTTCCACTGGTCGGCGGGGAACTCGGTGATGTCGTGCGCGATAAGAATGCCTGCGTTGGCGACCATGATGTCCAGCTTGCCGAACGCTTGCAGGTGGCGCTGCACCATCTCTATCACATCTGCCTCGCTGGTTACATCGCACTTCACCACCAGCGTCTTGCACCAGGGCGATTCCGCCTCGATGCCCTGCGCTACCGCCTGCGCCTTCTCGGTCTGCAGGTCCGCCAGCGTCACCCCGGCACATCCTTCCTTCGCCAGGCGGATGGCGATGGCTTCGCCCAACCCCTGAGCCGCTCCGGTGACAATCGCCGTCTTACCTTCCAGACGCTTCATCTCTGCGAACTTCCCTCCCTGTCCTCGTAAAAGTTCATCAGGTGCAGCGCGACATCCTGCCTCCGTGCAACAGTTGCCTTTTTCGAGCGTCGGTGCTACAATAGGGATGGAAGTTGATTTACACTTTAGCCTGCGAAGGAGGAAGGAAGGTATGAAACTCGTAAGGTTCCTGTTCGCACCCCTGCTGGCGGGGGTGCTCGCGGCTGCCGTCACCGCGCAAACGTTTCCCATCACCGATTTCGAGGGTTTTCCCGCGCCCTCTGCAAATGGCTCGGTGATGTTACGCCAGCCGAGCTTCTCGGGGTCTACTGGCTTGTTCGTCGACACGGCTGTGAATACCGCTCAGGTCGTCACCGACATTGCGTACAGTGGCACGAAATCACTGAAGGTTAACTGGCGATTTCTGCCCACCCCCCCTCCAACAGATCGGAGCCGCTGGCTCAGGCTAACGACCTTCAACACAAGCAATCTGCCCAATCCAGCGCTGGATTTCGCGCACGCACTGCGCTTCAAGCTGTACGTGGTCGGCGGAACACCGGATTTTTACATCACGCTGGGCGTTCGGGAGACGGGTACAACCGCACCGATCGGTGGGAACGGGGGTACAAGTGGTGGTATCGAGTGGATCGGAGCGACGTCTAACCGCGTGGCTTCAGATGCACCAATTGGTAAGCTGATTACCGCCAAGGACCGGTGGATAGAAGTGGTGTTCAACATTCCCGCGGAACCTGTGCTTGCATTCGCCGGAGCCACCGCGAATAGCGTTCTCGACACCGCGAGGGGGGTACTGGAGCAGATCGCTTTCACTCCAGTTGACCCCGAAGCTATCGGTCCCTACCTGATTTACCTGGACGACTTCGAGCAGGTGGCGGTGTGGTCGGTGTCGGGCAATGTGGAGCTGCGTGACTTCGGTGGCGACATCACGCAGGTTCCGGTGACGGTGGAACTGCGTCAGGACGGCAACGTGGTGCGCACCGCCACGGTGAGCCTGGACTCCAGCGGTAACTACTCTATCCCTGCGGTACTGCCGGGCACGTACGACCTCGCCTTCAAAGCCAGCCACTGGCTGCGCACGGTGGTGTCGGGCGTGGTCGTGGACGAAGCGGACGTGACCGACGTGAACGTATCGCTGACCAACGGCGACATCGACGGCGACAACGAGGTCACCCTGTTCGACTTCGGTGCGCTGGTAGCCGCTTTCGGCAGTATGCCGGGCGACAGCAACTGGAACCCCGACGCCGACCTGGACGGGGATCAGGAAGTGACTCTGTTCGACTTCGGCGTGCTGGTGCGCAACTTCGGCGCGATTGGGGATGAGTAGCCCTCACCCCCTGCCCCCTCTCCCGAAGCTTCGGGAGAGGGGGGAAAGAGAGCACGATGGGAGGTAACACGATGCGACGCATCAGTTTCTTACCAGTGGCGCTTATCCTCTTTTGCCTCCCCCTCTGGGCAACGCCGGAACCGGGGGAGGAAGAGTTTGAGCAAGCGATGGAGACACTTTACCAGGTGGGAGGAGCGGTCTGGCAGCCGAATGGCGAGTGGATACTGTTCGTGCGCTACGCTCCCGACAATGGTCCCTCGCGAATCTACAAAATCCGTCCCGACGGCACCGGTTTAACCGCCATTACTCCTGAATGGTATGCCAACCCTGTGTGGTCGCCTGATAGCACGAAGTTTGCCTGTGTTGGAGGCACGGAGACCACCGACGAGCTGTATGTGATAGACGTTGACGGCAACCATCTGCGCTCCTTAGGATACCATCCGGGCTTTTTGGGATTCGAGGGGTGGTCACCAGATGGGAGCATGATTGCCTTTACCACAAGGCGCGGAGATGGTGGCCCGTATGTCGCATTGATGACTGGCACAGGGGAAGAGATACGGTTTGTCTGCACCGGTTACTCCGCAGCGTGGCATCCTTCGGGAAGGTACCTGGTCGTTGAGGACAGTGTAGGCAACGGCCCGGTAACCTATCTCTTTGAGGTAGATGTACAAACTAAGCAGCGAAGACAGATAACGTTCGGGGTAGGTTGCGATTCTGTTCCGGTATATTCACCCGATGGGGAATGGATTGCTTTTCTCGCATCAGCACGCTGGCAGCCGGGAACTCGCGGATCTCCCATTTGTCTGGTGCGGCGTAACGGTAACGATCTGCACGTACTGGAAATAGACGAGGAAGATTATGCCTACACAGCACCAAGTGTCTCTCCCGACGGGCAGTATCTGGTGTTTGGAAGGGGGAAATGGGTGCCTACCGACCTGTACATCTGCCGCGTTGACGGCACGGGTCTGCGCAAGCTGACCAACTTCTATCCCGACGGGCAGGCGAAGAGGCAGGGCACGCTGAAGGTGGCGAAAGCTTCCTTCGCCCCGAAAGTAAACGCGAAGCCCTCCGCACCAGCAAAGCCCTCGCCACCCGCGAAGCCGGCAAAACCGGCGAAGAAAGAGAAGAAGGAAAAGAAGGGCGCACCGTTGCCTTTACTCGCGCCGCCCATACCGTTGAAGAGGCATTGATTCCTCAAACGCGCATCCCTGTGGGGGACAGACCTGTGTGTCTGCCCCTCGTATCATGATGGAATGCGAATTATCTTCCGAGATAGTACACGTCCTCCGACACCTGTTCGCGTCGGTTATCGGGCAGGACGCGCCATACCGTTACCTGCAGGGCGGGCACGCGGTCGCGCACACAGCGGCTGGCACGACGCAGGAGGCGCACCCGAGAGGAAAGCGGTTTCTCTCCCCAAACCTCCGCCTGTAAACGTCGCCCCTGCACGCTCAGGCGGATTTGCACCGCGAAGGGATGCGGGTTCTTTATCCGGAGGTCTAGCGCACTGCTCACCGTCGCATCCAGACCGGGCGCGAGGTAGGGTACGGGCATGGCATGGGCATGCCGTTCCAGCACCTGCAGGTCGGTCAGCAGCACCGCCGCGTACAGTGTGCTGGATACCTGACAAACGCCTCCGCCCGGTGCGCGCACACGTCCCTTGTCGGTGAAGACCGGCGCCGCCCCGAAGCCCGCTTCAGGAGCCTGCCGAGAGCCGACCACCTGATTGAACGACAGCGTCGCGCCGGGCGGTAGCACCTTGCCGTCCAGCTTCTGTACTGCAAGGCGGATGTTTTGCACCCGGGCACGGTCGGCGGGGTCAAACCGTGTGATAGCACGCGCCCACAGGTAGCGAAACTCCGGCATAACCTTCCCTCCGCTATCCGGAATCCAGCACCTCACGCACGCGGCGGGCGAGCTCGGCAGGGCGGTACGGTTTGGGCAGGAAAGCGGTTCCCTCTATCAGCACGCCGTGATGCACGATCACGTTCTCGGTGTAGCCGGAGGTGTAGAGTACCTTTACCTGCGGCTGTATTTCGCGCAGTTTCATGGCGAGCACCGCTCCGCTCAGCCCTGGCATGATGACGTCGGTCAACAGCAGGTGTACCGGCTCTCCCAGACCCTGTACCAGCTCTAATGCCTCTTCGCCGTTCGCCGCCTGTAGCACACGGTATCCGCGCGCCTGCAGGGCGGCTACTGCCACCTCCCGCACCGCATCATTATCTTCTACCACCAGCACGGTTTCGTTACCTCCCTCTACCCTTCGCCTTTCCACCCGCTCGGGCAGGGCAGTGGGAATTTCCGTGGCACGGGGCAGGTATACCTTAAAAGTCGTGCCCTTGCCCGGCTCGCTGTACACCCAGATACTGCCTCCCGCCTGCTTGACGATACCATAGCAGGTGGACAACCCTAAGCCGGTGCCTTTACCCATCTCTTTGGTGGTGAAGAACGGTTCGAACACGCGGGCAAGCGTGCGCTCGTCCATACCGATGCCGGTGTCGCTCACCGCCAGCAACACGTAATCGCCCTGTTGCACCTCTGCGTGGTGGGCAACGTACGCTTCGTCCAGTGTCACGTTTGCCGTCTCGATGGTGAGCACCCCACCTTCTGGCATGGCATCGCGTGCGTTAATCGCCAGATTCAGGATGACCTGCTCGATCTGGGTGGGGTCAGCGTGCACTTGCCAGAGGTCTGGGGATAGCACTGTCACCATCTGGATGTTTTCGGGTATCAGGCGCCGCAGGAACACCTCCGCTTCCCGTACCAGTTCGTTCAGGTTAAACACCTGTGGAGAGATGATGCGCCGACGTGCGAACGCCAGCATCTGGTTGGTCAGATTGCTTGCCTGCTCAGAGGCTTTGAGGATTTGCCCGACGTACGTGCGCGCCGTATGTCCCTCTGGCAGCACAGATTGTGCCATCTCGGCGTAGCTCTGGATGACGGTTAGCAGGTTGTTGAAATCGTGTGCCACCCCGCCCGCCAGCCTGCCCAGACTTTCCAGCTTGGATGACTGCACCAGTTGCTCACGCAAACGCCGTGACTCGGTCACATCTATCGCCACGCCCAGCAACTGCCTTGCACTGCCGTCGGGGAACCTGTCGAACACCACCGCACGCAGCACCAGCCATTTCCAGTCGCCCGCTCGGTGTCGCACTCGACACTCCGCCTCTACCATGGTACCATCGGAAGCGTGTTGCAGCTTGAGCATCTCTTTTTCTAACAGGGGCAGGTCGTCGGGATGTACCATGCTTTCCAGTGGGATGTCACTGCTGGTCAATTCGCCGGGCAGGTATCCGATAATCGCAAGTAACTCACGGCTGACATAGGTCAACCGTTTGTTTTCGATGTCGTAGATAAACAGCGCGGCCGGTAATGTGTCAGAGATATGCCGAAGCAAGCGTTCGTTCTGTCGCAGAGCTTCCTCCACGCGCCACACATCGGTCACATCGCGCAGTACCGCCATGAAGTACGTTATGTTGCCCGATTCGTCGCGCAAGGGGGCGATGGAAGCCTCCATCAGAAACTCCTCGCCGTTCTTGCGGTAGTTGAACGTGCGCCCCACGAAGGGTTGTCCTCTCTGAAGAGAGCGTTTCAAATCGTCAAGTACCTCGCGCTGGGTGCGTTCGCCCTGCAAAACGCGCGGCGTTTTGCCCTCTATTTCCTCGGGCGAATAGCCGGTCAGGCGTGTAAACGCGGAATTGACGTACACAATGGAGGGACCGGGCGGGTCCAGCTCGGCGGTAGTCACCATCACAGCGTCGGGTGCTTGCTCCAGTGCCATCTGGTGAAATATTTTGCCTGTCTTCACCTTACAAAATCCTCCTCATCCTGAAAATGCATTCACTGGAAATGCACAGGTACATCCTGAAAATGCACTCACTGGAAATGCACAGGTACGTAGAGACTGAAGAGGCGGTGAGGAAAAAGCAAGGCAGCGCCTGTCGCCTCACCCACACGTTTTCCCTGCGAGGGGAGGCGTTTCACACACACCGGTGCTGTGCGTTTCCAACATATTATAGCAGATTTTGCCGGTTGTTTGCTGCTCACGTTGTGAAGAAGTCAGTTATAATGAAGTTACGTGATGCTGGTAAAGAGGAGGAAAAACGATGTTTCAGAAGAACCAGCCGAGAGTACGTTCGAAAACCTTCAACGTAGTGGTGATAGTGTACGACCCCATCCTGCGCACGCGCGGCAACCAGCGACTAACGCAGTACATGAAGTGGCACGACCCGCGCAAGCTCACGCAGGCGATGATAGATGACGCCCGCGAAACCAGCGGCGGTTACGTCAATTACCGGGTGGTGGAATATATCGATTACGACGGCTTCCCCACCAAGCGTACCGGCTTTACTTACACCGAGGAGCAGTTTCTGGAAGTGTGGGAAAGGGACAGGAGCAAACATGTGCCGGGCATGACCAGCTTCAAGCGCATGTTCGAGCAGTTTGACCTGTACCGCAAAATCCGCAGTAAGAACGTGAGCGAGATATGGCTGTGGGGCGCGCCGTACTTTGATTGGGACGAGTTCCACTGGAAGACTCCCGGCGACCGCATCCCCTACCAGACCGACAACCCGTGGTTCTACCGCCCATACGACATCCCCGACGTGGGCAAGACGCTGTGGATTATGGGCTGGAACTACGAGCGTGGCGAGGGCGAGATGCTGGAGAGCTACTGCCACCGCATCGAAAGCGTGCTG
>BEHS01000055.1 GCA_002898895.1 bacterium HR16 | reverse complement strand
GGCCAGACCGCTACAACCGCCCCCCAACCTGATGGTGCCGCAAGGTGCAGGAGGAGCGGTTGCTCCCCCGACGGCGCCTCGATAGCGCATCTGGAGGGTGAATCTCCTGCTGAGCCATTGTGGAAATTGACTCACCGGCAGGTTCGCCCTCCTGGTGCGGCAACGAGACAATCCCTCTGGAGGGCGAGGCTCCGTCCGAGCCATGTTGGTGCACCGGTTTTCGGCTCACCGGGAAGTTCGCCCTCCAGAGTAGCGAAGCGGAGATTCACGTTTGACGAACCAGTGAGTACTCCGCCACACGTGATTATTTGGATAGTGAGCAGAGCAGTTGCACTTCTCTGTCATTCTGAGCCGGGTGGCTGCGCTTACCTGTCATTCTGAGCGAAGCGAAGAATCTCGGTGTAGCAACAGAGCGAGTTGCTTCGCTGACGCTCAGCATGACAAAATAGATTGAAAACGTGCCTCCGGTGCAGCACGGGAATAACTATAGCTCTGGTTTTTCTATGCACAGTGCTTTACAGCAAAAACCTGCCCCTGCCGAAACGGTCATCAGCGCGCAGCCAGCCGTAGTCCCTGTCCGCTGGTGGACGGTAGTGCTGGGACTGGTGCTCATTGTGCCTAACAACTACTGGGTAGTGTACATGGAAAAGGTGCGCACCGGTCCCTATCCTACCACTATCTCTATCTTCGCCAACTGTGTGTTCCTGCTGGTGGTGTTGCTGATGGTGAACGCGCCGTTGAGATGGTGGCTCCCGCGTGTCGCTCTGAATCGCGCTGAACTGCTCACCGTTTACTCTATGCTCTGTCTGGGTTCTGCGCTGGCGGGGCTGGACATGATACCCGTGCTTGTGCAGATGATGGGGCATCCCTTCCAGTTCGGCAACGAGTCCAACGGTTGGCTGAACATCTTCGGCAAGTACCTTCCGCGCGAGCTGATGGTGACCGACTTAGACGCCCTGCGAGGGTACTATCAGGGCAACGACACCCTGTACCGCTGGGAGCATCTTCGGGCGTGGCTACCTCCCGTGTTGCGCTGGATGGTGTTCATCCTCGCGTTGTTGTTCGTGATGTTGTGCCTCAGCAACCTGCTGCGCAAGCTGTGGGTGGAGCGTGAGCGGCTTACCTTCCCTATCGTTATCCTGCCCCTGCAGATGACCGACGAGCGCGTTCCCTTCTGGCGCAACGGTTTGTTGTGGGCGGGCATCCTGCTGGCAGGCGGAATTAACGTGCTGAACGGCTTGAACTACATGATACCCTCGTTGCCCGCCATCAACGTGAAGCATCAGGATTTGCTGCCGTACATCACCCAGAAGCCCTGGAACGCCATCGGCTGGACGCCTTACTCCTTCTATCCGTTCGTCATCGGGCTGGGTTACTTGCTGCCATTGGACCTGGTGTTTTCCTGCTGGTTCTTCTATATCTTCTGGAAGGCGGAGCTGGTTGTCTCCAACGCAATGGCATGGGATACCATTCCCGACTTCCCCTTCATTCGCGAGCAGGCGTTCGGCGGCTACATGGCGATACTGGTATTCCTCACGTGGACGGCGAGAGGGTATCTGAAAGCGGTCTGGCAAAAGGCATGGCGTGGCACGGGTGAACTCTCCGATAGCGGAGAGGCGATGTCCTATCGCACGACGTTGATCGGCCTGGCAGCGGGGCTGGCGTTTCTGGTGGGCTTCCTGTGGTACTACGGCATGTCGCCCGTATGGGCTGTGCTGGCGGTGGCTATCTACTTCGCGCTGACGCTGGCGGTGATGCGCATGAGGGCAGAGCTGGGCCCACCCGTGCACGACCTGCACTTCTCCGGTCCCGACCACGTGATTACCCGCGCGTTCGGCACGGGGGCGTTAGACGGGCGCAGTCTGGCGGTGCTGAACTTCTTCTACTGGTTCAACCGCGCGTATCGCAGTCACCCTGCGCCCATTGTGATAGAGAGCCAGCGCATCGCCGGTTCCGCAAACGCCTCTCAGCGGAGGATGGCGGTCGCGCTGATGCTGGCGGTGCTGGTGGGTGGGTTATCCTCGTTCTGGGCGTTTGTGCATTGTGGTTACCAGCTGGGCACGGCGAGCAAATTCTTTCAGGGCATCTGGTTCGGCAACGAGGCGTACAACCGCCTCGCCACCTGGATAGGCAGTCCGAGCAAGCCCAACCCACAGGCGAACTGGGCAATGGCAATCGGCTTCGGCATCTGTTCACTGCTGATGTTCCTGCGTCTGAAACTGCTGTGGTTTCCCTTTCATCCTATCGGCTTCGCCATCTCCGGTTCGTGGAGCATGAATCTGGTATGGCTACCTCTGTTCATCGCGTGGCTGGTCAAGTGGCTGGTGTTACATTACGGTTCCCTGCGCACTTACCGCCGACTGGAGCCTTTCTTTCTGGGCTTGATGCTGGGCGAGTTCATCGTGGGCAGTATCTGGAGCCTGCTGGGGATGCTCACCGGACTGCCCACCTACAGCTTCTGGGGGGCGTAGTTTGAAGTTTACCCCGCTTTCGCTGTGAACACTCCCTCCAACCTTGCCAACCTCCCTGCTTTCCAGATATACTCTTATCAGCAGTGTCAACAGGGAGATTGTGGCTTTGAGTAAGCATCGTCAGACCCTGCGCCAGCTGGGCAGGGTGGTCAAACAGGCGGTCTCACACACGGACATCGACCGGTTCCTCACCAGCGCTCTAGAGGAAGGCATGAAGCTGGTAGGGGGCTTTCGCGCTTTCGTCGCACTGGTGGACGAAGACGCGGGCGAACTGGTCATCCACAGCGCGCTGGGGCCGGGCTGGGATGAGCAAAAACGCCAGCGTCGCCTGCAGGTGGCTCAGGAGGAGGGAAAGGGCATCACCGGCTACGTCGCTGCCACACAGCAACCCTATTGTACGGGCGATGTAAGTCAAGACCCGCACTATCTCAAGTTCTTCGACGATGTGGTCAGCGAAATGGCGGTTCCTATCGTGGACGCCTACGGGCGCACGCGAGGGGTCATCAACATCGAATCCAACCGCCCCAACGCCTACGACGAAGAGGATGTAGAAGCCATTGCCCTGCTCGCCGACCTGTGCCTGACCGCGCTGAACCTGCACCAGTCGCGCCTGCGACAGGAGGCTCTGGTGCAAATCGGCAACGAGCTGAGCACTTCCGAAGACCTGGAAGACCTGATGCAGACGGTGCTGGATGTGGCGGCGAAGGTGCTGCGCTTTGAGGACTGTTCGGTCTTCCTGATAGACGATGACCGCAAGCGGTTGAACCTGGTGGCGTCCAGCGGAACCCTGCGCGAGCAGGTGGGGAAGGTTTCCTACCCGTTGGGAGAGGGGCTAACCGGGTGGGTGGCTCAGCACGGCGAACCCATCCGCACCGCCAACCCACGCGAAGACCCCCGGTGGCGAGGCATTGCCAGCGAAATGCCGGTGGAGCAAATCGGCGCGTTTCTGGCGGTACCCGTGTGGGGGCGTGAGCGTACAATAGGCGTCATCCGCGTGGTGCGACGGCGCAGTCTTGCCCCCTGGTTCGACAACCGCTTCACCGACGACGAGCTGGAGGTGCTCTCCGCCATCGGTAGCCAGCTCGGTTCGGCGATAGAGAGCCTGAACATGCGCCACCGGCTGGTGCAGACCGAACGCATGGCGGCGTGGGGCGAGATGTCTGCCAAAGCGGCGCACATGATAGGCAACCGCACCTTCGCCATCAAGGGCGACCTGAACGAGGTAGAATATCTACTGCAGCAACCGGAGGTCAACCGCGAGGAGCTGACGGAGCTCATCGGCAGTATCCGGCGGGGAGTATCGCGCCTCGAGGAGATACTGCACGAGTTCCGCGACTTCGTGATGGCAACGCACCTCAGCACGGGCGTGGACAACGTGAACAACATCATCGCGCAGACGGTGGCGGAGATATTCCCGCGTCGCGGACCGGTGGAGCTGAAACTCAGCCTGCACCCGAAACTGCCCGACATCCGCTGCGATGCGGCGAAGCTCAAACGATGCTTTGCGGAGATGATAGAAAACTCGCTGAGCTTCCAGCCGGAAGGCGGCGAACTGCACATCAGCACGGAGATGGTGGACTCGCGAGCTTTGCCAGAGCGATTGGGCGTGGCGCGAAACAAGCAGTTCGTGCACGTCCGCTTCTGTGATAGGGGACCGGGCGTGCCTGCGGACATCAAGGAGAAGATTTTCCAGCCCTTCTTCAGCTCGCGCGTGAAGGGAATGGGACTGGGGCTGTCCATTGTGAAGGGCATCGTGGAGGCACACAGGGGATTCGTATATGAAGATGGCGTGCCCGGCGAGGGCGCCTGTTTCCACATCCTTCTGCCGGTGAACGGGAAGCCGGCAGGCGACAACACCGAAAGTAAGGAGCGATAGTGAGGAGGCTGTATGTACCGGATACTGGTAGTGGATGACGAAGAAGAGGTGCGCTATGCGCTACAGCGACGCCTGCAACGCGAAGGGTATCAGGTAGACCTCGCCGAGGGCGAAGCCGACGGCATTGAGAAAATCCGGCAGGCGTCCCCGGCGTATGATGTGGTCATCACCGATATGGCGATGGAGAATCCGGATAGCGGGGTGCGCATACTGGAAGCCGCGCTGGCGCATGACCTGTTCAGCGAGGTGATTGTGCTCACCGCCTACGGAAACGTGGCGAACGCGGTGGAGTGTATGCGCCGCGGTGCCTTCGATTACGTGGAGAAGAACATCCCGGGCGTGGATGTGTATGAACTGCTGGTGCTCAAGATCGAGCAGGCGCTGGAGCGTCGTCGCTCGGCGGTCAACACTCTGCGTCGGATGGAAGAGATTACCCGCCGGCTGACCACATCGACCAGACGGGGCGACTAGATGAGATGATACGACGGGCAGAGGCCACCCTCTGCCCGTCGGGTGGGTACCCGTATGTGGAAGTTATGCTCCGCATCATGCTGCCTTCTGCATCGCGACTTCGGCAACCTGAATGGCGACCACCTGGTCGAGACGGATATCCTCCGCATCCGTAATCAGGTATGCACCGTAGAGCGGCACATATCTGGCATCTTCAATTGTAGCCAGCGTCACGTGGGTGTTCCCTGCGCGGTCTTTCCAGGTAATTTCGCATAAAGAACCCACGTAAGCCTTGGCTTCGTGCACTCCCATGTGCATTCCTCCCCTTGGCTGGTGGGATGCCACCTTCTGTAGAGGATTTTCCATGTTCCCATCCCTGCCGTACCTGCAGAGGTTACGGGTAGTACGGAAAACCTCGCACTGGTACGGAGATGCCGCCGAAACGGGTATACTGGTAGACGTAACGGGGGAACACCAGCGCGCGTCTTCTCAGTATAGAGAGATACAGTCTGCATCCGGCTCATGGGAGGTCTTCGTCATGCCAGAACCGACGCCAACCGCCGAACTGCTCCACCGCATCGTGGACGAGGTGGAGAAAGCCATCGTCGGCAAGCGCAACATGGTGGAGCTTGCGGTGCTCACCCTGCTGTGCGATGGACACCTGCTTATTGAGGATATTCCCGGTGTGGGCAAGACCACTCTTGCCAAAGCGCTGGCACGCGCCATCGGAGGCAAGTTCCGGCGCATCCAGTTTACCCCCGACTTGCTCCCCGCCGATGTCACGGGCACCAATGTGTTCAACCCGAAGACGCTGGGCTTCGAACTGCACCCCGGACCGGTGTTCGCGAACGTGGTTCTGGCGGACGAAATCAACAGGGCGACGCCAAAGACTCAGTCCAGCCTGCTGGAATGCATGGAAGAGCGACAGGTGACCATCGACGGCGTCTCGCACCCGCTACCTCGCCCGTACTTCGTTATCGCCACACAGAACAACGTGGAAATGCTGGGAACCTACCCGCTGCCGGAAGCGCAGATGGACCGCTTCTTCATCCGCCTATCACTGGGTTATCCCTCCCAGCGCGATGAGGTGATGATACTCAGCCGACAGCAACAGGAACAGCCCTTGCAGCACGTACGGCAGGTCACCGAGCCGGAGCAGATTGTGCAGGCGCAACATGATGTGCGAACGGTGTTCGTCCATGACACCATTCGCAGTTATATCGTGAGCGTTGTAAACGCTACGCGCCGCCACCCGCATGTGCAGCTGGGGGCCAGCCCGCGCGGTTCGCTCAACCTGATGCACGCGGCGCAGGCGTACGCTATGCTTCAGGGGCGCGATTATGTGTTGCCGGATGACGTCAAAGCGGTGGCAACGGCGGTGCTATCGCACAGGCTGATTCTCAAGCCGGAGGCGCGGGTGCGCGGTGTCAATGCGGAACAAATCGTGGCAGAGGTGCTGGAACAGGTTGCGGTACCGGTGGGTGTGGGGGGACGTAAATGACGACGGAAGCCGGTCAGCCGTCCGCAAAGCCGAATTACCACGGGGTAAAGGTGCTCGCCACCGTGCTGTCCAGCCTGTGCATCCTCACCGTGGCGATGACGCTCGGTCTGGGGCATCTGTATATGATGGCGGTGGCTATCGCCGCGGTGCCTCTGGCGTCGTACACTGTGGGTAAAAGGATGCTGGTGGGGCTGTCGGTACAGCGCGAGGTGGCGGATGTGGCGTGGGACGATCAGCCGGTACCGGTGAAGTTGCATGTCTACAACCGCAGCAGTCTGCCCAAGTATTTCCTGCAGGCGCAAGATACCCTGCCGGAAGGAGCGCAGTTCGGCGAAGGCGATGGCGTGATACCGCTTGCGCTTCCTGCAGGAGGCAAGCAAGAGGCGGGATACAGCGTGGTG
The DNA here is from genome assembly GCA_002898895.1 of bacterium HR16. Classification (GTDB taxonomy): domain Bacteria; phylum Armatimonadota; class HRBIN16; order HRBIN16; family HRBIN16; genus HRBIN16. The sequence continues at coordinate 11,842 of BEHS01000055.1, read as the reverse complement.
TTCCAGCACAGAGGAAGATACCACCTCGGACCGCTGAACCTTTACGCTACCGACCCGTTGGGGATGTTCTTCTTTTCCCATCGACTGCGCGAACAAACGGAGATACTGGTCTTACCCACTCCTTTGCCTCTGCCTGCCATAGATAGCCTGCGCGGCGCACTTTACACGGCGGCAGGTGCTCACTCTGCACCGGTGCGGGGAGACAGTGTAGAGTTTCTGGGCATTCGCGAATACGCGCCGGGGGACCCCCTGCGCCGCGTGGACTGGAAGCATTCCGCCCGCTATGGCGACCTGTTTGTGCGCGATTTCGAACGGTTCACCCAGACCGAGGTGTGCGTGCTGCTGGACCGCTCGCCGGTGATGAGGCAGATACCCAACAGCTTCGAGATAATGGTCAAGGCGGCGAGTGGCGCATTGCATCTGGCTTACGCCAGCGGACTGCCCTTCAAGCTCGTAACCGGTGTTGCGGAAGCGGACAGTCAACCTGCACAATGGTCCTCGGAGCAGCTATATGGCTACCTGTACGTGCTGGCGGAGGTCGCACCTCAGCCCGATTTCGCATGGTTAGATGTGGCGACGAAAGCGGTGGCTGAGGTTCCGCCCGGCACGTTGCTGGTATTGATAACAGCCAGCGCGGATATGCGCTTGTTACCGCTTCTGGACGTATGTGCCCGCAAGCAGATGCAGGTTATAGCGCTTCTGCCAAACGTGCCCGCGCTGGACAGGCAGGGTGTTTTTCTGGACGCCCTCCACGACGGGGAGTTCATGCGTTTGCTCGCTTCCCAGAACGTTATCGTGATACCGCTGCATCCGGGAGAGGAACGATGAACGCCTCAGGTGCGACGCATTCGTCGGCTCAACCCAGTGTCTGGATGTATCTGTCCGGGCTGGCAGTAGCGTTCTGCGGCTTGCTGGCAGCGCGCATCGTTATCGAGGACCAGCGATTCACCAATACGATGATGGTGCTGGTGTTGATAGGCTTCGCGTTCAGCTTCGCGGCGAGGCGTATGGGATGGTTCGAGCAGTCGCCCGGGCTTTTCATCCGCTGGTTGTTCGCAGGGCTCATCGTGTATGCTCTGCTCAACTTCTGGATGCAGGGGTGGGTATTGCCCTTTGACGTGGAAACCACCTACGGCGGCACCGCTATCGCTTTCCTCTGCTGGCTGGTGGTGTTTGCCTCTTTTATGCTGGCGTCGGACGAGCACGTGCTCTTTATCGCCGTGCCGGTGGTGGCTTTGCTGGGGGTTACCGCTCCTGCGCTCAGCGCGCAACAGGCGTTCTGGCTGTTTACCACCTTCCTGGGCAATACCGCCTTCCTTCTGGCGCACGAGAACGCCCGTCGGTTGTACGGTACTGCGAAACCTGACGTGCTCTTTATGCGCGGTCAAGTAGTGGTGGCGCTGGTGTGTGGTGTGCTGGCGGCGCTGACAGGCGTTATCGTCAGCTGGCCTTTGCGAGATACCACACTGCGTTTGAGTGGAAATTCGCTGCCGCCAGGGGTGGCATCGGCTATCAGCGGCAGCGGTGCATCCAGCTCCTTCGCACAGCCATCGATTCTGGTGGGGTCGGGACCGGTACTGCTCAGTGAGCAGCCGGTGCTGGAAGTGCAAAGCAGTGAACCGCTCTACTGGCGTGGCAGCGTCTATATCCGCTATATCGGACGGGGCTGGGCAAATCCGCGATACGGTTTCTTCTCGCGAAACCTGTTCACGCCGGGAACGCCGTTCCAGACCATGCCCGAACGGCGAGATGGGTTATATACGCTGGAGGTACCGCCGGTATCTCCAGAGCCTTCGCGCTACCGTGAGGTGAAGCAAAGGTTTAAGCTGCTGTACGGCGCGGCGAATATCATCTACGCGGCGGCACAGCCGGCGCTGGTGCGCTTCCCGAACCTGGCGGTGTATGTGGACGCAACCGGATGCCTGCAAACCCTTTACGGTTACCGTTCAGGCGCGGAATACGAAGTGGTTTCTCACGTACCCGACGCTACCCCGGATGAATTGCGCCAGGCACCTCCTGCGACGCCGGCAGATGTGGGGGGCATCTACTTTGAACTGCCCACCACCCCAAGTCCCCGTTTGCAGAAACTGGCACAGGATCTGACCGCACGTTACAACAACAACTACGATAAGGTAATGGCACTGAAGACGTATATCGAATCCACCTGCGATTATAACCTGAACGCCGCGGCGGTACCCATTGGCAGAGACGCAGTGGAGTTCTTTCTCTTCGACTCGCGTGAGGGCTACTGTGACCTCTTTTCCAGCGCGCTGGCGGTGCTGGCTCGCTATGCGGGCATTCCCTCGCGGGTGGCAACGGGTTTTGTCGCCGGGGACCCTCAACCCGACGGCAGGTTCATCGTCCGCGAGAAACACCGCCACCAGTGGACGGAGATATATTTCCCCGGCTACGGCTGGATAGCCTTCGATGCCACCGAAGGCGCGCGCGACGTGAGTGGCTCTACCGGGCGAAAGGAAGGCATCCACAACTTCTGGCAGATGCTCACGCGACGTTACGGATACCTTCCCTGGATACTGGCGATTGCGGCGGTGAGCCTGCTGTTGTTTGCGGTGGCGAACGAACTATTCGGGCGTTTTACGAGCACTCGCGCACCCTCCTCTCGTATCGTGTATTGCTACCTGCGGGCGGTGCATCTGCTACAGAAAGCCGGAGTGGCGCGACGCGACTGGATGACGCCTTCCGAATACGCGGCACGTGTGCAGAAAGCCCTGCCTGAGCTCGCTGAGCCGATGTGGGCGCTAACGCGCTTGCTGGAGCGCAGCGAATACGGTCGCGGCATCGGTGAAGCGGAGATAGCCCAGGCGGAGAGACGGCTACGGGAGATACACTCCTTGCTCAAACGCCGATACAGGTGGTGGCGGCGCTAAGGGCGAAATAGTCTCCTGAGGAGGTGATGAATCGCAGATGGAGACCATTCGTGTCGGCGTTGTGGGGGCAGGAGCCAACACCGTTGCACAGCATATCCCCAGGTTGCAGGCTATCGAGGGCGTGGAGATAGTGAGCGTATGCAATCGCACGCGCGAATCCTCCGAGCGCGTCGCCCGTCAGTTTCATATCCCCAGAGTGTACGACAACTGGCGCGAGCTGGTGGATGCACCCGATACCGATGCTATCGTTATCGGTACGTGGCCCTACATGCACTGTCCGGTCACGCTGGCTGCGCTACAGGCAAACAAGCATGTAATGACCGAAGCGCGTATGGCGATGAACGTGCGCGAGGCGCGACAGATGCTGGAGGCGGCGCGGGCACGGCCGCATCTGGTGGCGCAGGTTGTTCCCTCTCCGTTTACTCTGAAAGTGGATAACACCATCAAACGCCTGATAGCGGAAGGTTATCTCGGCGAGGTGCTTGCCATCGAAGTGCGCGCAGGGGGTACCTTTGTGGACCGCGAGTCGCCGCTACACTGGCGTCAGGACTTCGACCTGAGCGGTTTCAACACCATGACGCTGGGCATCTGGTACGAGGCGGTGATGCGCTGGGTCGGAGAGGCAAAGCGTGTGACTGCGATGGGCAAGACCTTCGTGCCGATGCGGCGGGATGCTTCCGGCAACCTGCGGGCGGTGCGTATCCCCGACCATCTGGAAGTGGTGGCGGAAATGGTGTGCGGTGCTGTGGCGCACTTCCAGATTTCCGCCGTCACCGGCTTGGCGGGCGGACCCGAGGTGTGGCTGTTCGGTAGCGAGGGCACACTGCGCTTCGCGGATGGCACGCTGAGCGGTGGCAGGCGCGGCGATAACGCTTTGACCGAAATCCCCATCCCACCCGAAGAGGAGGGCAGATGGCGTGTGGAAGAGGAGTTCGTGAACGCCATCCGGGGCAAAGAGAAGATTCGGCTCACCACCTTCGAGGACGGCGTGAAGTACATGGAGTTCACCGAAGCCGCCATCCGCAGTATGGCGGAGGGCAGGACAATCGCTATCGGCGACCTGCTGTAGGGTGAAAGCGATGGCAGTAAACGCCAGCGAGTTTTTGCGCAAGGGTGTCGGAAAGTCGCCCGCTCGTGTCTATCTGGTGCACGGCAAAGAGGAGGGGCAGAAACACGCGGTCTTGCAACGCCTGCGCGACGAACTGGTCGTCGACGAGTTTGATCGCGCACACCTCGACGCACAGGAGACAGATGTATCTGCCATCCTCGCCGAGGCGATGAGCATTCCCGCCTTTTCTCCGCGTCGTGTGGTGATGGTACGGGGTGTACAGCATCTGAAGGGCACGGATGCGGATGTGCTGACCGATGCCATCCCACGCCTGCCGGAAAGCACCTCGTTGATACTGTATACACACGCCGAGAGCGAGGAAGAGGACAGAAAAGGAGCCTCCGTACCCGCAAAGCTGCTGAGTGCGGTGGAGAAGCATGGGGTGGTCATCGAATGCAAACCGTTGACCGCGGCGGGCTTCGAGGGGTGGTTGCTGAGTCGACTGCAGGAAGCGGGTAAAAACATGACACGCGACGCGCTGGAGCGGTTTACCTTCCTGACCGCTGCCAGCACCGCTGCGGCGGAGCCGGAGTTGCAAAAGCTGATGCTGTATGTCGGCGAGCGCTCCACCATCGAGCGAGAGGACGTGGAAGCAGTGGTGAGCCGCACGGTGGAGGCGCAGGTGTTCAAACTGGTAGACGCCATCGCCATGCGTGATGCCGCCTCGGCGATGCGTTACTTGCAGGACGTGTTATCCTCCGGTGGACGGGCGGAGGCGATTGTGCCGCGTCTCATGGTGCTCATTGCACGTCAGTTCCGACTGCTGTGGCAGATGCGCCTGCAGAGTGAATATGGAGAAGCCGCAGCGCAGTGGTTCCCCTCCGACCCGAATCTCGCCCAGTTGCTCAGCCGACAACCTTTCCTGAAGAGGAACCTGAGCGAACAGGCGCAACGCCTGTCGTTAAAAGAGCTGAAAACGGTCTTTGACCGCCTGCATCAGGCGGACCGTGTGCTGAAGGGAATTGACGAGGGGGATAGCGACCCTCGAAGAGTCATAGAGCGGCTTGTAGTCGACCTGTGCGGAGTGAAATAGGCGACTACGCGCCGCTCGTGGCTGTTTGCTGTTGCCGAGCCAGCAACTGATTGACGTAGCGCATCAAACGCGATTTGCGCCGGGCTGCCTGGTTCTTGTGGATGATACCACGCTCAGCGGTTTTATCTATTGCACTGCACGCCTGCGCCAGAGCCTTCTGGATGGCTTGCACGTCGCCGCTGGCTGCCGCCGCCTTCGCCTTCTTGATAAAGGTCTTCATCGCCGACTTGGCGGACTTGTTGCGCAGGCGACGCTTCTCATTGCGTTTGATGTCTTTAATAGACGACTTCAGGTTTGCCAACCCTGTTTCCGACCTCCCGTTTTGAGCAGTAAAAAATGGAGGCGCCGGCCGGAATCGAACCGGCGAATAGCGGTTTTGCAGACCGCCCCCTTAGCCACTTGGGTACGGCGCCTCGCTCTCTTTGCACCATCATTATACTGAATCCGCGCACGATTTGCAAGATGCCGTGCCTACGGTGGGCGCAGGTCAAACACAATCACCTCTTGCCGGCTCTCCAGCAGTTGCGCGGTGTGCTCGCTGAAGTCCACACGCCAGCCTGCTCGTTCCATCTCCACAATAAACTCCCATGCGGTGTCGCGCCAGGGGTCTGCCAGCAAAACGCGACTGTGGGCTGAGGTGACCTTCTGCAGCACCTTCTGCAGATCGCCGTGCAGTTGACGCTCGTACAGAATGTCCGCCGCAATGACCACGTCGAAAGGCTCCGTTTCGGGAAAGCGGCGCCAGTCGGCAAGCAGCGTTTGAATATCGCTTATCCCGTTCTGCGAAGCGTTCCAGAGAGCGAACTCCAGCGCGTCAGGCTGATAGTCGTTTAGCGTGACTTTACCGCCTAACCACCGGGCAACTATCCCGCACAGTCCTAATCCGGTGCCCAGCTCCAGCACCCTCTTGCCACACACGAGGTGGCGGTTTTCACACAGGTGCTGGCACAACCCGACCGCCGCGTGCCATGGCACCGCCCAGAAGGGAATATCATCGGCGGAGAGGTTCTCGGAAAGCAGGTCGTCCACGCTACGCACGGCGGTTAACCGAAACGTCCGCTGGCAAAGCGGAATAGACACGGTATGCGTGGGGTAGCGCAGGATGGCGGAGGTCACCCGATACGCGCCTCCGGTGCTTGTGTGCTTAATCGGGCGCGCCCGGCAAAGATGTCGCGGATGACCTCCTCCGCCTCCACCTCGTCAATCACGATGTCCACCACCGGCAGCTCTGAAAGCACCTGGGAGGCAATCTGCGTGGTGCGCACGCGAGGAACCTCGATAACCGCACGCAGGTCGTCCACCTCGCATACCACACCGAACCGCTCCAGCTGCTCACGGGCTACCGGACGGTCAAACGTGAGTTTGAGCAGCTTGCTGTCTGAATACTGCTCCACCAGCGTCTGCAAGGTGTTATCGAAAATAATCCGCCCATGGTCGATAATAATCACTCGCTCGCAGAGCTCCTGAATATCCTGCATATAATGAGAGGTCAGCAAGATGGTGGTTTTTGCCTGGCGATTGTATTCTTTCAGGAACTCGCGGATGCGTTTCTGAGATACCACATCCAGCCCAATAGTGGGTTCGTCCAGAAACACCACCTTGGGAGCATGGAGCAGCGCAGCCAGCAGTTCGCATTTCATGCGCTCGCCCAGACTCATCCGCCGTACCTGTGTGTGCAGAAGCTTCTTGATGTCCAGCATCTCCGCCAGCTCGTTCACACGCCTCTCGAAGGTGCGGTCATCCACCTCGTACAGCTCCTTCAACAGGATGAAGCTCTCGTAGGCGGGCAGGTCCCACCATAACTGCATCTTCTGCCCCATCACGATGGACATCTGCCTCTGGAAAGCGGGCTTGCGCTCCCAGGGCACGTAGCCCATCACGGTAGCTCTGCCGGAGGTGGGGTAGAGGATGCCCGACAGCATCTTGAGCGTCGTCGTCTTTCCTGCACCGTTCGGACCCAGAAATCCGACCAGTTCACCCTCCTCGATAGTAAAAGAGACATCTTGCACCGCGTGCACCTCTACCTTCTGGCGGGTGACAAGGCTTTTCAGAGCGCCCAGTGCTCCCTGCTCCCGTTTGTGGGTAACGTATGTTTTGGAGAGCCTGTCTACCTCGATAATCGCCATGCCTCACCTCCAGCTGCACCCCTATATGATACACCAGAGTGAACCGCAGGTTGCAAGAGGGTTTTGGTTTGAGGGAGTGTGGCTTTAGCCGCAAACCCGTGCCCGCGTCCTCAGCAGAGGGTATACTGATAACATGAAACGCCGTTTACCCACATAACCTTCGCTCAGCACACTGTCGGCTCAAACCATCTATACCCTTGTGCTACGCTTCTGCCAACTCCATCCCCTGCCCAAAACACGCGGACGACCTCCCGTATACCCCGAAGCGATTATCCTTTTTCGGCGTGGTGCAGAATTCGGAGGTTACGTTCTCATGTGAAAGGGGTGGCGATTGGCTACTGGCAGGGTGGTCGAGGGTGGTTGGTGGGCGTGGCGTTGGGAGGTTCGTAAGCGGATGATGGTCGTTTATTGGCTGAGTGGGTACAGCGGCATGGGCTCGGATAGAGCAGGTGGCTGGGGCAGGGGTGTTTGTTTGGTTTTTCATCCGGGTTTACCCATTTCTCGAACACCCTCAGAGGTTGAGGGGAAGGGTATGGCGGGACACCCTCAACAAGTGACCCAAACTGCAGTAGCGTTGCTCTGCCCCGTTCGGGGCGCACCCGCAAAAGGCTGTCCCCAGAAGGTGGTGTCATTTCGGGTAAAATAAACGCATGAAGATCGAGGGACGTACACAATCGGGGGAAGTTTACGATTGCATTACAGAGATTCTCAAATGTAAGTGGACGCTGGCGATTCTGGACGCCATCGCGCGCGGTATCAATCGCCCCGGCAGGCTGGAGCGCGAGTTGCCCGGGCTGACCACCAAGGTACTGAACGAACGCATCCGCAGGCTCGAAAACTACGGCATCATCGTCCGACAGGTATACCCCGAGATACCGCCGCGTGTGGAATATCTGTTCACTGAGCGAGGCAAGCGGTTGCTGGCGTTGCTGGACGCGGTGAACGAATTCGCCCGCCAGTGGAATGAGTGAAAAAACCTATGGGGGCGCAGGTCGTCCGCTGGCAAAGCGGAACAGATACCGTATGCGTCGGAGAGCAGCAGTAAACCCCCAGTTCCAGATTCCGACTTGCCTGCATCCAAATAATCTTCCAATAGCAGCCGCACCCCTTAATTTTTTTGTGAAGTAGTGCGAAATATCTTGACAACCATGCAAAAACAAAATATACTTAGGCTAAATAGTTACGCCAGGGGAGGTGGTTGCGACTACGAAATAAGGCGTTTTAATGGTTCCGTTTTTCACGTGTCTCCGTTCGCGAAAAAACCTTTTGCTAAACACAAAGGAGGGTGCACAATGAAACGACATGGCTTTACGCTCATCGAGCTGCTGGTGGTTATCGCGATAATCGCGATCCTGGCAGCGATTCTGTTCCCGGTGTTCGCGCAGGCTCGTGAAAAAGCACGACAGGCTACCTGTGTGAGCAACCTCAAGCAAATCGGTACCGCGTGGTTGATGTACTCGCAGGATTACGACGAAACCGGCTCACCGATGTGGGTCAAGAGCAACCTGCGCACCGGCTGCGGCGGCAGCGGTGACCTCGTGAACCCCAACTTCCGCGCACCGTACACCGGCACACCGTGGGGGCAGTACTGGCCCGACCTCATCTACCCCTATGTCAAAGCAGGGCGAGCGGCCAACTACGACGCGCAGGGCAACCCCATTTCCAAAGGTAATCGCGCGGTCTTCACCTGCCCCAGTGGCGACGGTCTGATACCTATCCCCGGCGGAACCAGCGGATGGGGCTCACTCACCTACGGTATCAACCAGAGCTACGTCAACTATGACCCCATCAACCCGGAGAGCGCGTGGAACGCCGCCGGCGGTGGCCCCGATTTCCTGTGCGGACAGGACCCCGGCTGCCAGTCGTGGGGATGGGGTTGTTCAAAGGGAGCAACCATCGCCAAGCTCACCCATCCTGCCGATACCATTATGTTCATGGAGGGACTGGTTGGTGCAGGTCCGGGCTGGTTTGGCGGATGCTGTAGTCTGGATAACTATCCGGGCACGCGCGAGACCGTGATGGCAGGTATGGCGGCGGCATATCCGGCGGAGGGTGGCTTCCCCGCAGGCTACCACCCCAACCGCGCTATCAAACGGCAGGCGCTGCGCGTGGGCAACTTCTGGGATTACGCCAGCGGGCAGGTCAACGAAGACGGTACCATCATGCCCGTGCCGCTCTCCAATGACCGCACGCTGTACGTGCACAACAGTGTGGCGAACTTCGTCTTCGCCGACGGACACGTGAAAGCGCAGCGTGTGACCACCATGCGGCAGCATACTGCGTCATCTGATTAACCCGCAGGGGGTTGGGCTTCGTGCCCAACCCTTTGCCTCAAGAGGGGAGGATACCAACTATGCCGCAGGTTATCCGCAAGGGACAGAGCAATGACAAATTGCACCAGAGCGTTTCCACTCCCATGGTGATTCTGGCGGCGGTGATTGTTCTGGCGTTTCTGGTCTTCATGGTAGACCGTTTCATCACGCCGGTAGTGCCACGTAACACCAAAAAGCAAGAAGAGGAAGCATGGCACAGACAGCTGAAGCAGATGCAGAAGTCCATGCCGCAGGGCGGATGGGCATCACCTGTGCCGGGGATGCCTCCTGTTTATGTTCCACCTGCCGGACAGCCCGTCGAGAACATTCCGCCGCCCAGATAACGGTGAAGGGCGGGTTATTGCCCGCCCTTCACATCCGCGAGGTAGATGAAGGTTACTCTTTCGCGCCTGCTTTCAGCAACAGCCGTTCTGCTTCCTCATGTTTATACTTCCTGGCGATGGAGAGGGGTGTTTCTCCGCCGTTGGTCTTGACGTGGACGTTCGCGCCTCGCTCGAGGAGTAATTTGATAATCTTTGTATCCCCGTACAGAGAGGCCAGGGTCAGCGGTGTCTCGCCGTACTTATTGGTGGCGTTGACATCCGCGCCTCGCTGGATAAGCAGCTCGGCAACCTCTGTTTCCTTGTCGGAGATGGCGTACATCAGGGGCGTTCTGCCGTTCACATCTCTGGCGTTGATGTCTGCTCCCTTGTCCAGCAAGGCAATAGCTGCGCCGGCTTGTGCTCGCTGGCGCGGGTTGGAAGCCACCATCAAAGCGGTAACGCCGTATTCGTCACGTGCATTTACATCCGCTCCCCGCTCCAGCAACAGCTGTACGACCTCTATCTGCCCGTTTAACGCCGCCCAGATGAGCGGGGTTTTGCCGTGTTCGTCGCGCACATTGGGGTTCGCTCCGCGATTCAACAGGGAACGTACCAGATCCACATCCCCACGGGTGGCGGCGAGAATGAGTTCCTTTTCCGCCTTTGTGCGCAAGAACCAGTATGCGACGATCGCCACGACCAGTAGCAGAATCACCACCATAAGCCACTGTCGTCGCATGTGCCTCACCTGCCCTTTCAGGTATTTTAATGGCTACACAGTTCGCACCTCAGGTAATCATGTCCTTGCTGAGGTGTCCGATGAAATTAGTGTGTCGCACGCGCAGTATGCCTTTTTCATCCCACTCCAGCACCGAAATGCCTCCGTTGAAGTGCGTAAAGCGGGTGTGGTGGGAGGTTTTGGTGAACGCGCACACCAGCCGCGAGCCGAACGTACCATGTGTGATGAGCACGATATTGTTCTCCTCCCGCGCCCCGAACCGCCTCAGCACCTCCTCCGCCACACGCTGTGCCCGCTCCCACATCTCCTCGCGGCTCTCCAGCTCCGAGTCGTACTCCCGCAGGTCGTCCCACGTTTCGGGTTCGAGGTCTATCGCTTGCGCCACAATTGCTGCGCTCTGCTGGGCACGCAGTAAAGGAGAGGTGAACAGCCAGTGCATTCTGCCCGGCTCGTTCAGCAGCCACTTCGCCACCCGCTTCATCTGCTTACGCCCCAACGGGGTCAGCGGAGGGTCCTCCAGCAGGGTCTGCCCCGCGTTGTTGGTAGACTGTCCATGACGAACGATGTATACACGCATCTGGCTACTTCTCGCCCCCTGCAACGTAGCTGGCAGTTACTACCGAGTAGATTCCTCCGCGCACGTTGAACTCTCCTGTTACCGTCATCCGCCGCGGACGGCACACCGCCACGAGGTCATCCAGTATCTTGTTCACCACTGCCTCGTAGAAGATGCCCTGGTTGCGGTAGGCGAAGAAGTAGTATTTGAGCGACTTGAGCTCCACGCACTTCTTATCGGGCACGTACTCGATGGTGATAGTGCCGAAATCCGGGTTACCCGTTTTGGGGCACACCGAGGTGAACTCCGGGCAAACGTGCTTGACCAGGTAGTCTCTGTCGGGGTAAGGGTTGTCGAACACCTCCAGAATGTTTCTGTCCATAGCAACCTATCCTCCTCTGTCTACAATTGTACTGCACCATGGAAGCAATATTCTACCGACACGGCAGAAGTCTCATACCCGGCAAGGTGCGACAGGGCACATCCTGTACCTGCACGCGCGCTCAATACGGCTCTACCCCAAATAGCCAGCGGACGCCTACCCCCACCGTTTCTTCGCCGGAGGAGTCGTCGTGCGCCCAGAAGAGCAGATAATCCTCCACTCGCTCCGCCGGTCGCCAGCGCACAAATACTCCGTATAACTGGTCAGATAGACCGCTGCGCGGACTATATTCTATCCCCGCCTGCCACTGCCACCGACGCAGAATCGGCTCACCACGCTTGTTGAAGGAGGTGCGTTTATCCACCCACGCAACCG
>BEHS01000054.1 GCA_002898895.1 bacterium HR16 | reverse complement strand
GGCGTAGTCCACCATTCCGAGGTTGCTGTCGCCGAAGCCGGTCTGGGTGTTCTGCACGGCGAGTATCTGGTAGCCGGGGTCCCAGGAGCCGTCGATGACCGGTTGGGCGAAGGCGATGGTGGTGAACAACAGACTTGCCGCCGCAACTGCGGCGAAAAAGGTAAAGCGTGCCATGTACAAACCCTCCTTTCGAATCATGGTTCGGAATACGTATTCCGTCCGCCGTCTATTATCGCTCCTTCTACAGTAGTTGTCAAGCTATGGGGGAGGGTGTTCGAAAACTTGTGGAGCGATGTTTACTCCCTGTGCTCATCCGGTGTTCGAACGCTCCCGGAATAGCGGATTACCATGCATCCAGCGGCTCGTGCGCCACCGTGTAGGCAAACACCCGCGACGCGCCTGCCGATAGCAACGCCCGAGCTGCCTCGTTCAGCGTGCTACCCGTTGTCCATACGTCGTCAATGAGCAGCACGCTCTTGCCCGCTACTACCTGCGGTTTGACCACACGAAAGGCGTCTTTCACGTTCTCGCGACGCTCCTCCTCGCCCAAACCCACCTGAGGCTGGCGGTAGACCGTGCGCTCCAGCACATCCGGCAGCAGGGACAGCCCTGTGCTTCGGCAGAACTCTCTGGCAAGCAGCGCGCTCTGGTTGAAGCCGCGCTCTCGCTCACGCTGTCGGTGAATGGGGATGGGAACAACCACATCCGCCGCGTGTAGCGGTTCGGTCAACGAGTTTTGCCAGCCCTGGTTCAGCAGTCGCGCCAGCGCAGGAGCCAGCGAGGCGTGCTTCTCGTACTTGAAGCGGTGAATCGCCGCCCGTATCACGCCATCGTAATTTGCAACCGCACGAACCGCTTCGGGCACAAGAGGATGCACCGAACAGGAGGAGCAGAAGCCTTCAGGGTCAACCGGTGTGCCACATCGGGCGCAGACAGGCGGGGTGACATAGGCGATGCTGTTGGCGCACTCGTCGCACCAGCCGTCACACCCTACCAGCGCACAGGCGGCGCACCGAGGCGGATACAGGGCATCCAGAATCTCTTCCCAAACTGTCCGCGCCCATCTCATAACGCCCGCGCGATAATCGCCATGCTGCGAGAATCCAGTTTGGTCGTATCGGGGATTTCGAAGCGGTTGCCGTCCATATCGGTGATAATCAGGCGCGTGGGGGTCACTTCCTGCACGTTATCGCGCAGGTGGCGCACCTGATACACTCGTCGCCCGCGGTTGGTCTGCACATCCCAGGTGATGGTGCCGTACTCCTCGCGTACCGAGTACACCTTCTGTACCACCGGCACGAAGTACCGCCTGTCCAGTTCTTCTTCGATGATACGGCGCGATTCGGCGTCCAGACCGTGCAGGGATTTGAGGATACCTATCTCCTGGTCCATTCCATCGCGCAGGCTGAGGAAGTGGTTGGGGTCGGAGAGGGGGAAACAGCGCACCACATGCACCCGCAAGACGCTCCGCTCGCCCTCGATGGTCATGCGAATCTGGCTGGAACCGGGCGTGCGGAACAATCGAATCTGGGACGGCTCCAGAAAACGCACCTCAAAGGTGGGTACGTCCCTGAAGCGTAACATATCCAGACTGACGCCACGACTATCTACATCCATTGTTATGTCCCCTCCGAAGACAGCACACGGTCGAACCATCCGTGCCTATCCGGATGCTATCATAACTTACGCGGTCCTACGATATTATACCTCTCAAAAAAGGAGCACAGCCTCCGACAGGGAAGTTTATTTACGACATCCATCGAACGCCGTGTATCGACAGGAGCATATCATGAAACAACGATACACTCTGGTGGCATTACTCGGGCTGTGCTGTCTGGCGTGTATGGCACAGAACCCCGTGACCAACGGCGGTTTCGAGATTCTGGACGCGCAGGGACGACCCGTCGACTGGCAACTTCTGGGCGAAACCGTTGCCGTAACCACCGATGCCCATTCCGGCAAGTTTGCCCTGCGCTTCGAACGGGGCAGCGGGCGCGATGTGCCGCCTGAAATCGGCTTGAACCGTAACTGGAGCCCTGACAGCGGTCAGCAAGGCAAGATGCTTGCCGAGCGTAAAGGAGGCATCCTCTTCTGGTACAAGCTGGTATCTACCTCGCCGGGCGCGTCAGTAAGCGTTCAGGTTATCCCGATGAGCGCACGCCCCTTCGAGGACACCGGTTCCCCCCGCGCCATCTATCAGATACCGCACCAGCACGCCGGCGACGGTCGCTGGCATCAGGGCAAGCTGGTGTACGACTTCACCGACAACCCGAAGGTCAAGTGGGTACATGTGGGCGTGCGGTTAACGGGCGGTCCCGCCGTGCTGATTGTGGACGACATGGAATATGTGGAGCGCGTCGGGGCGGTACTGCAGTTTGAAAAGATGCACTTCTACCCCGATAAATCCGCCCCTGACAAAGCGGGCATGTTCACGTTCTCCGTCACCAACGCAGGCGACACCCCTTCCCAACCTGTGCAGGTGGCGGTTCGCGCTCCCGACGGCTGGCGAGTGCAACCGCTGCGTGTGCCGGACACTCGATCCATCGCGCCCGGGGACGGGCTTACGTATCGTTGGCGGGTGCAGGGGGTGCTTAAGCCGTCTACCCTGCGTCTTACTGCTACCGATGGCAGGGAGACGACGGAGGAGACCTTCCGCCTCGCGCCCAGCGTGGAGCTGGAGAGCGTGCTGATGAAGCCCGCGATGGCTGCCCCTGGCGGCACTGTCGAAATCGTAGCAACCGTGCGCAACCGGGGCACCGCCATCGCTGAAGGGGTGGAACTGCGCTGTACGCTTCCCATGTCCGGTGCTCCTCTTGTTTTCCTCTCGGGCAACGCGCAGAAGGTTCCGCCCATCGCGCCCGGAGGAAAAGCGGTCGTACGCCGGAAGATGCGTGCGGGTTCCCAGCCGGGCGAGTGGCAGGTGGATTGCACGTTGCGAGCGCCGGAGACACTTCCGCAAAGCGCACGAAGCACGCTCATTATCACCGACGCGCTCAAACGACCAGCGCAACCGGTGGTGGGCACGTTGTGGATACGACGCGGTTCCGACCGCACCATCGGCGAACTGCGCGTGGGCAATCGCGTGGTGGCGCGGATGCCCCACCTGGGCAGTGTGGTAGTGAAGTTGCCCGACGGCTCGGTGCAGAGGCTGTTTCCGCGATACCTGCCGCCCGTGCGCAGGTGTCCACGTTCGCCATATATGTTCAACGGTGGTGCGCGCGACCGCGCCGGGGCACGGTGGACGTTCACGCTCACCGTACAACCGGTGGATTCCCATACTTTGCGCATGGAGTATGCCTGCGTTCCCGATAAACCTCGCGATGTGCTGGCGTTCGAGGGTCCGATACTGCTGGTAGGCGACGGCAGTACCGCCGATGCCAAGGAAGAAGCGCTCTTGCCCGGTCTGGAGTGGCTCACCGCCGATGAGGTGAGTAGCAGTGATCTGGACATCGCTAAAGACCACCCCGACCGAATGCGTTTTGTTCCTCACCCGCACAAGGTTACCATCCCTGCGATGGGGGTAAAGACGCCTGCGGCGGTGGTGGGGCTACTGTGGAACGTGCATGACCGCTGGGGTAAAGGACAGCAGATGCCCCAACCGGTGTTCGCCGTGCCCGACAGGCTAAAGGGAACCGCCACACACCGGTTAGGACTCATTGCGCCGAACGTGCCAGCCGGCCTGGGCGAGAACCGGTTGACCGCCGAGAAACCCTTCCGCGTAACACCCGACGGCTACCTGCGCCTGAGTGCGCTCATGGTTGTCAACCCGCAGGCGAGGGATGCGTTGAGCGTGGTGGATACGTGGTTCGCGCGCTTCCCGCCCGACCCACCCCTGCCCGCCCCGCAGGGCAGTGACCTTGAACAAATAGCGTGGAGCATGAAGGCGTATACCGATTCGCTATGGGTATCGGACGAGCAGGGCTGGTTGCCGTTTCAAGGAGGTCCCGCGATATGGTCGCGCCCGGCGTTCCGTGCGGACTACGTGTATGACCTGCTGAAGGCGTTAATTATTTTGCCGGGGCACCCTGAATCGCCGAAGTGGCGCGCGCTGGTGGACAAAACGCTGTCTCGCATAGGCACGCCTCAAGCAGAGGACATGCAGTTTGAGTACGGCGATGTGGAGAACACCCTGTCCTTCCTGCGCACGCGCGCACAGGAGCTGATGCAATCGCAGAACCCCGACGGCTCGTGGGGCTTTGACGCCGACCGCCGCGACCAGGGAGTGTTTAAAGGCTACGACTACCACCAGCTGGGACATCCAGATGCGGTAGAACTGGGTACCTGCGCCCGTAACGCCTACGAGATACTGCGCTACGCTCGTCTCTCCGGTAGCGAGGAGGCGTACCGCGCCGGAGCGAAAACGCTGGAGTTCATGCGTCGCTTCACCGTGCCGCGCGCTGCACAGGTGTGGGAAGTTCCTGTACATACGCCCGACATTCTCGCCGCGGCGGACGCGGTAGACGCCTATATCGAGGGTTACTGGTTCAGTGGGGACAGAAGATGGATGGCGGAGGCGCGTCGCTGGGCGCGGGCAGGGCTACCGTTTGTTTACGTATGGAACGCACCCGGAAAGCCCTGGATGCGCTATGGCTCTATTCCCGTCTTCGGAGCGAGTCTGTACACGGTGAGCTGGTTCGGCAACATCGTGCAGTGGAACGGCTTGCGCTACGCCTACGCCTTGCTGAAATTGTGCGAAGCGGACAAGAACGCCCCGCCGCTGTGGAGGCGGATTGCGCTGGGTATCACGCGCTGTGCCATGTACCAGCAGTCCACCTCCGGCAAGAATCTCGCCCTCTGGCCCGACAGCTACCATACCATCCACGATACGCGCGCGGCATGGGACTTCGCCCCACGCCTGATACTGAAGAACGTGTACCACTTTCTGGAGCGCGAAGAGGAACCGAGAACCGTACGCCTGCCCAACGGTATCCGCGTCAGCAGCCGCGCGGTGAAGATGCAGGTGAGTGAGGCAGGCGATACCCTGCGCGTGACGTTACACCATCCAAAGGGCGAGGGCGGCAGTGTGCTGATAAGCGGTGTCTCCCGTCCGGTCGAGGTTCTGCTGCAGGCGCAACCTTTGCACGAGGTGGAGCGCTGGACACCCGAAGCTCGCAGGCAAAACGGCTGGAGGTACTCGCAGGCGCACCGTGCGCTCATCATACATCTCGCTACAGATGCGGAGGTGACGGTAGAGATACACGGGGTGCGCAGGGCGAATCTGCCCGCTTTCCCCCGCCCGATTACCGACCTGCGCTTCGAGTTCGCGGAGGACACGGAAGGCTGGGAACCTGCTAACGATTTAGAGCCGTTGCATCTGCGAAATGGCGTGTTGTTAGCCCGCTCTATCGGCAGCGACCCGTATATGATACGCCCGCTATGCCGGTTTGACGGCAGCTCCGTTCAACGCATTCGCATTCGCCTGCGCGGCAGCGGCGGGCGTGGAGGGCAGTTCTACTGGGCGACCGCCAGTTCGCCGGGTTTCGACGAAACAAAGGTTGTGCAGTTCGAGCTACCTCTGGACGGCGAGTGGCACGAGGTGGTCATACCCGTTGGAGAACATCCCCTCTGGCGTGGGCAAACGATCACCGCCATTCGTCTGGACCCCGGTTCCGCGCCGGACACGGTGGTGGAGATAGACTGGATACGGGGAGAGTAACACTTGGCGAAATGCTACGGCTTGGCTTCTGCGGATAACGGGTAATGGCAGGCAACCTGGTGGCTTTCATCCACTGCCCTCAGCTCTGGCTCCTCCACCCGGCAGCGCTCCTGCGCGTACGGACAGCGTGTATGGAACCGACAGCCCGCAGGAACGCGCACCGCGGTGGGCACATCTCCGACAGGCAGGTTCCTCGGACGGCGAGCCTGCGAAGGGCGAGGTTCCAGTACTGCGTCCAGCAAAGCGCGCGTGTAGGGGTGGGCGGGAGCGGTAAACAGCCTTTCGGCGGGCGCGCTCTCCACCATTTTGCCCAGATACATCACCAGCACCCGTGAGCACACCTGCCGCACCGCGTGCAGGTCATGCGTGACGAACAGGATTGCCATGTTCAATTCGCGCTGCAAGTCTCGAAGCAGGGCATGTATCTGCGCACGGATGGAGAGGTCTAATGCCGAGGTGGGTTCATCCGCTACCAGCAGGCGAGGCTGCGTGGCGATAGCGCGAGCGATACAGATGCGCTGACGTTGACCGCCTGAAAACTCGTGCGGGTAGCGATGCAGGTACTCTGAAGGCAATCCCACGCGCTCCAGCAATCGCCCTGCCTGTTGCCACGCCTGCTTGCCTCGCGCCAGCCCGTGCACCTCCAGCGGTTCAGCGAGGATGTGCCCGATGCGCATACGCGGGTTCAGCGACGCCATCGGGTCCTGAAACACAATCTGCATGTGCCTGCGCAGAGGGCGCAGCTCCCGTTCGGGCAAGCGGTGCAACGGCTTGCCGTCAAACCACACCTCGCCTGCGCTTAGCGGAATGAGCCGTAGCAACGCCCTCGCCAGCGTGCTTTTGCCGCAACCGCTTTCGCCCACCAGTCCGACCGCCTCCCCGGGCGCCAGCGCCAGATTCACGCCGTCCACCGCGCGCACCGTCTCGCCGCGCTGTAGCGGAAAATGCACCTTCACCCCACGCATCTCCACCAGCGTGTGCATGGCTACGCCACCGCCTCCAGCAGTCGTTGGGTATAAGGATGACGCGGGCGTTCCAGCACCTCATACACGCTTCCCGACTCCACGATTTGTCCCTCGTGCATCACCAGCACGCGGTCGCAGGTATACGCTACCACGCCGAGGTCGTGCGTAATCAGCAACACCGCGGTACCCTGCTGTTGCTGCATCTCCCGCATGAGGTGGAGTATTTGCAGTTGCACCGTCACGTCCAGCGCGGTGCTGGGCTCGTCCGCAATCAGCAGGCGAGGATGACAGATGAACGCCATCGCAATCATCACCCGCTGTCGCTGCCCACCAGACAGCTCGTGCGGATAGCGACGCGCAATGCGCTCGGGGTCGGGCAGGTGTACCGCCCTCAGCATCTGCAGGGCGAGCTCGTACGGGTTGCCCTCGGCGCGGTCGCGATGCAAGCGCGCCGCCTCCGCCACCTGTTCACCGATGCGCATCACGGGATTCAGGCAGGTGAAGGGGTCCTGAAAAACCATCGAGATGTCGCCGCCGCGCACCTGCCTCATCTGCGCCTCGCTAAACCGGTGCAGGGGCATCCCATCGAACAGGATGCTACCACTGACAATGCGTCCGCCCGGTGGAAGCAGGCGTATGATGGATAGCGCGGTCATCGTCTTGCCGGAGCCGCTTTCGCCTACGATACCCACCGTTTCACCGGGCATCACCTCGAAACTCACCTCGCGCACCACAGGCGGTTCCTGCCCGAATGCCACCGTCAGTCCGTCTACTCGTAGCAGAGGTTCAGAAGCCATGTTCATGCGCCGTTGCCAGCCGCTCCTCCACGTAGGCATAGAACTTGCGGTTGGGAATGCCCTCGTGTGCCAGTACCATCGGCGCGTAGGGGCGTCGCTGGATATACAGCAGGTGGCTCTCCAGCGCGCACTGGTCGTGCTTGCGGTCTACGCGCAGAAGGTGCCGCAGGCTACTGTCGGGCACTTCGTCGCGCCGTTCTATCGGCACCGCTGCCAGAAAGGTCAGGCGGTACACGTCTTCCCAATCCATCTGCAGCTCTTTGAAGTTCTGGCGGATATACTCGGCAATCTCGCGGTCTTTATCGCCGTACTCCAGCACATACTTCTCCAGCGTGTCCACTGCGTCCGCCAGAAAGACGCCTACCGCCACGCCCAGATTCCACACTTTGCCCGCCATTACCATCGCCGCGTCGTCGGAGGCACCGGGTCCCACGCGATGGCGGATATACATGTAGTGTACGTGCGGAGCGTGCGCGTGCTCCGCGCTCACAATCAACCCCTTCCTGCGGAACTCATCCAGCTCGTGTTCGTGTGCCTCCTTTGCCAGTCGGTAACCGTCCAATCCCATCTGTTCCATGACC
Source organism: bacterium HR16 (assembly GCA_002898895.1). Lineage (GTDB taxonomy): Bacteria > Armatimonadota > HRBIN16 > HRBIN16 > HRBIN16 > HRBIN16. The sequence continues at coordinate 10,601 of BEHS01000054.1, read as the reverse complement.
ACCGTGTTCACCAGATATCCTCTGCCTCCGCCGATCGTCCACCCAGTGCGCTCTTCCACCACCTTGCGCACATCAGGGTCATCCCGAAAGCCGCCAAGAAACAGCCCGCGCAACACGTCTTCGGGCGCGACGTGCAGATGCCGTAGCGTGCCGACGGTCAGCAGGGGCACGCCCTCTTCATCCATCAGATCGATGCGTTCGCCGGCTATCACCCGTTCCGCGTAGCGTCGGATGTCGTCAATCAACGCCTGTCGGGCGGCGCGGATAGCCTGCGGGTCACGACGCAGGGCGCGGGCGATGTGGTCAATGGTTGTGTTCGGGTAGCGGCGTCCGTGAAACGCACCGTGCCCCTCATGAGCGTGCCCCTCTATCGCCTGCATGAGCAACAGTTCTTCCACGTCCCAGCTGCATCGGAGGGTCTCCTCCGCATCCATCTCCGCAAAGTCACGCCGAACGATGTCGGGCGGAGCCACCAGGTCATGCTTATGGCTCATTGTATCAGCCTCCGTATTGCAGAAAGTGGTTTCATGATAGCACAAATGCGGGCAGTATTTAAGGAGAAGCGCTCCTGCGCCGCCACCACATCACCGCCAGATACCCACACACCGCCCCCACCAGCGCGCCCGCCAGCACATCCGATGGGTAGTGCACCCCACGGTACACTCGCGACAGCATCACCAGCAGGGTCACCAACCACCCTCCCAGCACCACGCCCGGGTACCGCTTCCAGAAGACCACCGTCAACACCATCGCCATCGCGGCAGTGGTACAGGAATGCCCCGACGGAAAGGACTTGCTGAAAATGCGCTCATCCGCCGCCACCAGCGCGCCCGCGAGGTTGGAAGGACGAGGACGATCCCACACTCGCTTCAGCACCTGAGCCAGCATCCCCGAAGCCAGCCACGCCACCAGAAGCGGGACGAAAGCCCCCCGATACAGTGAAGCCCACAGCCTGTCGCCGTACCGCCTCGCCGCCCACAGCACCAGCAGAGCAAGCAAAACCTGTACCCATCCTACCCCTAACCATGTCAACGCGCCGAAAAGGTCGTTCAGCCAGGGGTGATGCCAGCCCCGGTTAATCCAGAAGAATAAGGCGCGGTCCGCTTCCGCCATTCAGTCCAGCCCCAGCTGTTGCCAAATCTGGTCGATACGCTGTTTGACTTCAGGCGACATCTGGATTACGTCGGGCCATTCACGGGTAAAGCCCTCGGACGCCCACTTGCGCGTGGCGTCGAAGCCGATTTTGGAACCGTAGCCCAGCATCCGCGAGGCGTGGTCCAGCACGTCTATCGGTCCGCGTGTGACCAGCATGTCGCGCTCGGGGTCGATATTATTGGTGAACCGCCATATCACCTCGTACATGTCCTGCACGTTCACGTCGTCGTCCACCACGATGATAATCTTGGTGAACATCAGCTGCCCCAGCCCCCACAGCGCGTTCATCACCTTGAAAGCGTGTCCGGGGTATCTCTTCTTGATAGAGACAATCGCCAGATTATGGAAACACGCCTCCACCGGCAGGTTGATGTCCACAATTTCGGGAACCATCAACTTAATCAGCGGCAGGAAGATGCGCTCGGTGGCTTTGCCCAGCCAGGCGTCCTCCATCGGCGGGCGTCCGACGATGGTGGCAGGGTAGACGGGGTTCTTGCGGTGCGTTATGGCGGTCACGTGGAACACGGGGTACAGGTCGGCAAGGCTGTAGTAGCCTGTGTGGTCGCCGAATGGCCCCTCCATCACGCGCTCGCCGGGGTTTACATACCCTTCCAGCACGATTTCCGCATCGGCAGGAACCCACACGTCGACGGTCTTGCACCTGACCAGCTCTACCGGCTGCCTGCGCAGAAAACCGGCGAACATCACCTCATCGATGCCGGGCGGCAGGGGAGCGGTAGCCGAGTAGGTAAGAGCAGGGTCGCCTCCCAGCACAACCGCCACCTGTATTGGCTGTTGCTTCTCCTCCGCGATGCGATAGTGCTCTGCGCCCACTTTATGCATCTGCCAGTGCATGGCGGCGGTGTTGCGGTCCAGAATCTGGATGCGGTACATCCCTACGTTGCGCTTGCCGGTGTTGGGGTCATGGGTGAATACCAGTGGCAGGGTAATATAACGACCGCCGTCCAGGGGCCAGCACTTCAGGTGAGGTAGTCTCTCGATATCCACCTCGTCACCCGCCAGTACCACTTGCTGGCACAATCCGTCTCCGCTTCGTTTCTTGGGGGGCATATCCGCCAGGCGCAGTAATTTGGGCAACATGCCGATTTTCTCGATGAGGCGTTCAGGGATTTCGGGCTTGAGCAGTTCCTCTATCTCACGAGCAATCTCTTCAAAGTCGTTCACGCCCAGAGCCATGCTCATCCGCTTGCGCGAGCCGAAGGTGTTTATCGCCACAGGAATATCGTAACCCTTCGGTTTCTCTATCAGCAGCGCGGGACCGTCCGACTTCATCACGCGGTCCGCCACTTCCGTAATCTCCAGTACAGGGTCTAAGGGGTAGGAGATGCGTTTGAGTTCCCCTTGCTGCTCGAGAACGGTTAAGAAATGCTGAAAATCGCGATACGCCATCGTTTTCACCTCGTCTGTCGGGATAAATGTACCAGAAAGCACAAGTTTGTGCAAAGGGTTGGAGGAAAAAGCGCAGCATGGTAAAATGTTAGATGAAATCCCATCGCAAGAGATGGATGGTCGCAACCTCAGAGGGAGAATGATGGGTGACCTGCTCCGGGAAAAACGAGGAGAGATTTTACGTCTGGCGCATTTGTATGGGGTGCGCAGTGTGCGCGTTTTCGGCTCGGTAGCACGCGGCGAAGCAGACGAGGAGAGCGATATCGATTTGCTTGTAGAGATGGAACAAGGGCGGTCACTGTTTGATCTGGGTGGATTTCAGGCTGAGGTAGAACGACTATTGGGACACCACATCGATGTGGTCACGGTAAGGGGTTTGAAAGAACGCATCAGAAAGCAGGTTCTCATGGAGTCCCAGCCACTATGAGAGACCCTAAAGAGCGACTGATGGACATCCTCGATGCTATCGCTGCTATCGAGCGACATTCAGACAGAAGCAAAGAGCAGTTTGAGAGCGATGAACTTTTGCAAGTATGGTTTCTTCATCACCTGCGCATTATTGGTGAAGCAGTAAGAGCGCTGCCCGATACTGTGCGTAACATGGCTCCAGAGATTGCTTGGCATAAGATCGTTGGAATGCGCAATGTTTTGGTGCATGGCTACTTTGCCGTTGACACCGACATCGTTTGGGATACAGTGAAACGTGATATTCCCCAGCTGAAACCGGGCATAGAGCGGTTGTTGGAAATGCTGAAAGAACGCGAGGATTGAGCCATGCTTCTATTTGCCAGCCCAGCTTTTGGTGGTGAGTAGACCGCGGAGACCACATTTAGGAGGCATCGATGCAAGACTACTTTCAGGAGTTTCTGGAAAAGCATGTGAACGAGGTTCGCCCGCTCGCCAGGGAGACTGCGCTGGCGTGGTGGGAGGCGAACGTCACAGGTAGCGAAGAGGCTTTCGAACGCGGCGCTGCCTTACAGGCGCAGCTGATGAAGATATACGCCCGAGAGGACGAGTACCGTCTGCTGCAAAGCATCCCCAACGAGAGCCTTTCCGACCCGCTTCTGCGTCGACAGCATAAGCTGCTGCTGGACGAATACCGCGGACACCAGATGTCCGAGAAGACTATCGACGAAATCGTACAGCGCGAAAAGGAGATTGAAAAGGAATACAACACCTACCGTGCGCTCTTTCGCGGCGAGCGCGTGAGCGACAACACCCTGCGCGACGTACTGCAGAAGAGCAACGACAGCGACGAACGACGCGAGGCGTGGGAAGCGAGCAAGCAAATCGGGGAGCGTGTGGCGGATGCGGTGCGCGAGCTGGTGCACATCCGCAACCGCGAGGCACGACGGCTGGGCTTCCGCGACTACTATGCCATGCAGCTGGAACTGCAGGAGCTGGACGAAGGTCGCCTGTTCGCCCTGCTGGAGGAGTTGCATCGGCTCAGCAACGAGCCGTTCCGCCGGTACAAGCAGAAACTGGATGAACGCCTTGCCCAGCGCTTCGGCGTGGCGGTGGAAGACTTACGTCCGTGGCACTACACCGACCCCTTCTTCCAGAGCCCTCCGCCCGGCGAGGTAGACCTGAACCCGCTGTTCGAAGGCAAAGACATCGAAGCCATTTCGCGTGCCTTCTACGCCTCCGTAGGTCTACCCGTGGAACCTATACTGGAGCGCAGTGACCTCTACGAAAAAGAGGGCAAAAGCCAGCACGCCTTCTGTGTCGACATCGACCGCGAGGGCGACGTGCGCGTGCTGTGCAACCTGCGCCCCAGCGAACGGTGGATGGGCACGATGCTGCACGAGCTGGGACACGCGGTGTATGATTACTATATCGACCGCTCTCTGCCTTACCTGCTGCGCACACCCGCACACACGCTCAGCACCGAAGCGATTGCTATGCTGTTCGGCAGGATGCACCGCAACGCCGAGTGGTTGAAGCGCTACGTGGGCATTCCCGATGAACAGGCACAGAATGTGGCGCGCCCCGCTATCGAGGAGATGCAGGCACAGCTCATCGTGTTTACCCGCTGGGTGCTGGTGATGACGCACTTCGAGCGCGCCATGTACGCCGACCCCGATGGCGACCTGAACAGTCTCTGGTGGCAGCTGGTGGAGAAATACCAGTGGTTGCACAAGCCCGAAGGACGTAACGCCCCCGACTGGGCGGCGAAGATACACATCGCGCTCGCGCCGGTATACTACCAGAACTACATCCTTGGCGAAATGGAAGCGTCGCAACTGGTGCATGTGCTGCGCAATCAAGTGCTGGCAGGCGAGCCGAAGCACGCACTGGTTTCCAGCCCCAAGGTGGGTACCTTCCTGAAGCAGAAGGTATTCTCTACGGGTGCGTCACTGCCCTGGGAAGAGGCTCTGGAGTCTGCCACAGGCGAGCGACTGAATCCCGCTTACTTCGTGGCACAGATGGAGGCAGAGGAACCGATTTAACGTTCGACAAAGGTAAGAGGGATTATCCGCTCTCGCGCTGTATCTCCTCAAAGCGAGCCAGAAACGGTTCGCCCAATGCGTCTTCGAACTGTTGCAGCCAGTGGCGGATATATCCCTCGTCCATGTGCGGGTTCTTCAGCCAGATGCGCCGCGCATCTTCTATGTCGCGGGGGCGACCAGCCACCAGATTCTGAATCACGACGTCCTCCACCGAGGCAAAGCACACCTGCACATCGCCCATCGGTACGCGGCGTACGCGCTGGAGTGCCTGCTGCTTGTAGGTGCTCTGGGCGAAGATGATATCGATGCGTATCCCCGTCGCTTCGTCTCGACACGGCAAAACAAGGGTGCGCCGTACGAAATCGTGGGGGTTTTGCACCAGCACCTGCCAGCCTAAAGTGCGAACCACATCCAGAACGGTGGGCAATTGCTCCGGAGGCACGCCGACGGTTACATCCACATCTGCGGTCAGGCGAGGCTCTCCGTAAAGCAGTACCGCCTGTCCGCCAATCAGCATATAGGCGATGGCACGACGTTCGAATTCGCCCGCCATCCTCACCAGCAGGTCACGAAACATAAACGCCCTTTCCCGTCTTGTTTTCGCAGGGATATTGTTGAACGCATCCTCCTGCGGGAAGGCTCCCAGCAGCAACGCTTCCTCCCACAACGCCTCTACAAGGCGCAGGTTGCGCTCATAATCCGCCGGCTGACTGCGAGAGAAATTATCCTCCCAAACTCGCCAGTAGGCGGTATCGGCGATCATCGTTCTCACCATATACCGATTCTACCCCGTCTGCAAACGTCCTGTTCGGCTCAGTCGTGGATAGTTCGGCTCTCCCTCACCGGTGTAACGCGCCCGTGTGCTGATGAAATCCAGAATAAACGCCCAGCGCGGATGTGGCGAGCGATTGGGGGCAGAGTAGTGCAACACCATACCATCGTGCAACACCACATCACCCGCCTGTGCTTCCACCATCACCGCCTGCGAGGTATCTATCTGCGACTCTTCCACAGCTAAGTGGGCGACGCTCTCTGTCCATGTCGTTGCGGTCGTCAAGTTACCCCACCGGTGACTGCCCGGAATATACTGCATACAGCCGTTTTCGGCAGTGGCATCGTCCAGCGCCATCCATACTGCCACGTGCAGGTAAGGTTCCTTCGGTTCGAAAGGAAAGTAGGGAATATCCTGGTGCCAGGGCTTCTCCACGCCGATATACGGAGGCTTCAACAATGCCTTATCGGCAAAGAACCACACCTCGTCGCCCAGAATGGGGGTTATCAGGGAGAGAATGCGTTCGTCGTGGACGAGCTGCGTTACCAGCGGGTCATTGCCGTACAGGTTCCATACCTTGCGCGCTGCCATGGTGGGGTCCTCCACCCGTACCTTCCCCGATAGCACAGCGGGTTCCAGCTGTATCCATACTCCGCTGTGGTTTACATTACCATCCTCTGGCACGTGCCCGGAGCGGAGCATAGCGAGACCTGTGCGCAAATAGTCTGCCAGAGTGTGCTTGAGGGCATTGACTTCCTCCTGGCTGAGCACACCACGCACTGCGAGGAAGCCGTCTCGCTCGTACAGTGCTTTCTGTTCAGAAGACAGCCTCATCATCTCCATTCTCCTTCTTGAGTTGCGCAGTGCTTTTAGTTTAGCAAAACGTTGCTTCATGGTCAATCCTCCGCCTCTCTCCTCTCCCGCAGGAAAACGACTATCTTGCGCGTATTTATCTGTAAGGGGGAATGGCTATGATACAACGTATCCTTCTGGCAACCGACGGCTCGGAGACCGCGCTGAAAGCCACACGCTGGGCAGCGGAGCTGGCGAAGAAGTACGGAGCGAAAGTAACGGTGCTTCATGTGGTTCACATCCCTGCCGCGCTGGCCGGCTCTACGGTGCTACCCGGCGGTGCTACCGACGTAGCGGTAGTGACCCGGCTGATGGAACAGGCGGCGGAAGGGGTGCTCACAATAACCACGCCCCTGCTGGAAGAGGCGCAGGTGGAATACAACACGCGCACCGAATACGGTCACACCGCAGATACCATCGTGCGAGTCGCCGAGGAAGAGAAAGCTGACCTTATCGTAATGGGGTCGCGCGGGCTGACCGACGCCTCCGCTCTGCTGCTGGGCAGTGTCTCGCATAAAGTGCTTCATGCGGTGCACGACAAACCGGTGCTGATTGTGCGATGAGAGACGAGCACACACAACGCTGGCAGCAACGCTACCGTGAATCTCCGCCAGAACGGATGCCCTGGCACCGTGAACAACCTGCGGAAACCCTCGTGGAGGCGGTGCGTCGTGGGCTTCTGCCGAAGGGAGTGACAATAGACCTGGGCTGCGGCACCGGAACCGACCTGATGTACCTCGCCCAACAGGGCTACCGTGTTATCGGCGTGGATATCGCCACGGAACCACTCTGCTTCGCACGCGAAAGGTTTCGAGAGGCAGGGCTGGATATTCCACTCATTCAGGCGGATGCGCGGTTTCTGCCTTTTCGCGACGCCAGTATCGACCTGATTTGCGACTCCGGCTGTTTCCACTCGTTCGCGCCGGAGATACGCCCCATGTACGCCCGCTCGGTGGCGCGGGTGCTGAAGCCCGGGGGCATTCTGTTTATGCGAGAGTTTCACGCAGACCAACCTCAGCCTCCTGAAGGTGGGCCCTATCGGCTAAAGCTGGAGGAGTTCTTTGAAGTATTCACGCCTCACTTCCGTTTTCTGAGCGTCGGGGAGGCGTATTATCACGACCTCCCACCCGATCGTTGTAGATTGCATGTGCTGCGATTACAAAGGCGATAACCGGAGGGCACGCTTCCCGATCAGCGCAACGGCGATGTCGCCCTGCAGGACTCTCCCTTTCGGAAACGGAAGATTCACCTTGCGAGTAAACAACCTTCCTTCAGGCAGGAGGTAGAAGCATGAACGGAACATGGTGGATGCTGATGCTTTGTGGCGCGGTAGTGCTTCTCAGCGCATCTGCCGAAGCACAGCGAACGGGCGCAGCCGCCCGCACGAAGAAACATCTGCTGGTGGTGTCGCATACTGCTGGCTTCCGTCACGAGGGAGCGATTAAGAGCTTCGACAAGGTGATTGCCGAGCTGGCGGACAAGTCCGGGCAATTCACGGTGGAATATTGCCGCACCGCCGAGGATGTCAAGCAGATGATGTCTCCAGAGGGATTGAAGAAGTACGACGGCGTGATTTTCTCCAACACCACCGGCAACATCGGTATTCCCGACCTGCAGGCGTTTCTCAACTGGGTGAAGTCGGGTAAAGCGGTGATTGGTCTGCACGCGGCGGCGGATACCTATCACGATGAACCCGCTTTCATCGACATGTTAGGCGGAGAGTTTCTGACGCACGGGGCGCAGTGCGAGGTGGAGGTGATTGTAGAGGACGCGAAGCATCCTGCGATGGCGCATCTCGCCCCACGCTTCAGGGTGTTTGACGAAATCTACGAGTTCAAGAACAACGACCGCGCCAAATTGCACGTGCTGGGCTCGATGGACAAGCATCCCAACGATGGTCACCCACAAGCGGGACAGCCGGGCGACTACCTGCTGATATGGTGTAAGCCCTACGGCAAGGGGCGCGTGTTCTATACCGGCCTGGGACATCGTGAGGATGTCATCGAAAGCGAATGGTATAAACAGCACATGCTGGGAGGCATTCGCTGGGCGCTGGGTATCATCAGGAACCCACAGCCCCGCATCGGTCAGCCTGCTACCAAATGAACGAACACATTGCCCGATTTCTGCACTACCTGCGTGTGGAGCGAGGCGCCTCTGCCCACACGCAGGACGCTTACTCGCGTGACCTGCGCCAGCTCGCCGAGTTCGCCCGGAATCGAGGATATTCCCTGCACGAGGCTCTGGGCGAGAACGGTTTGATGGCGTTCTCCCAGCACCTGCGCAAGCAGGAGCTGGCGGAGGTCAGCATCGAGCGCAAGCTGTGCGCGGCGCGAGCATTTGCCCGCTTTTTGCGACAGGAAGGCGTCTTACCCGAAGAGACCGCCGCATCCGTTTCCACGTTCCGCATACCTCGTAAACTGCCCAGCGCCCTCTCGCGTCAGGAGGTGGAGAGCCTTCTATCACAGCCGGATACCAGAACGCCTATCGGACTGCGCGACAGGGCGATGCTGGAGCTGGCGTACGCAGCAGGCTTGCGCGTGTCGGAGGTGGTGGGACTGCGCCTGCAGGATATCGACCTGCACGAGGGTTTCGTGCGCGTGTTCGGCAAGCGGGCGAAAGAGCGGTGGGTGCCCTTTGGGGACAGCGCGAAATCGGCATTGCAGGACTACCTGCGCCTTGCTCGCCCGAAGCTGCTGGGCAAACGCAGCGAGGACTATCTCTTCCTCAGCGAGCGCGGCACCCCGCTGTCGCGAACGCAGTTCTGGCTGCGGCTGAAACAGTACGCACAACGCGCGGGTATTTCTCATCCTGTTAGTCCGCACACCCTGCGCCACTCGTTTGCGGTGCATCTGTTGCAGGGAGGAGCGGACCTGCGGGCGGTGCAGGAGATGCTGGGGCATGCCAGCATTAATACCACCCAAATCTACACGCGAGTAAGCATCGACCACCTGCGCGAGGTGTACAGGAAGCACCACCCGCGTGCATAGTTACAAGGGGCGCACCATGAAGTACTGTGCGCTGAAACCCATCCAGCGCGAGGCAATCCACCCGAAACGCTCCATCCGTACGGTGCGGAACCCCATCCGTTCGTATAACTGCTTGGCGCGGGGGTTGGTGTCCACAACATGCAGAGAGATTTCTATCTTTCCTGCCTGACGCGACTCCTCGAAGCACCGTTCCAGGAGCAGCGTGCCGATGCCCTGCCCACGATAGCGCGCGTCCACCGCCAGCGATTCCAGATAGGAACGGGTGGGCGTACACAGATTACTGCACATGGCGGTCATGATGAACGTTGCGGTGAGGATGCGCCAGCCCCTCACATGGCGACGCACCAGCCGCCATATCGTGAGCCACTTCGGACGATGGGTATGGTCACGCCGCAATACTGCCATGCCTGCCACCTGCCCGTTCATCTCTGCTACCAGCGTCTCGCTCAAGCGCATCTGCTCGGCTATTAGCAGATCCTGCACGAGCGCAGGCATCGCATCAACATATCTACCGAATGCCCAGTGCAGTTTCGATCCGAACGCTTCCACGTATAAACGCGCAAGCGCGGGAGCGTCCTCCTGTTGTGCTATCCGTATCTCGCTCTGCGGGCAGGACATCTCCTTTATCTCCCAGAAAGAGGGACACGACTACAAGTATTGTGAGGGAACCATGTATACCTTTGCAGTTATCTTACTCGCTGTCGTGTGTCTGTTCCTGCCCGTGCGGGGTGACGCCGATGCCTTTGACCGCGCTCTGGCGCAACTCGGTTTGAACAAACAAACGGCGCGTTTTAACCCACTGGATTTGCAACTGTACGGCGGGGGTGAATACCGGCTGTCCTTTTTCGATAGCCTGCACCTGGACCCCTGGCGCGTGCCGTTTGTGGTTGGGACTCTGCGGCGGGATTGTCTGCAGAACGCGGGCAACGCGGCAAACCTCTTTTCTACTGCGAGCCTGCGCCTGTCGGAAGG
>BEHS01000053.1 GCA_002898895.1 bacterium HR16 | reverse complement strand
CAAACGGTGGACGAGATATAACTATCTGCTTAGCATTGCTTACAGCATAAACAGCAGCCATCGTCGACACGTTGTGACAAAAGGCACGAAGGAGCGAGGGAGGGCAGTAAATGCCACAGGTCTTTCATCGTAGCAGTAACACACTGGCAAGATTGAGCATAGTTACCGGCGCTGCGTTGCTGGTATCTACCGTGCTCATTGGCTCTAATCTGAGCAGAGCACCATACGTGACACAGGTTGGTGCCCCTGTGGACCAGCCGGTTCCCTTCAGCCACAAACACCACGTGAAGGAGCTGGGTATCGACTGTCGCTACTGCCACAACACGGTGGAAAACTCGGCGGTGGCCAGCGTGCCCCCTACGCATACCTGCATGAGCTGCCACTCGCAGGTGTGGACGAACAGCCCGCTACTTGAACCGATCAGGCAAAGCTATCTTAACGGCACGCCGGTGCAGTGGAACAAGGTGTACGACCTCCCCGATTTCGTTTACTTCAACCACAGCATTCATGTTCAGAAAGGCATTGGCTGTACTACCTGTCACGGTCCCATCCACGAGATGAACATCACCTACAAAGCGCAGCCGTTGAGCATGAGCTGGTGTCTGGACTGCCACCGGCAACCCGAAAAATACATCCGACCGCGTGAAGAGGTGTTCAACGTGAACTACCAGCCGCCGGCAAACCAGATGGAGCTGGGTGCCAAGCTGGTCAAGCAATACAACATCCAGAAAGGGCAGCTTACAAACTGCTCGATATGCCACCGCTAATTGCAGGGTCAGGGGGAACATGGACAACAAGCAACATCAACCTCTCAATCTGGAAGAGATACGAAAGCGCCTTGCGCAGGCAAGAGGGCAACAGTACTGGCGCAGTTTAGAGGAAATCGCCGAGAGTGAGGAGTTCCAGCAAATACTGGAGAAAGAGTTCCCGCGCCAGTCTTCGCCGCTGGGTGCGTTTCTGCATCGCCGACAGTTTCTGAAGCTGATGGGCGCGTCGCTCGCGCTGGCAGGATTGACCTCCTGTCGCCCGCTATCCATGCGAAAGATTGTGCCCCAGGTACAACAGCCCGAGGAGATGATTCCGGGCAAGCCGCTCTACTTCGCCTCCGCCTTCTCCATCGGGGGATATGCGCGAGGCGTGCTGGTGGAGAGCCATGAAGGTCGCCCCACCAAAATCGAAGGCAACGCGAAACACCCCGCCAGCCCGGGCCCGGGTGGAGTGGTCAATCCCCAGGCTCCGGCGCAGTTGAACCCGGATGGCACACCCAAACACATCGGCGCGACCGATGCGTTCACGCAGGCATCCATCCTGACCCTCTACGACCCGGACCGCTCGCAAAGCCCGATGTACCAGGGGCAGTTGAGCGCGTGGACGGATTTTAACGCCGCTCTAGCTGCGGAGATGGCAAAGCAAGCCGCCGTGCGCGGAGCCGGACTGCGCATCCTGACGGAGAACGTCACCTCCCCCACCCTCGCTGCGCTGATTCAGGAGCTGCTGAAGAAGTATCCGCAGGCGAAGTGGCATCAGTACGAACCGACACACAACGACAACGCCCTCGAAGGTGCGAAAATCGCCTTCGGCACACCGGTGAACACCATCTACCGCTTCGACCGCGCCGACGTGATACTCTCGCTGGACGGCGATTTTCTCTACAGCGGACCAGCCAGCGTGCGCTATGCGCACGATTACGCCACACGACGTCAAGTGCGTTACGGCACCACCCAGATGAACCGTCTCTACGTGGTGGAAAGCACTCCAACGGTCACCGGTTCCGCAGCGGACCATCGCCTGCCGCTACGCCCTTCGCAGATAGGAGCGTTCGCGCTTGCGCTGGCGAAGGCGGTGGGTTTGCCCGTTTCCGCGCCACAGCTGCCCGCCGAACAGCAACGCTGGGTGGATGCCGTTGCCCGTGACCTGCAGGCGCACCGCTCGCGTTGCGTGGTGGTGGTCGGCGAGTCGCAGCCGCCAGAGATACACGCGCTGGTACATGCGATAAACCACGCGCTGGGCAACGCAGGGCAAACGGTCGTCTACACCCAGCCTGTGGAAGCCAATCCGGTGAACCACACCGAATCCCTGCGCGATCTGGTGCAGGATATGGCAGCAGGCAAGGTGGAAACGTTGATTATCCTGGGCGGCAACCCCGCCTACAACGCCCCTGCCGATATGGAGTTCGCCCGCCTGCTGAAGGAACTGACCCAGCGCAACGGGTTTACCGTCCACCTGAGCCAGTACGAGGACGAAACCTCCGCACTGTGCCTGTGGCATATCCCTGAATCGCACTATCTGGAGACATGGGGAGATAGCCGCGCTTTCGACGGCACGGTGTCCATCGTCCAGCCGCTGATTGAACCGCTGTATCCCTCGCGCTCGGCGATAGAGCTGGTAGATAACCTGCTCGGGCGTCAGCGCAACAGCTACGACATCGTACAGGCGTACTGGAGCAAACAGCTTGGTACGGCGAACTTCCAGAAGGCCTGGCGCAAGGCGCTGCATGACGGAGTAATCGCAGGTACTGCGCTACCGCCTCGTCCGGTGAAGATGCGTCTGGATGCAGTGGCGTCCGCAGCGCAGAAGGTGTCCGCGCCAGCAGAAGGTCTGGAGATAGTACTCGCGCCGGACCCCACGGTGTGGGATGGGCGATTCGCCAATAACGGCTGGCTGCAGGAACTGCCCAAACCGCTGAGCCATCTCACCTGGGATAACGCGGCGTTCGTCAGCCCCGCTACCGCGCAAAAGATGGGCTTGCAGATGGACACCGGCGGGCTGGCAAACATAGTGGACGTCGTGGAACTGCGCTACCGGGGTGAGAAGCTGCGTGCGCCGGTGTGGATAATGCCAGGTCAGCCCGACGACTGCGTGACCCTCTTCCTCGGCTATGGGCGCACACGCGCAGGCAAAGTGGGCACCGGCATCGGCTATAACGCCTACAAAGTGCGCTTCTCGGACGCGCTATGGACGGCTTCTGGTGTGACACTGGTCAAAACGGGCGAGCGATACCCGCTGGCAAGTACCCAGCAACACCACAGTATGCACGGGCGCGACCTGGTGCATGTGGGCACGCTGGACGAATTTCGCAAAGACCCCAAACACCTGGTGAAAGCAGCTGCCCACGAGGAGCCGCTTCCCACAATGTATCCCGAACACACATGGGAAGGCAACGCATGGGCGATGGTGATAGACACCAGCCTGTGCATCGGATGCAATGCGTGCGTAACCGCGTGCCAGGCGGAGAACAACATCCCCATCGTGGGCAAAGAACAGGTGGCGCGTGGGCGCGAGATGCACTGGATACGCATCGACCGTTACTACGAGGGCGGTCTGGATAATCCTTCCACCCACTTACTGCCCGTGCCGTGTATGCAGTGCGCAAACGCGCCCTGCGAGCCTGTCTGTCCGGTAGGCGCAACCAACCACAGCGAAGAGGGCTTGAACCAGATGGTTTACAACCGCTGTGTGGGCACGCGCTACTGCTCGAACAACTGTCCGTACAAGGTGCGCCGGTTCAACTTCCTGAAGTACAACGACCCGAAAGAGCCGGTGCTGCAGCTGTTGAACAATCCCGACGTGACCGTTCGCGGGCGGGGCGTGATGGAGAAATGCACCTACTGCGTGCAGCGCATCAACGCCGCGCGCATTGAAGCGAAGAAGCTGGGACGCGAGATACAGGACGGCGAGGTAATCACCGCGTGCCAGGCGGCGTGCCCCACGCACGCTATTATCTTCGGCAACATGAACGACAGGCAAAGCCTTGTGGCACAGCTCAAGCAAGAACCGCACCACTACGGTCTGCTGGAGGAGCTGAACACCCGACCGCGCACCACCTACCTGGCGAAGGTGCGCAATCCCAATCCTGAGCTGGAAGGGGCATAGCGTATGCAACAGGAAATCGTGCAAACCGAACCTGCAGGGAGATTGATCGAGGGCGGTCATACCTACGAGAGCATCACCCACAAAATCGGCTCGGTGGTGCTCAGCTATAAGCATCCGAGAGCATGGTACATCGTCACCGCTATCGCGGCGGTGGGCGTCTTCACGCTCATCACCTCTATTGCGTGGCTGCTTTTGCGCGGTGTAGGCATCTGGGGCATCAACCAGCCTGTCGGCTGGGGGTTTGCCATCATCAACTTCGTGTGGTGGATCGGTATCGGTCATGCCGGCACGCTCATTTCGGCGATTCTGCTGCTGCTGCGCCAGCAGTGGCGTACCTCCATCAACCGCTTTGCGGAGGCGATGACCATCTTCGCGGTGATGTGTGCGGGCATGTTCCCCCTGCTACACGTTGGACGTCCGTGGGTGGCTTACTGGCTCCTGCCCATCCCCAACTGGACGGGCGCATGGCCGCAATTCCGCAGTCCGCTTATCTGGGACGTGTTCGCAGTCACGACCTACTTCACGGTATCGTTGCTGTTCTGGTTTACGGGACTGATTCCCGACTTCGCCACCCTGCGCGACCGCGCGAAAAAGCGCATTGCACAGGTTATCTTTGGCGTTCTGGCAATGGGCTGGCGCAACTCCGCCAAGCACTGGCACCGCTACGATGCCGCCTACCTGTTGCTGGCGGGGTTATCTACCCCACTGGTGGTATCGGTGCACAGCATCGTGAGCCTCGACTTTGCGGTGTCGTTAATCCCCGGCTGGCACACCACCATCTTCCCGCCCTACTTTGTGGCGGGAGCCATCTACTCGGGCTTCGCGATGGTGTTGACGCTGGTCATCCCCATTCGCGCATGGTACAAGATGCAGGATTTCCTGACCATGAAGCATCTGGACTGGATGGCGAAGATTATGCTCGCCACCGGGCTAATCGTGTTCTACGGCTACATCATGGAGATGTTCACCGCCTTCTACAGTGCGAACCAGTATGAGCAGTATCTGGTTGCAAACCGATTCTTCGGTCCGTATGCGCCCTACTTCTGGGCGTTGCTGATATGCAACGGTCTCATTCCGCAGGTGTTGTGGTCGCCGAAGGTACGCCAGAACGTGGTGCTGCTGTTCATCATCGCGCTGATAGTGAACGTCGGTATGTGGCTGGAGCGGTTCGTCATCGTGGTCACCAGCCTGCACCGCGACTTCCTGCCATCCTCCTGGGGCATGTACTACCCGACGGTGTGGGACTGGGGGCTGTATCTGGGAACCATCGGCTTCTTTACCTTCATGATGTTCCTGTTCGTGCGTTTCGTGCCGATGATTTCCATCTTCGAAATGCGTGACCTGCTGCACCAGACCGACAGACATCATCCCGCAGCTGCTACTGCTGCAGCAACGCCGGTAGCCCATACGGAGGTGACACCATGAGCGTGCCCTTGCATGGCATCATCGCCGAGTACGAAAGCGCGGAGGAGCTGCTGCACGCGGCACGGCGCGCCCGGGAAGCCGGTTATACCCAAATGGATGCCTATTCCCCCTTCCCGGTACACGGTCTCTCCGAAGCCATCGGATTCGAAGACCATAAGGTGCCCTGGGTGGTATTCATTTCAGGAGTTATCGGGGCGATTGCCGGTTTCTCCCTGCAGTACTACGTGTCGGTGATAGACTACCCGTTGAACGTAGGAGGACGCCCCTTCCTGAGCTGGCCGTCTTTTATCCCTGTGACCTTTGAGACTACCGTTCTGTTCGCGGCGTTCGGGGCGTTCATCGGGATGCTGGCGCTGAACGGGTTGCCCCAGCCCTACCATCCCGTTTTCAACGCGCCGCGCTTCGAGCGGGCATCGCAGGACAGGTTCTTCCTGTGCATCGAAGCCAGCGACCCTCTGTTTGACCGTGTGAAGACCAGACAGTTTCTGGAGAATACGGGCGCGAGGCTGGTGTCGGAGGTGGAGGAGTAAATCGATGAATCGTTCGTCCCGTTCCCTGCGCCGATTGATTGCGCTCACTACCGCAACGCTTGCGGTTGTCACACTGGCGGGATGTCACATCGATATGTGGCATCAGCCCAAGTTCAAAGCGCAATCGGCGAACCCTTTCTTCCCGGACGGTAAGACCGACCGACCGCTGGTGGCAAACACCGTACCGGTAGGCTACCTGCGCGACAACGAGGCATACTACACCGGCAAGGTGGCGAACAAGCCGGTGGCGCAGATGCCCATGCCTGTCACCCGGGAGCTGCTGCAGCGTGGGCAGGAGCGTTACAACGTGTTCTGTCAGCCCTGCCATGGCAAGGTAGGAGATGGACAGGGGATGATCGCGCAGCGCGGGCTGGCTCTGCGTCGTCCTCCGGCTACCTTCCACACCGACCGCCTGCGAGGGATGCCGGTAGGTTACTTCTACGACGTGATTACCAACGGCTTCGGGGTGATGTACAGCTACGCCTCGCGCATCCCGCCGGAGGACCGCTGGGCTATTGCAGCGTACGTGCGCGTGCTGCAGCTGAGCCAGTACGCCCGAACCAGCGAGCTGACTCCGGACGACCTGCGCAAACTGCAGGAGAGCATGAACGCCACAACCAGCACGGAGAGCAAACCATGAACCCGGTAGAGGAGACCTATCAACGATTCGCACGCCTGCGCCAGACCGCGCTGACGGTGGGCATCGTCGCACTGCTCATCAGCGCGGCGGGGTTCGGCATGGCCGGCAAGACACAATTCTTCCAGTCCTATCTATACGCCTATATGGTGTGGATGTGCCTGACGCTGGGGCTGTTTGGATTGACCCTGTTGCACCACACCGTACGGGGAAGCTGGGGACTGCCGATACTGCGCTTTCTGGAGGCGGGCGCAGCTGCCTTGCCGTTGATGCTGGTGCTGTTCCTGCCCGTTCTGGCGGGGATGCAGGAGCTCTATCCCTGGGCACGCCCCGACGTGGTGCAAGCCAACGAGCATCTACAGCATAAAACCGGCTATTTGAACCTGCCCTTCTTTGTGGTACGGGCAGCGATTTACTTCGCGATATGGATTGGTCTGGCTCGGGTACTGCGCAAATGGTCGTTACAGCAGGATATAACCGAAGACCCCTCGCTGGCTCAGAAGCGCATGAACCTCAGCGCGCCCGGGCTGGTGCTGTTCGTGCTGACCGTGACCTTCGCCATGATAGACTGGGTGATGTCGCTGGAACCGCTCTGGCAGTCCAGCATCTACGGCGCGTGGTTCATCGTGGGGCAGGGATTGAGCGCGTTCGCCTTCTCCACCACCGTGCTGTTGATTGCTGCTCGCCATAAACCGTTCGCCGACGTGGTAAACCCGAAGCTGACGCGCGACCTGGGCAATCTGACTTTCGCCTTCGTCATTCTGTGGGCGTATACGTCCTTCTCGCAGTTCCTGATTATGTGGTCGGCGAACCTGCCGGAAGAGATTGTGTACTACGTGAAGCGCAATCAGGGTGGGTGGCAGTATTTAAGCGCGGCGTTGACGGTGCTGCAGTTCTTCCTGCCGTTCCTGTTATTGCTGTCCAGTCGGGTGAAGCGATACGCCGGTCTGCTGCTAAAGGTGATGGTGTTCATCCTGGTGATGCGGGTGGTGGACCTTTTCTGGATTATCCAGCCCGCCTTTGGTCACGAAACCCTGCACGTGCACTGGCTGGACATTACCCTGCTGGCAGGCATCGGTGGGTTGTGGCTGGCGTGGTTTGCCCAGCAGGTGTGTTCCGCGCCTCTGTTACCTCGTCATGATTCACGTCTACAGGAGGCTTGGCTGTATGAGCGCAGCGCATCAACCGTTGCCTAAGAAGAATGGGCATGGTGGCGGTTACGAGAAGCAGGACGTCGGCTTTCGCTTCGCCATGCTGTTCGTGTCGGCGTTGATAGCCGCCGTCATCGTGGTGCTGATATTTCTGGTGTGGTTCTACCGGGTTATCGCGCCTGCTCGTCAGCCCTCCACGCAAACGGCGGCGCAACAACGCCCTCTGCCTCCCGCCCCGGTGTTGCAGGTGAACCCCGCGGTGGATATGCAGAAGTTCCGCCAACGTGAGGAGCAAAAGGCTTCATCCTATGGCTGGGTAGATGAAAAGGGAGGCATCGCGCATGTGCCCGTACAGCGGGCGATGGAGATAGTAGCAGAACGCGGCTTGCCCCAGTGGCAGCCGCCGAAGGCAACGCAGGAGAAGAGGCAATGAAAACAGGCATCACCATCGCTCTGTTAACCATATCGCTGCTTGCGCCTGCCGGAGCGCAGTTCTGGCAGCAGCCCGAGCGCGAAAAGAGCACCAACGTGAACCTGACTCGCGACATCACCATCGAGCAGAAACTGAACGAGCAGGTTCCGCTAAACCTCACCTTCCGCGACGAGAGCGGGCGAGAGGTGAAACTGCAGGAGTACTTTGGCAAGAAACCTGTTCTGCTCACGCTGGTGTATTATGAATGCCCGTCACTGTGTGGACTGGTGCTGCAGGGTCTGCTGAAGAGCCTGCGCGTGCTGAACTACACACCGGGCGACCAGTTCGACATCGTGACGGTGAGCATCAGCCCGAAGGAGACACCTGCACTCGCCGCCGCGAAGAAGCAGAACTTCCTGAAAGAGTACGGTCGGCTGGATGCGGCAAAGGGGTGGCACTTCCTCACCGGTGAGGAACCCCAGATTCGCAAGCTGGCAGACGCGGTAGGTTTCCGATACGTGTACGACCCCAAGTCAGGGCAGTACGCGCACGCGGCCGGCGTGATGCTGTTGACCCCGAACGGCAAGGTCTCGCGTTACTTCTACGGCATCGAGTACTCGCCCCGTGACCTGCGCATGGGCATTATCGACGCCTCGCAGGGCAGAGTGGGTTCGCCGGTGGAAAAGATTATCCTTTTCTGCTATCAATACGACCCCACGACCGGTAAGTACAGCCTGGCTATTATTCGGATCGTGCAGATTGCCAGCGTGCTCACCGTGCTGGTGCTGGGTAGCTTTATGGCAACCCAGATTTACCGCGAGAAGCGCGCCCGGGCACTGAGCAAGCGGGAGGAGGTCGCGAGAGGATGAAGGGTGTAGCACTGCTTCCCGACACCGCCAGCACCTTTGCCCAGCAGGTAGACCTGCTCTTCTGGTTCCTGACGGCGGTGACGGTGTTCTTTACATTACTGATTGCGGGACTGGTGCTGTACTTCGCCGTCCGGTACCGGCGTGGCTCGACCGCCAGCCGTGCTGGCGCGAAGGAGACCGACCTGCGGCTGGAAATCGGCTGGTCGATGATACCGCTTACCGTCGGGCTGATAGTGTTCGTGTGGGCGGCGAAGCTGTACGCCGACGCCTACGGACCTCCGCCTGACAACGCGCTGGAGATCTTCGTCATCGGCAAGCAGTGGATGTGGCATCTACAGCACCCGAACGGCATCCGCGAAAACAACGAGCTGCATATCCCTGCGGGCAGACCGGTGAAGCTGACCATGATTTCGCAGGATGTAATTCACAGCTTCTTCGTGCCAGCGTTCCGCATCAAGCGCGACGTGCTGCCCGGCAGGTACAACACGGTGTGGTTCACACCCACCAAGCCGGGCAAATACCACCTGTTCTGCGCGGAGTACTGCGGCACACAGCATTCGCGCATGATCGGCTGGGTGTACGTGATGGAACCGGCGGAGTACGAAAAGTGGCTTGCCAGCGGCGGTGAAGCCCGTCCGGGCGCAGTAGCCAGCGGCTCAGGCACGATGGCGGGTATATCCACTGCATCGCTGGTACAGGCGGGAGAGCAGCTGTACAAGCAGCTGCGCTGTAACGCCTGCCACGGCGCAACCGACGGACAGCGTGGTCCCTCTCACTATGGACTGTTCGGCAAGAAGGTGAAACTGCGCGACGGCACAGTGGTGGTGGCAGACGAGGCGTACCTTCGCGAGTCCATCCTGCGCCCGCTGGCGAAGGTAGTGGACGGCTACGAGCCTATCATGCCCAGCTACGAAGGACTGCTCAACGAGGAGCGCACATTGCAACTCATTGCCTATATCAAGTCGCTGAAGAAACCGGTACAGACTGCGGAGGTGAAACCATGAGTGTGGCGGTTGCCAAACACGGCGAGGTGAAGCATAACTATCTGAACGCCGGAGATACCGTATTATCGTGGCTACTCACCACGGACCACAAACGCATCGCGGTGCTGTATCTCGTTTCGGTCACCCTGTTCTTTGCGGTGGGTGGACTGCTGGCACTGCTCATCCGCCTCGAACTGCTCACCCCGCAGGGCGACTTGATGACCTCTGAGAACTACAACCGCGTGTTCACCATGCACGGCGTGGTGATGATATTCCTGTTCCTGATCCCTGCCATCCCCGCTGTGCTGGGCAACTTTTTGGTGCCGCTGATGGTGGGCGCACGTGACCTCGCCTTTCCTCGCCTGAATCTGGCGAGCTGGTACGTGTACATGGCGGGCGGATTGATCGCCACCTGGGCGATGGTGAACGGCGGTGTGGACACCGGCTGGACGTTCTACCCGCCGTACAGCAGTTCGTACAGCACCTCGCAGGTCACGCTGACCATTATCGGGGCGTTTCTTATCGGTTTCTCGTCCATCTTCACGGGCATTAACTTCATCGTCACTATCCACAAAATGCGTGCGCCGGGCTTGACGTGGTTTCGCCTGCCGCTGTTCATCTGGGCACACTACGCCACCAGCGTTATCATTGTGCTGGGCACACCAGTGGTCGCCATCACTCTGCTCCTCGTCGCTGTGGAGCGCGTGTTCCGGCTGGGTATCTTCGACCCCGCGCTGGGCGGTGACCCTATCCTGTTCCAGCACCTGTTCTGGTTCTACTCGCATCCGGCGGTGTACATCATGATTCTGCCCGCGATGGGCGTCATCAGCGAGGTGGTAGCGTGCTTCTCGCGCAAGCGGGTGTTCGGCTATCATTTCGTGGCGTTCTCCAGCGTGGCAATTGCGGTCATCGGCTTTCTGGTGTGGGGACACCACATGTTTACCACCGGACAGTCGGTATACGCGGGCATGGTGTTCTCCCTGCTCAGCTTTCTGGTGGCAGTACCCTCCGCCGTCAAAGTCTTCAACTGGACTGCCACCATGTACAAAGGTCATATCGAGTTCCGCGCCCCGATGCTGTACGTGATGGGCTTCCTGGGGCTGTTCGTGATTGGCGGGCTGACGGGGTTGTTCCTCGCCTCGCTGGCAACCGACATTCACCTGCAGGATACCTACTTCGTCGTGGCACACTTCCACTACATCATGGTGGGTGGAACCATCTTCGGTTACCTGGCAGGGCTTCACTTCTGGTGGCCGAAGATGACCGGGCGCATGTACCCTGAAGGCATCGCCAAGCTTGCCGCGCTGATTATCTTCGCAGGGTTCAACCTCACCTTCCTGCCGCAGTTCGTGCTGGGCTATCTGGGGATGCCGCGACGTTATCACTGGTATCCCGAAGAGTGGCAAATGCTGCACGTAATGTCCTCCGCAGGCGCGGCGTTGCTGGGAATAGGCTACATCCTGCCTGTCTTTTACCTGCTGTGGTCGCTGCGCAACGGCGCGCTAGCCGGACCGAACCCGTGGGGCGCTACCGGGCTGGAGTGGAAGACCGACTCGCCGCCCATCACCCATAACTTCGAGGAGACGCCCATCGTTACCGAAGAGCCTTACGCCTACGAAAACCATCATCAGCAAGAGGAGGTCGCCAGTGGTACAGGAGCAAGCACAGCAGAAGCTTAGCATCCAGTTCGAGGATATTGCCCAGCAGAACGAATCCTACATCGTGGGGATGTGGACGTTTCTGGTCACCGAGATTATGTTCTTCGGTGGACTATTCGCCACCTATCTGGTCTACCGTGTGGCAAACCAGGAAGTCTTCTGGGAAGCGCATCGTCATCTGAGCATCCCGCTGGGTTTCTTTAACACGTGTGTTCTGCTGACCAGTAGCCTCACGATGGCGCTGACAGTGCACTATTCGCAGCGTGGGTTGCGCAAACAGCAGCTGCTGTGGCTACTGGTAACCATGGCGCTGGCGTGTACCTTCCTGGTGGTGAAGGGGTTTGAGTACCACCATAAGTTCGTCGAGGGGCTGATACCGGGCGCGAACTTCCGTTTCGAGCCGGCGGAGCACATGCGCGTGGCGCAGCTGTTCTTCAGCCTGTACTTCGCTATGACAGGACTGCACGCGCTGCACGTGATAATCGGTGTGCTGGTGATGACGATACTGGCGGTGCTCATCGCCATCAAGCACCCCAGCGTGCAGGACTTCATCCCGATAGAGCTGACAGGACTGTACTGGCACTTCGTGGACATCGTGTGGATATTCCTGTTCCCGCTACTGTACCTGATACCGAGGTGATGACATGACAAACGGACACGACACACACTCGCATATCGTACCGATTAAGGTCTACCTGCTGGTGTACGTTGCCCTGCTGGTGCTGCTGGTGGCGACGGTTGGCGCAGCGTATCTTCCGGGACACCACACCCTGCTGAACAACGTCATCGCGCTCACCATCGCGGTGATAAAAGCGGTGCTGGTGATACTCTACTTCATGCATGTACGCTACAGCACACGCCTGACATGGCTGTGGGCGTCAGCGGGGTTCTTCTGGCTTCTGATTATGTTCATTCTCACGCTGGGCGACTACTTCACCCGCCACTGGGTTCCTGTGCTGGGCTGGGAATAACAGCTTGACAGGCGCGCAAGTGGTGTGTTATTCTGCTATTGGTTGGAATATTATCACCTCTGGAGAAAGGATGAGTTCTATGCGAAAGGTTCTGCTTGCTCTGTTACTCGTCGCGCTGGCGGTGTCCGCACATGCTCAATGGCGCGTGCGAGCCATTCGCATCCCGCAGAAGTTTGTTACCATACGTCCGGCAAAGCAGACAGGCACACCACCGCCGTTGAGCGTGCAGGGATTAGCTCCCCAGCAAACCGCGCTCATCTACGATAACTATCCAAACGATGACCCCGCCCCTCACCTGTTCTACTACGACCCCGCCGGCAACGGCGAAAAGGTGGGGGAAAGCTGGTGGGTAGACTACGACAACGTGGGTGCGGGCGGTGAGGTACGCAGTTTCGAGTTCACCGCCGAGGTGACGGAAAACAACGCGCCGATACGCATCTACTTTTTCCGAAACGTCACGCCCACCCAGCCGCCCAGCCTGAGTAACTTGATACCGCTGAAGAATAGCGCAGGTTCTGCGGTGTTCGACGTCACCGCAGTGAACGCAGGTTACTACACCTTCACCGTTACCCTTCCCAGCACGCTGTATTTTGACGTCAGCGGTGACATCGGCTGGAGCGTGGTCAAGCCGAGCAACATGGGGCTGTACTTTGTGACATGGGATTTCAACGCCCCTATCGGCCGGCGGGACGCCTACCTGTCCATCGACGGCGGTAGCAGCTGGCAGCTGACCGAGTTCTTCGGACATCCGGTGGCAAACTTCACCATCCGTCTGATGGGTATTCCGGCGGTCACCAACGCCACCCTGTTCGGTAACGTGGGACTGGAAGACTTCGGGTTTGCGGTGCAGCCGCCCAAGGACACTTTAGAAGACGAAAACGACGCCTTCCTGCCCACACTGGAGGTGGAACTGCGCCAGCCGGGCACGCAGGACGTGGTGCGGACCTTCTATGCTACGCCATACGCCACCGAACAACCCGACGGAAGCCATGCCTATAGCTATCTGTTGCCGGTCGTACCCGAAGGCACATACGACATCGCCTTCCGCGCCAACCACTGGCTGCGCAAAGTGGTGCCCAATGTGACGATTACCAGTGTGGCGATGGTGGACGTCGGCTTGCTGAACGCCGATATCGACGGCGATAATGAGGTCACCCTCTTTGACTTCGGCGCGCTGGTTGCCGCTTTCGGTAGTCTGTCTGGCGACCCGAACTGGAACTTCAACGCCGACCTGGACGGCGACCTCGAGGTCACGCTGTTTGACTTCGGCATTCTGGTGAGGAACTTCGGCTTAATCGGCGACGAGTGAGGCACGTATCTTGAAATCTGTGGAGGGCGAGCCTCCGTCCGAGCCGTTAGATCCCCTGCCGCCCCCCCGCAGGTGGCAAAGGGGTCAGCCCCCCCTGTTGTCCCCCCGCCTGCGGGGGGACATAATGCCCCTCCCCGTGTGCGGGGAGGCTGGGTGGGGCTATTTCGGCTCATTAGCAGGTTCGCCCTCCAAGCCAAGCAAAAGCATCGGTCAATGCTCCCCAGTATCCGGCACCACCGCATACACCAGAGGCTGAAAACGCGGTGCGCCCTCGCCAACCACGAAACAGTCCTCGATCTCGTCTGCTACCTGTTGGGCTATCTCCTCGTCTCGCGCGTGCACCTCGGCGAGGGGCAGGGAGGGTTCCACATGGTCGCCCACATGACGCAACACGCGAATGCCTACCGCATGGTCTATCGTATCCTCCTTACGACTGCGCCCTGCGCCCAACCGAACCGCCAGTAGCCCTACCCGACGCGCGTCGATAGCATGGATGTAACCAACCTCTGACACGGATACCGGCAACTTTACCGGCGCCTGCGGCAACACAGAGAGGTCATCCAGCACCCGCTCGTCACCGCCCTGCGCCCGAACGATTCGACGAAACATCTCCAGTGCGCTACCGTTATCCAGACACTCGCGCGCCCGCCGACGCGCTTTGCATAGCTGCGCTTCCAGACCGACAAGCAGTAAGGCGTGCGCCACCAGTTCGATACACAGCACCTCAAAACGCGCCGAAGCAGCGCCTGCTCTGCGCTGCAGTACCTGTATCGCTTCCGCCACCTCCAGCGCGTTGCCCACCGCCTCGCCCAGCGGCTGGCTCATATCGGTAACCAGAGCCAGCGTACGGCGCCCCGCTATCTCGCCAATCTCCACCAGCGTACGCGCCAGCTCCAGCGCGTCCGGCAGGCGCGACATAAACGCTCCCGAACCGGTCTTCACGTCCAGCAGGATATACTCCGCACCGCCCGCCAGCTTCTTGCTCATCACGCTCGCCGCAATGAGCGGAATGCAATCCACCGTAGCGGTCACGTCGCGCAGGGCGTACAGATACTTATCCGCAGGAACGAGGTCAGGCGACTGTCCCACCAGACAGGCTCCGACCTCCTCTACCAGATGGCGTATCTCCTCTGCGGAGAAGCTGGTGCGGAAACCGGGGATGGATTCCAGCTTGTCCACCGTGCCTCCGGTGAAGCCCAGCCCACGCCCCGACATCTTGGGAACTGCTATCCCGCAGGCTGCCAGCATTGGCACAACCACCAGGCTGGTCTTATCTCCTACTCCACCGGTGGAGTGTTTGTCCAGCGTCGGCTTATCCAGAGGGGGCAGGTTCAGCTGTTGCCCGGAATGCTGTAAGATGGAAGTGAGGGTAGTCGTCTCGTGCGGGCTCATTCCGCGAAAGTACACCGCCATCAGCCACGCCGCTACCTGATAGTCGGGCACGTCGCCGCGCAGACCACCCAACACGAGCGTCTCCAGCTCTTCCCTGCTCAGATCGCCGCCGTCTCGCTTCTTCTGGATAATTTCAGGAACGCGCAGCATACGGAACACCCCCTAAGCCTATTCCCGCTCTGCCTACCACTTCCCTGCCGTGTGCCGTTGGTGGTAGAATCAAGGCAGGAACAGAAAGGGGGCATGTTCGATGTCTCCGGTAGCGACATCAACCAGAACCGGCTCGCTGGCAGAGATGCTGGATAGCCTGACCCGCGAGGCGGAGGTGTATCATTCTCTGGAAGACGGCTCCGTACAGTGCCTCGCCTGCGGTCACCGTTGCCTCATCCGTGAGGGCAAGCGAGGCATCTGCCAGGTGCGCTTTAACCAGGGGGGCAGGCTGTATGCTCCGTGGGGATACGTTAGCGGTTTGAACATAGACCCCATCGAGAAGAAACCGTTCTTCCACGTCATGCCCGGCACGCGCACGCTCACCTTCGGGATGCTGGGTTGCGACCTGCACTGCTCGTACTGCCAGAACTGGATTACCTCGCAGGCGTTGCGCGACCCTGCCGCCGGCGCACCGGTGGAACGGGTTTCTCCAGAGGAGATGGTGGAACTCGCCCTGCGCTACAACTCACCGTTCATCACCAGCTCCTACAACGAGCCGCTGATTACCGCCGAATGGGCAGTAAGCGTTTTCAAAGCAGCGCAACCACATGGTATCCGTGGGCTGTTCGTTTCCAACGGCAACCTCACGCCCGAAGTGCTCGGCTACCTGCGCCCCTATCTGGCGGGGTACAAAATCGACCTGAAGAGCATGAGCGACCGCAGCTACCGCCAGCTGGGAACCACCCTGCAGAACGTGCTGGACGGTATCCGTATGGTACATCAATCCGGTTTGTGGCTGGAGGTGGTGACGCTGGTAGTGCCCGGTTTCAACGACAGCGATGAGGAACTGCGCGAGGCGGCAAGGTTCCTGGCGTCTCTATCGCCAGACATCCCGTGGCACGTTACCGCCTTCCACCGCGACTATAAAATGCTGGACCACGATGATACCGACGTGCGCACGCTGCTGCGAGCTGCCGAAATCGGGCGCAGTGAGGGGCTTCATTACGTGTACGCGGGCAACATTCCGGGCGCGGTCGGTAAATGGGAGAACACCTACTGCCCGCAGTGCAACACCCTGCTGGTGAAGCGATGGGGATTCCGTGTGCTGGAAGACCACCTGAGCGGTTCCGGCAAGTGCCCGAAGTGCGAGACACCGATACCCGGAGTATGGTCATAGGAGAGGAGAACCACCCGTAGTGGAAGCACGCTATCCCCTGACCGTAGAAGGCGGTCGGCGCAGAATATGGCTCTGGCTGTTGATAGGCGCGCTGGTGCTGCTTCAGATACTGGTGGTAGCCGTGCGATTCTATACCGACTGGCTCTGGTTTGCGGAACTGGGATACACCGCTCTGTTCACCCGTATCTGGAGCACGCGGCTGGCGTTGTTTGCCGTGTTCAGCCTGTTGTTTTTCCTGATGCTCTACTCCAACCTGTGGCTGGCGCATCGCTTCAGCACGGGCATGGACGAGGAGTGGGAGGAGCGGTTGCGCATTCGGCTGGGTATCGCCGTACCGCACGCTTCTCGGTCGTTCGTCTTCTGGTCGGTGCTGGTGCTCGCACTGCTGGTAGGCAGTCAGAGCTCGGGGCACTGGGAGCAGTGGCTGCTATTCCGACATGCCCAGCCCTTTGGTGTGCACGACCCGTTGTTCGGACATGACATCGCTTTTTATATGTTCCGTCTGCCCTTCTGGCGCTATCTGCACACCTGGCTCACCTTCTCCCTCTTCGCGACGCTGGTCATCACCGCTGCTTACTACTACATCAACAGGGGTTTTGAGGTATTCGGCACGCTAACCGCCTTCTCGCCGGGCGTCAAGCCGCACCTGTTCCTGCTCGCGGCGGCGTGTATGGTGCTGTGGGGCGTGGGCTACTGGCTGGACCGCTACGATGTGCTGTTCATCCCGAATCGCATTTTCACCGGTGCAGGCTACGTGGAGACTACTGTGCGCTTGCCCGGGCTATATGCCCTGCTGATAATCAGCCTGTTGACCGCCGCCTCGCTGGTGTGGAACATCCGACAGGGACGTGTGCTTCGGCTACCTCTGGTGATGCTGGCAACGCTGGTAGGGATGTCGGTGCTGGTGCACGCGGTGATACCCGCTGCCGTGCAGAATGCTATCGTTAATCCTAACGAGTGGGGCTTACAAAAGCCCTACATCGAGCGACACCTCACCGCGACCCGACAGGCGTTCGGGCTGGATAGCGTGGAAGAGCGCACCTTCGAAGCGAATACCAACCTGACCGTTGCCGACCTGCGGAACAATAGCCAGACGCTCTCTAACGTGCGCATCTGGGACTACCAGCCCCTGCAGATGGTTTTCAACTCGCTGCAGGCGTTCAAGCAGTATTACAAGTTCAACGACGTGGACGTGGACCGCTACACCTTCGGCAACGACTACCGCCAGGTGATGATAGCCGCCCGCGAGCTATCGCAACCCGATTTGCCCGCCTCATCCAAAACATGGCAGAACCTGCGCTTGCAGTACACACACGGCTACGGTGTGGTGATGACTGCGGTCAACACCGCTACAGCACAGGGACAGCCGGAGTACCTGGTGCGCGATATTCCCCCGCAAAGCAAGGTTCCCCTCCGGCTGGAGCGACCGGAAATCTACTACGGCGAGGCGACGGACAACCCCGTCATCGTGGACTCGAAGCTGGACGAGTTCGACTACCCCACCCTGCACAGCGGTGCGGAGAGCGAAAACCAGTACACGCGCTATCAGGGCACAGGCGGTATCCCCATCGGCAGAAACCTGCTGGCAAAACTCGCCTACGCCTTCCGCATGGCAGATAGCTACCTGCTGCTCTCCGGTGACCTGACGCCTAACAGCCGACTGCTGTTCCGGCGCAACATCCGTGAATGGATGCAGGTGATTACCCCCTTCCTGATGCATGACCGCGACCCCTACATCGTGGCGGCAGACGGCAAGTTGTGGTGGATGTGTGACGCCTATACTGTGAGCGACCGCTATCCCTACGCCAGAACGCTGGACATCGCGCTGGACGCCTTTCGTTACTACCGCCTGAACTACATCCGCAACGCGGTGAAGGTGGTGATTGACGCCTACAACGGCTCGGTGAACTATTACATCGCCGACGAACGCGACCCGATGATTCAGACCTACCGCCGCGCCCTGCCCGGTCTGTTCAAGCCGCTTTCTGAGATGCCGCCGAGTCTGCGCCAGCATATCCGCTACCCTGAAGACCTGTTCCGCATCCAGAGCAACATCTGGGCGCTGTACCACATGCGCGACCCGCGCGTGTTCTACATGCGCGAAGACCAGTGGGAAATCGCCAAACAGCAGTCGCCTGAGAGTACCGTACAGGGCGGTGAGTTCCAGCAAATGGAGCCTTACTACCTTATCATGCGCC